>CANBCW010000005.1 GCA_947367115.1 uncultured Clostridia bacterium | reverse complement strand
CCCTCCCGCGAACCAGAATCCAAGACGAAGCCACAAAACTAAGGCGAAAATGTTCCGATTTTCGCCCTGCCGCGTGTATTCTTCTGCTTTTCTTACCGAGTGCGCGACGGGAGATCCTTAAGAGGGCGTCTTTGGCGCGCGGGAGCGCGACATTCAGCGCCTCTTAAGTCGGCTTCTTTTCGTCCTTTTCTTGCCGAAATAAGAAAAGGACTTCATACTTCTATATAGCACTTTACCTTACATTCCATATCCTCAAAACGAAGGGACTGCTGCGAAACCGCAGCAGTCCCATTTCGTATTCCGTTATGCCCGGTATTTGGGCTCACAGGTCAGGTTGACACCCAACCGCTTAAAGGTCTTTTCGTCCGCGGCGGACAGAATGACGGTGGAGTGGACATTGCAGCCCCGGAGCTTGCTGAGCTGCTCCATAGCCAGCTCCGCTGTAGGATTGGTGGCGGCGCTGATGGACAGGGCGATCAGAATCTCGTCGGTATGCAGCCGGGGGTTCCGGTTGCCCAGATGATCCACCTTCAGGTGCTGGATGGGATCGATGACCACCGGAGAGATCAGATGCAGCTCATCCCGGATACCGCCCAGCGCTTTCAGAGCGTTGAGCAGCAGGGCGGCGGAGGCACCCAGCAGGTCGGAGGTTCGGCCAGTGACAATGGTACCGTCGGGCAGCTCCATGGCGGCAGCGGGCAGGCCGGTCTCCTCAGCCCGAGCCAGCGCGGGGGCAATGACCCGGCGCGCTTCGGGGGTGACTCCGGCTTTCTTCATCAGCAGCTCCAGCTTCCTTACCACATCATCGCCGATCTTGCCCTGCTTCTGATCGCACAGCACATCGTAGTATCGGCGGATGATTTCCTGGCAGGAGGCTTCCCGGACGGCTTCGTCGTCAATGATGCAGTTGCCCACCATGTTGACACCCATATCTGTGGGGGATTTGTAGGGGCAGTGCCCCAGAATTTTCTCAAAGATTGCCACCAGCACCGGAAAGGCTTCTACATCCCGGTTGTAGTTGACGGTGGTCATGCCGTAGGCATCCAGATGGAAGGGGTCGATCATATTTACATCGTTCAGATCGGCGGTAGCGGCCTCGTATGCCAGGTTCACCGGATGGTTCAGGGGCATATTCCAGATGGGGAACGTCTCAAATTTGGCGTAGCCGGCCTTCATGCCCCGTTTATGCTCATGATAGAGCTGGCTCAGGCAGGTCGCCAGCTTGCCGCTGCCGGGGCCGGGAGCGGTGACAACGACCAGTTCCCGGGTGGTTTCAATATAGTCATTTTTCCCGAAGCCTTCATCGCTGACGATGTGAGCCGTATCGGAGGGATAGCCGGCAATGGCATAGTGATGATAGACCTTGATGCCCAGACCCTCCAGCCGGGACTGAAAAGCGCGAACGGCACTCTGGTCATTGTACCGGGTCAGCACCACACTGCTGACATACAGGCCCAGTCCGCGGAAAATATCGATGAGCCGGATCACATCCCGGTCGTAGGTGATGCCAAGGTCGCCCCGGACTTTATTCTTTTCGATATCCGCCGCGTTGATGGCGATGACCATTTCCACCTGATCCTTCATCTGCAGCAGCATCCGCAGCTTGGAGTCCGGCTGGAAACCGGGCAGCACCCGGGAGGCATGGTAATCGTCATACAGCTTGCCGCCGAATTCCAGATACAGCTTCCCGCCGAACTGGGCGATCCGCTCCCGGATGCGCTCAGACTGGGTGTGCAGATACCGGTCATTATCAAATCCAATGTTTGCCATAGGTATGCGCCTCACTTGCAAAAACTATGTCACCTATTGTACAAAACTTTTCACCTAAAAGCAAGGCTTTCGACCAGAATATCCCCATTCATTTTTTGTGCAGCATCTTGCGGGCGGGCAGAATCCGTGCTACAATTTCCTTATCTTATCTGTAATGGAGGAAAAGACCATGGCACTGAATACACTGAAAACCTACCGCAATCAGGTAATGTACAGCGTGTACGTCCGTAATCACACCCCGGAGGGAACGTTTCAGGCTCTTCGGGCAGATCTGGAACGCATCCGCTCCCTGGGCGTGGATATCATTTGGCTCATGCCCATCCATCCCATCGGCAAAAAAGCCCGCAAGGGGACATTAGGCTGCCCTTACGCCATTTCCGATTACCGGACGGTCAACCCGGAATACGGCACTATGGAGGATTTCAAGGCACTGGTGGAGGATATCCACAGCCTTGGCATGAAATGCATCATCGACGTGGTGTACAACCATACCTCGCCGGACTCCTGGCTGGTGGAAAACCATCCGGAGTGGTTCTACCATAAGGCCGACGACAGCTTCGGCAATCATGTGGGCGACTGGTCGGATATCGTGGATCTGGACTATAACAATAAAGAACTGTGGGATTACCAGATCGAGACGCTGAAAATGTGGGCCGGTATCGTGGATGGCTTCCGCTGCGATGTGGCGCCTTTGGTGCCCCTGGCGTTCTGGCTTAAGGCGCGGGAAGAGGTGGAGAAGGTACATCCCGGCTGCTTCTGGCTCAGTGAGTCCGTTGAGCCGGAATTCCTGTCCTATCTGCGGGGGCAGGGGCTGGTGGCTCACTCCGATTCGGAAATTTTCCAGGCTTTTGACGCGGCCTATGACTATGATATTTTCGGCATCTTCCGAGGGTATCTGGAAGGCAAGCTGCCGCTGAGCGCTTATGCCGAGGCGGTGACTCGGCAGGAGAGCACATACCCGGATAACTATGTGAAGCTGCGTTATCTGGAAAATCACGATGTGGCCCGGGCTGCGCAGGCGATTCCTGATGAAACGGCGTTGCTGAACTGGACCGCGTTCCTGTACTTCCAGAAGGGCATGACCCTGCTCTATGGCGGGCAGGAGGCAGGCGCGGTGCATCGCCCCAGCTTGTTCGATAAGGATGATGTGATCTGGAAGTCCGGGCGGGACTATACGGATCTGCTGCGCAGACTGGCGGAACTGAAACAGGAACCGCTGCTGGCGGACAGCCAGTACCGTGTTACCGCACTGCCCAGAGATGTCCTGCTGGCGACCCATGAAAAGGGAGGTCAAAAGCTGATCGGCCTTTTCTCCGTTCAGGGCAATGCCTCGTTGGTGGAGATCGGTCTGCCTGACGGACAGTATGAAAACCTCCTGACCGGAGACTTTGTTGAGGTTTTCAGCGGACGTGTGGGCATCGATGGCACGCCGATCATCATTAAAGTATAAAAGGAAGGAGCTGTTGCAGAATGAAGGTTCCGCAACAGCTCCTGGTCATTATGATATAGCTTCCCCTCGTACCGCTGGGCATATCGAGTGCGTTAGCACAAATCGAACGCAGAAGGCGTATATCGAGGTTTCCACAGGAAGTCATATCGAGGGCGTGCTGCAAATTGCAACACGCCCATTCAGACAGCAAAAAACGGCATCGCCATTTGGCGATGCCGTAATTGGGTACACAGGATCAGACTGCACGCTCAACCTTATTGGAACGGAGGCATCTGGTACAAGCGTACACATGGCACGGAGTTCCGTTAACGACAGCCTTGACGCGCTTGACGTTGGGCTTCCAAGCACGGTTGGAACGTCTGTGGGAGTGAGAAACCTTGATACCGAAGGTCACGCCCTTGCCACAAAAATCACACTTCGCCATTTCATTGCACCTCCTATCTTGAAATCAATCAGATACGCCTTCGCAGGCGCTTTGATATGATACCAGACTTTCCTGTAAAATGCAAGCATTTTTTTATAATTTTTTTACTTTTTTTAATTTGATGTTGATATTCCACCGGCGCAAAGGTATAATAATGGAAAATTGTCAAGAGGGGGGATCACTGTGATCGATACATACAGTGTGCCACTGAAGGAATTGGTGCGGGAATTTGACCTGCAGATCGAATATGCCGCTACGGATTACGAATCGATTCGACTGACCGTGGCGGATTTGTCCCGCCCCGGTTTGCAGCTTGCGGGGTATTTTGACCATTTTGAACCCATGCGTCTTCAGGTCATGGGCAATGTGGAGGTAAGCTATCTGGCAAAGCTGTCACCGGCGGAGCGAACCATTACCTTTGACCGGCTTTTTTCTTATAAGATCCCGGCGCTGATCATTTCCCGTGACAAGAAGCCTGACCCGGAGTGTCTGGCCATGGCGAAAAAGCATAACATTACCCTGCTGCGCAGCAAGGAGGCCACCAGCTCCATCGTTTCGTCCATCATCACTTACCTGAACGCCGCCATGGCACCACGCATCACCCGCCATGGCGTTTTGATGGAGGTTCACGGCGAGGGCATCCTGCTGATAGGCGAAAGCGGCATTGGCAAGAGCGAGGCCGCCATGGAGCTGATCAAGCGCGGTCACCGGCTGATCGCCGACGATGCTGTGGAGATTCGGAAGATCTCCGGTACGATCCTGGTGGGCACGGCCCCGGAGCTGATCCGCAATTACATCGAGCTGCGTGGCATCGGCATCGTCAACGTGGCGAAGCTGTTTGGTATGGGCGCGGTCAGATTGGACAAGAAGATCGACATGGTGGTCAATATCGTACCCTGGAATACCCAGGAGGTGTATGATCGCCTGGGTCTGGAGGATCAGCACATGGATATCCTGGGTGTCAGAGTGCCCATGTACACCATTCCCATCACCCCCGGCAGAAACCTGGCGGTCATCATGGAGGTGGCGGCCATCAATAACCGCCAGCGGAAGATGGGCTACAATTCCGCGGTGGAATTTACGGAACAGATCAATCACCATTTTGAGCAGAATATGGGTCAGCAGGTATGAAAGAATTTGAAATCGGCACAAATGATGCCGGTCAGCGCTTAGACCGCTTCCTAGCCAAAGCGGTACCTCTGCTGCCTGCATCTCTGGCGCAGAAGTATATCCGGCTCAAGCGGATCAAGTGTAACGGCAAGCGGATCGAGCGGGATACCCGGCTGCAGACCGGCGATGTGCTGCAGCTTTATATCAATGATGAGTTTTTTGACAAGCCCCGGGAGGATAACGCCTACCTGACAGTGGCTGTGCCGAAATTGAATATCGTCTATGAGGATGAACACATCCTTCTTGTGGACAAACGCCCGGGGCTTGCGGTGCATCCCCACGATGGAGCGGAGTACGGACGGACGTTGATCGACCATATCCAATCCTATCTATACCAGAAGCGGGAATGGCGGCCTCGGGAGGAGAATGCTTTCACACCGGCTCTTTGCAACCGCATCGACCGCAATACCGGCGGCATCGTCATCGCGGCCAAGACCGCGGAAGCCCTGCGGGTCATGAACCAGAAGATCAAGGATCGGGAGCTGGACAAGCGGTACCTGGCCATCGTGGAGGGAACACCGAAGCGGAAGGAGGGCAGCCTGAGGGGCTATCTGTTCAAGGATGCCAAGAAGAACCGGGTGTTCGTCACTGACGCGCCCCAGCCTGGTTCCAAAAGCTGCCAGACCAATTATCAGGTGCTGGCCAGCGCCCAGGGGCTTTCACTGGTGGAGTGTGAGCTGATTACCGGACGAACCCACCAGATCCGGGCGCAGTTTGCCCACGCCGGGCACCCTTTGCTGGGCGACGGCAAATATGGCAAGCTGGATAAGCGCTTTGACCGCAATTATCAGGCTCTGTATTCCTATAAACTGACATTTGCCTTTACCACCGATGCGGGGAGCCTGTCTTACCTGAACGGCAAGTCCTTCCGGGTGGAAAACGTGGACTTTGTGCAGGAGTATTTTCCGGGAATAAAGATATGATCGCAGGATGGTCACGGCCGAGCTGCAGTATCAAACAAGAGGAAGCTTTGATAAAGGCTCTTTTGAAGCAATATGGAAAGCCCTCGGAGCCGCGGCTCCGAGGGCTTTGAAGTTAAATCGCTTCGGTGATCGTTCCGCCGCCAATGACGGTATCCCCATCGTAGAGGACGACAGCCTGCCCTGGTGTAATGGCTCGCTGAGCCTCGTCAAATTCTACCCGGGCGAAGCCGTTTTCTTCCGGATAAACTGTGGCAGGCTGCTCATTCATCCGGGATCTGGCCTTAGCCTTGCAGCGCACGGGCTCGGCCAAGGCGGGAATGGAGATCCAGTTCCAATCGTTTGCCCGCAGCGTCCGTCTGAACAGAGCCTCGTTGGGGCCGACGGTGACGGTATTCTTTTGCATATCCTTGCCGCAAACGTACACCGGCTCACCCATGGCAAGCCCCAGACCCTTGCGCTGACCGCAGGTATAGGCCACAGCACCCCGGTGCCGTCCAATGACTGTGCCGGATTGATCCAGAAAATCACCGGCGGGATAGCGTTTCCCGGTATAACGCTCCAGAAATGCCATGTAATCCCCATCCGGCACAAAGCAAATGTCTTGACTGTCGCGCTTGCGGGCATTGATGAAGCCGTTTTCCTCGGCAATCTGCCGTACCTCCGCCTTGTTCAGCGCTCCCAGGGGGAAGAGAATGTGGGCGAGCTGTTCTTGTGTCAGGGAATACAGAAAATAGGTTTGATCCTTGCTCTCATCCGTTGCCTTATATAACAGGTATCGGCCATTTTCCTGCTGGATGCGAGCGTAATGTCCGGTTACGACGTAATCGCAGCCCAGAGTGAGCGCGCGCTGCAGCAGCGCATCGAATTTCAGATATCGGTTGCAGTCAATGCAGGGGTTGGGCGTAAGACCCTGCTCATAGGAGCAGACGAACTTGTCCATGACCTTCTGCCGGAATTCACTGCCGAAATTGAAAACATAGTAAGGAATTCCAAGCCGGAAAGCGACACTTCTGGCATCCTCTACATCATCCAGACTGCAGCAGGTGCTTTCCTGCTCGTCGCCCAGTATTTCGTTGGTGAAAAGCCGCATGGTTGCGCCTACGCAGGACAGACCGCGCCTGAGTGTCAGCAGAGCGGAAACAGAGCTGTCAACACCGCCGCTCATGGCGATCAGAGCGCGCTTGGACTCACACATGGAATCCCTCCTCTGATGGTTTGCTTCATTTTAACACAGAGAATAAAGGATTGCAATGGCTTTCCTTTTTCTGCCAAGGATTTACATAAAAATTAAGCAAATTTGACGTTTTACGACAAAACACCACGTTTTGTTGAATTTATACAACTTTCATTATGGAAAAATGGTAACAAAGATTACAGCGTCTTTTGTGAAAAGGGTTGCAAAGAATAGAAATATTTGTTATAATGCTACTAATGAAAATTTGTAAAAAAAGGAGCAACTGTCATGTTCAAGAAACTATTGTGCTTGTGCTTGGCCGCGTCAGTGCTGCTGGGGCTGTTTGCACTGGCTCCGGCGACTCGTGCGGCATCGGATATGAAGACAAGTGAAGAAGGTATTGCGTTTATCAAAAATTATGAGGGCTTCTCCGGCACCCCTTATAAGGACGGAAATCGATACTCTATTGGATATGGCACAAAATGCCCCGACGATATGGTAGAGTATTATACCCAAACGCCGATGACCAAGGAAGAGGCGGATGCTGAGATGCGGAAGGTGTTAGCTTCTTTTGAAAAAGCGGTCAACCAATTCATAGATAAGAACAGTGTGACATTTGAACAGCAGCAGTTTGATGCCGTCGTTTCTCTGGTATACAACTGCGGTACCAGCTATCTGACCAAGGGAACCACGCTGATCGCGGCTCTGACCAACGATGTGACCGAGAGCGAGCTGATCTATGCGTTCTGCATCTACAATAAATCCAAAGGAAGCGTTAGCATACCCCATGTCAAGCGCCGCATGGCAGAGGCTAATATCTACCTCAACGGCGAATACACAATTAGAATCCCGGAAAACTTTGGCTATGTGGTCTACGACGGTAACGGCGGCACGGTTGTCGAATACAATGTGCAGGGCTACCTTGTGGAGCAGACCCCTGCGGTTATCCCCACGGCCACCTACGAAGGTTACATATTCCAAGGCTGGTTTACCGATCCTGTCAGTGGCGACCAGGTGAGTGCCCTGGATGCCGGCACCAGAAATGCAACGCTGTATGCCCATTGGGAGGTAGATCCCGACTACATTCCTCCCGAAACCACTGCACCCACAGATCCCAGTGTTTCCGAAACGATTGATCCCTCTGCACCCAGCGTTCCTGAGACCACGGATCCTGTCGAACCCGCGATCCCCGAGGGAACCCCCATTGATCCTACACTGGTGGAGGTCACCAGTGAAACTGTCAACGTGCGCAAGGGCCCTGGCCTGAGCTACGCGGTGGTCGGCGATGTTGAACAGGGGGATAAGCTGAATATCACCGCAACTTACGAAGCGGATGATTGTCTCTGGGGCAAGTTTGAACTGGGATGGGTGTGCTTGAATAACACGGATTACGGTGCGGAAAAGCCCGAACCCGAACCGGAGCCTGAAACGGTTGATGTTCAGGTTGCCGGCAGCAATGTGAACGTCCGCAAGGGCCCCGGCTTGAGCTACCCGGTAGTTGGACAAGTGACTACCGGTGATCGGCTCACAATCATCGGCGAACCGCAGGAAAGCGACGGTTATCTGTGGGGACAGTTTGACATGGGCTGGATCGCCCTGAAGTACACGAATTATTCTGATGTCGTTACGGAACCCGAACCCGAACCGGAGCCTGAGCCCGAACCCGAACCCGAACCGGAGCCTGAGCCCGAACCCGAACCGGAACCTGAGAAGCCAGTGACGGTAACCAAGACTTACGCGACTGTGATCAAGACCAGCACATTGAATATTCGTGAGGTTCCTGATGGCAAGGTCGTTGGTATGCTTTACCTGGGAGATCGTGTTGAAATTCTGGAACAAAAGATAGTTGCGGGACGTGCATGGGGTCGCTGTGAGCAGGGATGGATCTGCATCCGTACCTATGCTCAGCTGGAAACCGTGACGGAGACGATTGGCGGAACCACTCAGCCCGAGCCGGAACCGGAACCTGAGCCGGAACCTGAGCCCGAGCCTGAGAAGCCGGTCACTGTGACCAAGACCTACGGAACAGTCATCAATACGGTCACACAGAATGTCCGCGAGACACCCAATGGAGCGATTGTGGACAAGCTGTATTTGGGTGAACGGTTTGAGGTGCTGGAGCAGAAGACGGTGAATGGCATCCTGTGGGGGCGCTGTGAAACCGGCTGGGTCAATATGCGTACCTATGTGAAGCTGGAGACTGTGACAGAAACAATCGGCGGCACCACCCAGCCCGAGCCGGAACCGGAACCTGAGCCTGAGCCGGAGCCTGAGAAACCTGTCACCGTGACCAAGACCTACGCTACAGTCATTAAGACCACTTCCCTGAACATCCGAAAAACACCGGATGGAGCAGTCGTTGGCTGGCTTGGCCTGGGCGAACGCGTGGAGATTTTGGAGCAGAAGACGGTTGCAGGCCGCCTCTGGGGTCGCTGTGAGCAAGGCTGGATCTGCATGCGCAGCTACGTCAAGCTGGAAACCGTAACAGAAACAGTCGGCAGCACGGATGAACCTTCGGCGGAGACTGGCACGATTACTGCCATCTGCCTGAATGTCCGTTCCGGTGCCGGTACCAACAATGCTGTCGTTGGACAGCTTTACAAGGGAGCAACGGTTGTCATTCTGGAGAAGAAGACGGTCAACGGAACTGTCTGGGCTCGCATTGATAAGGGCTGGATCAGCATGAAATACGTTGCCTGATCGTTATAAAAATGGGGGAGACTTCCTGATGGGAAGTCTCCTCATTTTTCAGCAAGAATCATGATTGGCCTGGTTGATCAGAAATTGCTGTATTTCCTGAATTTCTGAAAAAATGCTTTGAGCGAGCTGCTGGATGTAAGCTTTTTGTTCCGGAGAACATTTGCTGCCATCCAGACAGCAGTTTAAAGCTGTTTCAGCACGCTCGTTGTCCTGGCGAAACTGTTCTTTTAGTTTGTCCACGTTCATGATATACCTTCTTTCGCGAATCCTTCACTTATATATGTCGCCAGACAAAGAAAAAGTGACATTTATTTTAATGCGAAATACAAAAAATTTGCCGATGGTTGCAGGAAAAAAGGCAACCGGGGGATATTTGCACCGCAAGGTTGAAGCGGATTGCTTTATGAATCCGCTTAAATCTTGGAAGGGGATGAAAGAATGGTACAAGTGTATGGGCGTGGGGAAAGCGCCAAGAAGCTGTCGACGAATTTTGGCGTAGGAGAGTTTGCCTGTAAATGTAATTGCTGCAGTCAAGTGCTGGTGGATGATGTGCTGGTTGAACGGCTGCAGCAGATAAGGGATCATTTTGGCACAGCGGTGAACATTAACAGCGGTTATCGATGCGAAGCACATAATGCCAAGGTCGGGGGATCAAAGACATCCCATCATATGAAGGGGATGGCTGCGGATATCCGCGTGGTGGGAGTCAAACCGGCTGAAGTAGCGAAGTACGCGGAAAGCGTTGGCATCCGGCGCATTGGATTGTACGAGGGAAATACGGAAGGAAATTTCGTTCACATTGGCTCGGGGACGACCAAACGGTTTTGGAAGGGGCATGCTGGCACCAATGTGGAAACCTTTCTGGATACAGTGCGAACCATAACCGTAGAGCTTCCGGTACTCAAGCGGGGGATGAAGGGGAACGCGGTAAAAGCGTTGCAGGCACAGTTGATTGGCTACGGATATCCCTGTGGCAGTTCAGGCACTGACGGATCCTTCGGATCAGCTACCGAGGCAGCCGTCAAAGCCTACCAGAAGGATCATGGCTTGGAAGAGGATGGCTCTGTAGGGCGGATCACGCGCAGTACAATGCTTGGGATCGCATAAGTTCATAAAGCATGATCCGGGGCTGAAGCAGCAGCCCCGGATTTTCTATAACTGAAACTCCATCACGTCCAGATCCTGATAAGGATATGCCCGCTTCCAGCCTGTTTCTGTCTTTTTGATGCTGGATCGGTGGCTTGACAAAAGCCGGACAATATCATACACATCAATCCATATCTCGGAATTGCATTCCTTTTGGCTTTCGTCAAATACCAACTGCAGGCCGAAATGCAAATGCACGGTTTCTATATTATTGACATTTTCCTTATCCGAATAACCGGTGCGGCCCATGAAGCCGATGAGATCACCGGCTTGTACCATATCTCCCTCCTGCAGTCCTTCAGCGAAGGGGTGATCTTTTTGCAGGTGGGCATAATAATAGTAGCGCTTCGAATCGAACGATCGGATACCAATACGCCAGCCGCCGTATCGGTTCCAGCCCATTGCTTCCACCACACCGCCTTCCACTGCAACGATCGGGGTACCAAGACCACCCATCAGGTCATTTCCCAAATGTTTTCTCGCAAAGCCAAAGGAGCGGCTCATGCCAAAGTCCGAACAATGGCTGTAGCCATAGCCTGCGGCGATGGGGGAGAAGGCCTTCAGTCCGTAAGCTGGTTTCCATTCTCCGTCCACCTCGATGGCATAGCTGCCCAGCAGGCCGCCAAGAGCTGCCGTGAAGGATTCGTGGTAATAATCATAATATTTGTACGTTTCGCCCAGAAGCTCCGCTGGAGCGCTGTCCTGTTTCAAGTCAGAAACTGCCTGCTTTACCGATGTCAGACCGCATTTTCCGCCGGTGCGGCAGGCAGCCAGTGATAGTGCGTCGATCCAGCTGATGTGCTTTTCCTGATCAAACGTAGCGATATCCTGATCCATGGCATATTTCAGCGACTCGTAAGGAACGCCAAAATCCACCCACCGGATCGGCTCTGCCCGCGCCGGAACGGTTAACCCGATTATCAATAAGATACATAGAAATATCCGCCGTTTCATCCCTTCTCACCTCTTGGGTTAGGGTATGAAACGGCGGTATTTTCATTCATTCCATTTATTTCAGATCACGGCGAATGCCTTCGGCAATGCGGTAGACATCCTCCATGGTTTTGATGGACGAAATCTGTTCCTTATAATAATTGCTGTACGCAACGCCTCGTAAGTACCATGCAAAATGCTTACGAGCCTCCAGACATGCGATATGCTCGCCCTTGTCATCTCTCGCCAGCTCAAACTGACGGACTGCCACATCTACGCGTTTGTTCAGAGGGGGACGAACCGGCGCCGTTTCACCGGCCAGTGCCGCTTTTGCGTCCGCAAATACCCAAGGGTCACCAAAGGATGCTCTGCCGATCATAATGCCGTCGGCTCCGGTGCGCTTCAAGCACTTCACAGCGGCCTCGCCGCTGACGATATCGCCGTTTGCGATGATGGGGACAGAAAGCTGCTGCTTGACCTTCGTGATGGTGTCCCAGTCGGCTACGCCGCAATAGAGCATGCTGCGGGTACGGCCGTGGACGGTGACCATGGCCGCACCATTGTCCTCCATCCGTTTGGTAAAGTCCAGCACATTGATACTGCCCTTATCCCATCCTAGGCGGCACTTCACCGTCACGGGAACATTGACAGCTTTTACGACTGCCGCAACGATCTCTCCGGCAAGCTCCGGAGTCCGCATCAACCCGCAGCCGTCACCGGAATTCGCGATCTTTGGCATCGGGCAGCCCATGTTGATATCGATAAAGTCACAGCCGGAGATATCCAGCGCTAACTGTGCGCCCTGCGCCATAATTTCCGGGTCGTTGCCGAAGATCTGTGCTCCGCAAACGCTGCCTTCATTTTTTCGCAGAAGTGCAGCGCTCTTTTTATCCTGATAGACCAGCGCACGGCTGGAGACCATCTCGGTGACCGTCAAATTCGCGCCCAACTCAGCACAGATCGTCCGAAATGCCCAGTCTGTTACCCCAGCCATGGGGCCCAGAGCGATGGGGTTCTTGATCTCTATATTTCCGATCCGCATGGATTTTCTCTCTTTCCTGTTTTGATTATGCGATTATATCACAGTTCTGGACGTTCCGCAAGTCACAGCACAGATGTGATCAGCCATGCAAGCCCTGTCAGTGCGGCTCCGCCTGCCGCCCAAACCGGACCGTACATGGAGAGCTTCCTCTTTTTTTCGGTTCGCATCGACCCGCGGACGGCTTGCTGCGCTTCTTTCAGCAGAAGCTCATCTGTGATTCCCTGCGTCACAACGTCGTCCTTTAAAATAAAGATTGCCTGTTCGAACAGCTTTGGATCCGGACTGTGTACCACGATTACCTGTCGGGAAATACCTTTTACCATGTTTTTCCGCCTCCTCACGGAAGGATTATGCCCCATCCTTCGGGCGCTTATACCGCCCATGGGGCTCCCATTCCGGCAGAGGGAATCGCTGCATGGCACCAAAGATCCGTTCTTTCAGGTCAGGATAGGTATTGCTTAGATCAAAAATGAGCTGCTTGATCTCCTCGCGCTTGGTGGCCTTATCGACCGGACAGCGGTTCTTGATGACAGGGAGTTCCTTGCGCACCGCAAAATTATCCACTGTTTTTTCGTGGATATACAGCATTGGGCGGATCTGTATAATGCCGGTGCGATCCAAATTCGTGACCGGCTGGAAGCAGCTGATCCGTCCCTCGTAGATCAGGGACATGACAAAAGTCTCCACCGCGTCATCATAATGGTGTCCCAGCGCCAGTTTGTTGAATCCTCGTTCCAGAATCGCCTGATTTAAAGCGCCCCGGCGCATCTTGGCGCACATGGAGCAGGGGTTTTTCTCCTTGCGATGTTCAAAGATGATGGGAGCGATCTCGGTCTTGACGATATGATACGGTACATTCATCCGCTCGCATAGCCGCGCAACCTCGGAATAATCCATCCCCAGCCCCATATCGATAGTGATGGCCTCTAATTCAAAAGGCTTATTAAAATACTCACGCAGTCCGGCCAGAAGCACCAGCAAAACGAGCGAATCTTTTCCACCGGAGACACCTACCGCGATTTTGTCTCCTTCCTGTAGCATATCATAATCGTCCACACACCGGCGGACAAGGCCCATTAGTTTCTGCATTGTTAGATTTCCTCCTGAAACCGGCTAAAATCGAATGTGAGCATTTAAGAGAAAACGAGAGTATTTAAGAGCATTTGAGAGTACAAACCGGATTTTATAAATTTTCTCAAAAATGTTGTTGACATTTGAACTTTGGTGTGGTATAAAAATCAAGCGTCTTGGAGACATTGTACTCCCTGCGCCTGAATTTGTCAAAATATTTTAACCTAATCGGAGGAACGCATATGTCCACTACACTCGCTAAGAAGGAGACCCTGCAGCGCAAGTGGTATGTTATCGACGCTGCCGGCAAGCCCCTGGGCCGTACCGCTGTCACTGTCGCTAATCTGCTGCGTGGCAAGCACAAGGTCGATTTCACCCCCAACGTTGACTGCGGCGATTTCGTCATCGTCATCAACACCGACAAGGCCATCCTGACCGGCAAGAAGCTGGAGCAGAAGACCTATTACCGTGTTTCCGGCTGGATCGGCGGCCTGAAGGAGACCAAGGCTCGCATCATGATGGAGAACCGCTCCGACTACGCCATGGAACTGGCTGTTAAGGGCATGCTGCCTAAGAACAGCATTGGCCGCACCGCCATGACCCGTCTGCACCTGTACAAAGGCGCTGAGCATCCCCACGCTGCCCAGAAGCCCGAAGCCTGGACCCTGTAATTGGAGGTAACACACTATGTACGAGAGCAAGAAGAAGTATTACTACGGCACCGGCCGCCGGAAGTCCTCCGTGGCTCGTGTCCGCGTTTATGAGAATGGCACCGGCTCCATCATCATCAACGGCCGCGATATCAACGACTACTTTGGCCTGGACACCCTGAAGCTGATCGTCAATCAGCCTCTGGTCACCACCGACATGGTTGGTAAGGTTGACGTTGTTGTGACTGTCGCAGGCGGCGGCGTGTCCGGCCAGGCTGGCGCTATCCGTCACGGCATTTCCCGCGCCCTGCTGACCCTGAACCCCGAGTACCGCGCTTCCCTGAAGGCCGCTGGTTTCCTGACCCGCGATCCTCGTATGAAGGAGCGTAAGAAGTACGGTCTGAAGGCCGCACGTCGTGCGCCCCAGTTCAGCAAGCGCTGATTTTATTCGCTCAATTGTTACAGCAGGTTTCCGTTTGGAAACCTGCTGTTTCTTTATTAGAAAGTAACTGCCGTGACGGTGCTTTGCGGTGCTTAAAACAGTATAATACGGCCCGGATCACAAAATCCGGGCCGTGTTTCTTATCTCTGGATTCTGCCGGAGCCGTCGCCGCCGGCCAGCTTTTCCACCTCGGGTACGGTGACCATATTGTAGTCACCCTCGATGGAGTGCTTCAGCGCGGAAGCTGCGACTGCGAACTCAACAGCCGCCTGGGTGTCCTTGCCGGAGAGCAGGGAGTAGATCAGGCCGCCGCCGAAGCTGTCGCCGCCGCCGACACGGTCGATGATGTGCAGATCATACTTCTTGGAGAAGCAGTACTCATCCTTGGCAACGTTGTACAGCATGGCGCTCCAGCCGTTGTCAAAAGCGGAATGGCTTTCCCGCAGGGTGATGGCCACCATCTCAAAGCCGAACTTGTCAGCAAGCTGCTTGGCTACGGACTTGTAGCCCTCGTGGTTCAGACTGCCGCCATAGATGTCGGTGTTCTCGGCTTCAATGCCAAATACGTCCTTCGCATCCTCTTCGTTGGAGATGCACACATCAATGTACTGCGCCAGCTCAGTCATAGCCTCGCGAGCCTGGGCGCGGGTCCACAGCTTGCCGCGGTAGTTCAGATCGCAGGAGATCTTCACGCCCCGAGCCTTAGCAGCCTTGCAGGCATCGATACACATCTGAACCACATTGGGACCCAGTGCGGGGGTGATGCCGGTGAAGTGGAACCAGTCAGCGCCCTCGAAGATCTTGTCCCAGTCGAAATCACCGGGATCGGCGGTCTGGATGGCGGAGTGGGCGCGGTCATAGATGCAGACGGAGCCACGTTGAGAGGCACCCTTTTCATTAAAGTAGATGCCCACACGCTCGCCGCCGCGAACGATCAGCGAGGTATCCACGCCGTAGCGGCGCAGGGAGTTGACGGCAGCCTGACCGATGGCGTGAGCGGGCAGTTTGCTGACGAAAGCGGCATCCATGCCGTAGTTTGCCAGCGAAACGGCGACGTTGGCTTCGCCGCCGCCGAAGGTGAATTCCACATGATCGCACTGAACGAAACGCTCGTAGTTGTACGGCTGCAGGCGGAGCATCAGCTCACCGAAGGTTACGATTCTTGCCATTACTTTCTAGCCTCCTTGACGACTTCAACAGACTTCTTGCACAGTTCGGTGATTTCATCCCACTTGCCTTCGCTGATCAGCTTGTCGGGGCACATATAGCTGCCGCCGCAGGCACAGATCACGGGGCAGGCTGCGTACTCAGCCAGATTCTTCAGAGAGATGCCGCCGGTGGGCATGACCTTGAACATGGAGAAGGGAGCGGCCATAGCCTTGATTTTGGCAAGACCGCCGGACTGCTCAGCGGGGAAGAACTTCAAAACCTCCAGCCCCAGCTTATAGGCGGCGTGGTAGTCGGTGGGGGTGGTGCAGCCGGGGAAGCATGTGATGCCTTTGTCCTGGCAGTACTTGACGATTTCGATATCCAGACCGGGAGTGACAACGAACTTACCGCCCGCGGCGATGGTCTTGTCTACCTGCTCGGTGGTCAGAACGGTGCCAGCGCCTACCAGCATGTCGGGGTGACGCTCGAGCATGATGCGCATGGCCTCATCCGCACCGGCAGCACGGAAGGTGATCTCAGCGATGGGGACACCGCCGGCGCACAGGGCGTCGGACAGAGGAGCGGCATCACGCTGTGGATTGGTCAGCTTGATAACAGGCACAACGCCGATTTGGCTGACGCGCTTCTGTAATTCATTCATAATATGTAAGCTCCTTCTTAGACTGCATAGCAGCCTGATATTATATTGCTACAGAAATATCATAGCGTGAATATGCCATTTTGTCAATGAAGAATTGAGCATAATAACCAGAATAAATGGGTTCAATGGACTACATTCTGTATAAAATGGGCATCCTTGCCTTGACAATCAGGAACTGGACTGATATGATGATAAAAGAAAAATTATAAATGGAGGAATTGCCAATGACACCCTTTATGGATCAGGATTTCCTGCTCAAGACGGAAACCGCCAAGCAGCTTTACCATGAGCACGCTGCGGTTATGCCTATCATTGATTACCACTGCCATATCAATCCTCAGGAGATCTATGAGGACAAGCGCTATGAATCGATCACCCAGGTCTGGCTGGGCGGCGACCATTATAAGTGGCGCGCCATGCGTTCCTGCGGTGTAGCGGAGCATTATATCACCGGTGATGCCACGCTGGCTGAGAAGTTCCAGAAATGGGCGGAGACCATCCCAAATCTGATCGGCAATCCTCTTTACCACTGGACGCATCTGGAGCTGCAGCGCTACTTCGGCATATATGAGCCCCTGACCGGCGACAATGCCATGGAAATCTATGAAAAGTGCAACGCGATTCTGGCACAGCCTGATATGTCTGCCCGGGGCATTGTCAAGAAGTCCAATGTTAAGCTCCTTTGCACCACAGACGATCCTGCGGACGATCTGCATTGGCATGAGCTGATGGCGGCGGATCCTACCATGCCTGCGGTGGTTCTGCCGGCATTCCGTCCGGACAAGGCTATGCGGGCTGACAAGCCGGATTTCCCCCAGTACCTTGCCAAGCTGGAGGGGGTCGTGGGCTATGAGATCAACTGCATGGACGACATGCGCAGGGCGCTGGCAGAACGCGTCGCCTACTTTGAAGCCCACGGCTGCCGCACTTCCGATCACGGTCTGGATTATGCCTTCTATGTGGAGGCCACTGAGGATGAGCTGAACGATATTTTCCGGCGCGCTAAGGCAGGGAAGGGCATCACTTGGGACGAGCAGCTTGCTTACCATACGGCTCTGCTGCTGTCTGTCGGCAAGGAGTATAAGAAATACGACTGGGTCAACCAGCTCCACTTCGGCTGCATCCGGGATAATTCCCGGAAGATGTACGGCAAGCTGGGAGCCGATACCGGCTTCGATGCCATCAATGATGCGTCCAACGCGTTGGGCCTGTCCCGCTTGCTCAGCGCTTACGAGATGAACGATGCTCTGACCAAGACCATCGTTTATTCCCTGAACCCCTCTGACAACGGCGTGGTGGGTACCCTGATTGGCTGCTTCCAGTCCGACAGCCCCATCCCCGGTAGATTGCAGCAGGGCTCGGCCTGGTGGTTCAACGATCATAAGCCTGGCATGGAGGCGCAGATGACCAGTCTCATGAGCCTGGGTGCCATGGGAACCTTCAACGGCATGCTGACCGACTCCCGCAGCTTCCTGAGCTATACCCGGCATGAGTATTTCCGCCGCATCCTGTGCAACCTCTTTGGCCGAATGGTGGAGGATGGGGAGTATCCCGCCGACATGAAGCACCTGGGGCAGATGGTGGAGAATATCAGCTACAATAACACCCTGCGCTATTTCCGCTTTGATGAAGTGCTGAAATAACTCTTAAAAAGCCGCCTGTCAGCAGGCGGCTTTTTGTGTCTCCATTTTGCTAAAAATCAGGTGGCAGAATGAACAAAAAATGAACACATAAACTGGCTAAAATGTAGAAACGGTTTCGATGATCTGGGGCTGGAATTGACTTTAAAAGGAAGTGGTGTTATAGTGATACCAGCGATAAAATTACAGGAGGGAAAAACCTATGAAGAAAATGATCGCTATCGTTCTGGCTCTGATGCTGTGCGTCAGCGCCCTGTCCGTGGTTGCCTTCGCTGCTGAGGACACCATCACTGTTCACGTTCAGATGCCCGAGGGCGCGGCTCAGCCCAGCCTGTGGGCTTGGGAAGGCACCAACAACGCTTTCTCCGCATGGCCTGGTGAGAAGATGACCCTGAATGGTGACTGGTACGAGATCGAGGTTCCTAACTGGGTGACCGGTCTTATCGTCAGCACCAATGGTAACGTTGACCAGACTGACGACACCACTGTCGAGGCTGGCAAGGATGTGTGGCTGGTCTGCGTTATGGGCGATGACGGCAAGTATGATGTGGCTTCTGTTTCCTATGACGGTGGCCAGACCGAAGAGCAGCCCGAGGAGAAGCCTGAGGTTGTCATCGACGCTTACTACGTTGCCGGCACCGGCGCTCTGTGCAACAACAAGGAGTGGGATCCTGCTGCTGCTGAGAACAAGATGACTAAGGGCGAGGATGGCATCTGGACCATCACCTATACCGCTGTTCCCGCTGGCGAGCACAAGCTGAAGGTTACCGGCGGCAGCTGGGACAACTGCTGGGGCGCTATCAGCAACGGCGATGCTGACGGCAACATCGTCTTCACTCTGGAAGAGGCCACTGATGTCGTTGTAAAGTTCAATCCTGCTAACAACAAGGTTACCGTTCTGGTCAATGGTGAGGATATGAACCCCGCTACCGGCGACATGAGCCTGGCTGCTGTCTCCGTTGCTCTGCTGGCTGCTACCGCTGGTCTGGTTGCTGTTGTCAGCAAGAAGAAGGAGTTCTAATTCTTCATAACCCCTTTACTTAAAAAGACTGCTCCACTTTCGTGGAGCAGTTTTTTATAGCGTTTCGACTGTCTGGACGGTGAGTGTATCGCCATCCACCGTAAAGCGAATGTTAAACCCGGCGAAGTCCAGACCGTAAACCCGACCGGGCTTGCGCTGATAGCTGGGGCGTGGGTCGTGGGAAAGGACGGCCTTTGCCGCATCCCGCTTGTCGGCGGGCAGGAGCGCCAGCAGCTCCTCCGGGAATAGAACCTCCAGCAGAAAATCCGAGGCGGTGTCCGTAAAGCCGCCTGCGGCGCCGGGATGGCTGTCGCTGTATGGGATGTAGGGCTTGATGTCGAAAATGGGCGTGCCATCCATCAGATCCGCTCCAGCTACATGAAGCACGGTGCCTTGATCCCCGGTATGCTCTACCCCCAGCAGTTTGACGCAGGATAGCCCCAAATTGTTGGGGCGGAAAGGGGAGCGGGTGGCGAACACGCCCATGCGGGTGTTGCCGCCCAGACGAGGCGGACGAACAGTGGGAGACCAGTTATCCCGCACCGCTTCGGAAAACTGCCAGATCAGCCACAGATGGGAAAAGCCTTCGATGCCTCGCAGGGTGTCAGGATTGCGGAATTCCGGTTCAAAGACGATGGTGGAGCGGAGTTCTTCCACAAGGCCGCTCTGCCTTGGAATACCGAATTTGGTGGGGAAGTCGCTTCTCATGCGGGCGATGGGTCGGATTGTGATGTCCATATCAGACCCTCGCTTTCCGGAAGCAGAAGGTCACGGCGAAAATCAACGCCAGCACCAGAGAAATTGCCGCACCAGCCGATGCGCCCCAGTAGTAGGACACGACCAGACCTCCCACACCGGCAAACAGAGCAAATAAGACCGACAGCAGGTGATACTGCTTCAGGTTTTTCGCTACGTTCCGGGCAGACGCACCGGGCAGCACCAGCAGGGAATTCAGAATCAACAATCCGACGGAGGAGATAGACAGGGTTACCACCACTGCGATAGCGGCGGTGAAGATCGTTTGGCTCACCCCTACAGGAATACCCCGGGAGGATGCCAGCTGTGGATGAATCGAGGTGAGGGTCAGCCGGTTGGAATAAATGACCCAGAATATCAGTACGGCGACCAGAACCAACGCCAGCATTCCAATCTCACCGGGGGTGACGGAGAGGATATCGCCAATGAGGTATTTATTATACTTGGTGAAGCTGCCGCCGCCCAGCGTTGCGATGAAGATACCCAAAGCGACAGCGGTGCTGGAAAATACACCGATTAGGGTATCTGCCGCCTGATTGCTGCGGCTGCGGACGTAGGAGAACAGCAGGGCAAATACCAGCGAGAAGATCACCGCGACCCATGTGGGCGCGGCAACACCGCAGATACAGCCAATTGCAATGCCGGTAAAAGCCGAGTGACCCAGCGCGTCAGAGAAGAAACTCATGCGCCCGGTGACGATCATGGTGGAGAGAAGCCCGAATAGGGGAGCCATCAGCAGGATGGCCAGCAGTGCGTTGCGCATGAAATCCCACCGAAGCATTTCAAGAGGGAGCAGCTCGCAGATCCAATACCAGATGCTCATGATTTCCCACCTCCTCTGTGGAATACCCGACGGAATGCCTCACTGTCAAGCACATCCTGAGGGCTGCCTTGGCTGAGTACCGTTCGGTCGATCAGAACGACCTGATCCGCATACTTATCGAGGATGGAAAAGTCATGGGTAGTCATGAGAATAGACAGATCGTAAGTCTTACGAATCTCGTCCAGCATTTCCATCAGAGCGCCTGTACCTTCTGCGTCCACGCCGGACAGGGGCTCGTCCAATATCAGGATATTGGGCAGGGGCTCCAGCGCCAGCGCCAGAAGCACCCTCTGCAGTTCGCCGCCGGACAGGGTGCCCACCCGCTTGTCAATGAGATCCTCGCCGTGTACTCGTTCCAGACATTCCAGCACCTTGGTGCGCATGGCCTTGGACAGACCCAGGAAAGCGGGGCGCTTGCTCATGCAGCAGGCGAACAGATCTGCCACACACACCGGATCGCCGGGATCAAAGGCCGGACTTTGGGGGACATAGCCGATTCTGGGGCGGCGCTCCCTCTGTCCCGGGGAGGAGAAGGCGATGACACCGTCATAATCCCGCTGACCCAGAACGGCCTTTAAAAATGTGCTTTTGCCCGCACCGTTGGGGCCGATGAGAGCCACCAGCTCGCCGCAGTGGACGTGCATATTGACGTTATGGAGGATGCGCTCACTGCCGATGGTGACGGACAGATCCTGCACCCGCAGGCAGCAGGAGTCGCCGCAGCCGCCGCCGTGAAAAAACAGTTTCATCCCAATGCCTCCTTGATGGTGTCGATGTTGTGATACATGGCTTCCAAATAATCCTCTCCCGCCATGGCCATATCCAGCGCGAAAAGTTCGGCTCCTGTCTCGGCGGAGATGATGTCGGCGGCGGAAACGCTGCCGTTGATCTCGGTGAATACGGCGGGCAGATCATGCGCTTCCACCGTGGTGATCAGACGAATCAGCTCCTGAGCTGAGGCTTCGCTGCCGGATTCCTCCTCAATGGCTTCCAGAATTGTCAGGTCAAAGGCATCAGCGAAGTAGGCAAAGCCATCGTGGAAGGTGATCAGTTCCCGGCAGGAAAGGTTCTTCAGCTGTTCCTCGCCATAAGATTGGAGGTTATCCAAATCTGCGTGAAGCGCAGACAGGTTTTTTGTAAACGCATTCGCATGCTCCGGAAACTGCTCGGTCAGACCGGCACAGATGTTGGAAGCCATGACTTTCGCGCAGGCAGGGGAGAGCCAGATGTGGGCATCCTCCTCGTGATGGTGATGTGCATGGTCGTGGTCGTGCTCCTGGGCACAGTCTAACAGTGTCATACCTGCGGAGCTGTCAATGACGGCGCTGGCGTTGCTTAAAATGTCCGACATGAAGTCCTCCAGCCCTGCGCCGGAGATCACGATCACTTGGGCGGATTCGGCGGCCCGCACCTGAGAAACATTCAGAGAATAATCGTGAAGGCAGGATACGCTTTCCGTCACCAGCCGGGTTACGGAAATACCGGTGCCCTCGCACAGCCTGACGGTGAACTGATATACCGGCAGGGTCGTCGCTGCTACCTGTGCTTCCTGGGCAGGCGTACAGCCCGGTAGCAGGGTAAGCAGCAGGAGCAGAGATAAAATCATCGCTTTTACTTTCATGGTTCGTCACCTGATCATAATTTTCTAACGATATCATATCATACTTGTCAAGAAAAAAAGAGCCCGCTAAAACAGCAGGCTCTTCAGGGTATGTAGCGAATTAGTGGTTCTCCATCCACTCGTTGACCTTCGTCTTGGCCAGACGCAGAATGTCCTCGGTGGGGTACGGAGAGTTTTCACCGCCGCAGACATACAGGAAATACAGGCCAGCAGGGGTCTGGTACAGGGACTCCTCGTAGCCAGCGGGATCACCGTAGAAGCCGCAAACGTACTTCTTGACCAGGGTAGCGGTCTCGGTATCGTATTCCTTCTTGCAGATAATCTTTTTCATGGGGACAACCTCCTTTCAACGTGCAATCAATTGACATAGGTTATTATACATATTTTTTGCAAGATTGCAAGATGTTTTTTGGTATTTTACAAAGTTTTTACGGAAATTTGTTTGAAGGGGTTAGTTTTGAAAAGTAAAACTCGGCAATTTACCGTCATATTGCACAACTAAAATGAAAATCATGGTAAATGAGCCTGAAAATCAGATGTCGGCAATGTAGTGAATCTGGGTGTTTGGGCTGATTTCTCCGAAGAAAATCTGCTCCCAATCTTCCTGTGAACCCGCAAAATAGATGTGCTTCAGGGTGCGGCAACCCGAAAATGCCATCGCGTCGATCGTTTCCACGGAGCCGGGGATGGAGATGGACTCCAGGCTGCCGCAGCTATAAAAAGCATTGCTGTCAATGATCAAAAGACCGTCTGTCAGTTTGATGGTCTGAAGATTCTCGCAATCGAAGAATGCGCAAGGGTCAATGATCTCCACCGTTCCGGGCAGGGTAACAGAGGTCAGACTGTCACAGGAACGGAAGCAGTACGTTCCGATTTCAGTGACGGTCTGCCCGTCCACGATGCTGGGGACCACAAGCTCTGGGTCGCCCTCATATTTGCTTTCGTCAAACATCAGCGCGCCGGATTGAACGGACATGGCAGGCGTTTCATCCACCGGCGGATAAGCCGTGGAAGCATAATACACAAAGCAGCCTAGCGCGAACATCAGCACCAGGATCAGAATGGGAATCCAACGTGTACCTTTTTTGGATGGCAGGGGCACAGGACGGGGCGAGCCGCAGTTAATGCAAAACTGATGCTCGTCAAATAAATAGGTACCGCATTTGGTGCAATACATGATAATCACCTCTTGTCTACAGTATAGCACAGTTTTTTCCTTGCCGCAACCGCTTCTCTTGCGCGGGGCGGAAAAACGTGGTATGATTGCATAAAAGGAGGGGAACAGATGAAGGACATCCCAGTGTTTACAACGGAATACGGTGTCGCAAGTCTGGTGTTGAAGGAGATTCCGTATCAGGGAATGGCTTATGTGATAATCCGGGACTCCCTGGAGCCGGAGGAGCTGCTGGCTGAATGCGCGGCGTTTTGCCGGGTCTGCGGAGCGGAAAAAGTTTTCGCGGCGGGGCATGAGATTCTGGAGAGCAGGCCGTTCCATACCGCTATGTGGGAAATGCGGTGTGCTGCGGCAGCCATCGCGGATACAGATGCGGCCTTGTGGCCTGTGCAGGAGCAGACGGTGGAACGCTGGCGGGAGATCTACAATCAGAAAGTGCGGTCTGTTCCCAATGGCGCGTGGATGACAGAGGCGGACGGCCGGGAGATGCTGAAAAAGGGAGACGGCTATTTTATCCACAGAAATGGGGAGCTTTTGGGCATCGGCAGAGCCTCCGCGGAGATGATTGATTGGGTGGCCGCGGTAAAGTCCGGTGCGGGACGCGATGTTGTCTGCGCCCTGGCTCACGCGCTGACCGGTGATACGGCAGTGCTGACGGTGGCATCGGAAAATCAAAAGGCAGTACGGCTGTATGAAAGCCTTGGCTTTCTGAAAACCGCCGAGATCGCAAGATGGTATGTATTATAAATTGTTGTTTGAAGTAGTTTTCGTAGGGCACGCATACAATGCGTGCCCTACGCCGTGCGCTATAAACAACAATTTATCTTTCCAACAAATATTGGCGGATGTAAAGAAAAAATACTTGACAAGCCCCGCACAGTGTGCTACAATACCGCAGGTATCAAGCAAGATGGCTTGACAGGAGGCTTATATGGACGCGTTGGAGATCGTTCTGCTGTACGATTATTACGGCGATCTGCTCACCGATCGGCAGAAAGAGTGCTTTGAAATGCGCTACTATCAGGATCTTTCCCTGGGCGAGATTGGCGAGGAATTGGGGATCAGCCGACAGGGCGTCCATGATAATTTGAGCCGTACTGAGGCGCTGCTTCGGAATATGGAAGCCAAGACCGGCTGCGTTAGACGCGATCAGTCCTGCCGGAAGGCGGTCAGCACCATATTGACCGCGGCTTTGGAACTGCACAAGAATGAAGACCCCACTGTTTCTGCCCTTGCCGGGAGAATCATTTCCGCGGCACAGGATTTAGAGGAGTAAACTATGGCATTTGAAGGCTTAACTGAAAAGATCTCCGCCACCTTCAAAAAGCTCCGTGGCAAAGGCCGTCTGAAAGAGGCCGATGTGAAGGAGGCTATGCGCGAGATTCGCATGGCGCTGCTGGAGGCGGATGTCAGTTATAAGGTCGTGAAGGACTTTACCAAGTCCGTCACAGAGCGGTGCGTCGGCACCGATGTTCTGGAGTCCCTGACACCGGCTCAGATGATCGTCAAGATCGTCAATGAAGAGCTGACTAAGCTCATGGGCTCCGATACTAAGCACATTTCTACCAATCCCAACGGCCCTACAGTGGTCATGCTGGTCGGCTTGCAGGGTGCCGGTAAGACAACCAATGGTTCTAAGCTGGCTGGCCTGATGAAGCGCCAGGGCAAAAACCCGATTCTGGTAGCTTGCGATATTTACCGTCCCGCTGCCATCACCCAGCTGAAAGTCTGTGGTGAGAAGCTTGGAATCCCTGTCTTTGAGCGTGGCACACAGAGTCCCATCGACACTGCTAAGGAAGCAGTTCTCTACGCGCGTCAGCACGGTCACGATATGGTGTTTTTGGACACCGCTGGCCGCCTGCATGTGGACGAGCAGCTCATGGAGGAGCTGAAAAACATCAAAGCCACCGTCAAGCCTGACGAGATCATGCTGGTCGTGGATGCCATGACCGGTCAGGACGCGGTGAACGCTGCTCAGAGCTTTAATGAGTGGCTGGATATCGACTCCGTCATGCTCTCCAAGCTGGACGGCGATGCCAGAGGCGGCGCGGCTCTTTCGGTGCGTGCCATCACCGGCAAGCCCATCAAATTCGCCGGTATGGGCGAAAAGCTGGAGGATATTGAGCCCTTCCATCCCGATCGGATGGCAAGCCGTATTCTGGGCATGGGCGATGTGCTGTCCCTGATTGAAAAAGCTGAAAAGGCGTACGATGCCAAGAAGGCCGCCGAGATGGAGGAGAAGCTGAAAACCAACCGCTTCACCCTGCAGGATTACTATGATCAGCTTGTCCAACTCAAGTCTATGGGCTCCATGGAGGAGATCCTGGCTCAAATGCCCGGCGGTGCCAATCTCAAGGGCGTGAAGGTGGACGAGAAGGCCATGGCGAGAACAGAGGCCATCATCCTGTCCATGACCCCCAAGGAGCGGGAAAATCCCAGCATTATCGGTGCCAGCCGCAAAAAGCGCATCGCAAACGGTGCCGGTGTGAAGGTTGAGGATGTGAATAAGCTGCTGAAATCCTTTGAGCAGATGCGCCAGCTCATCCGCCAGTTCTCCGGCCCGGGCGCGGGCAGGAAGATGAAGCGCATGAAGGGTCTCGGCGGTTTTGGCGGCTTCCCCGGCATGTAATGATACGATGTCATTGCGACACCCGGAAAGTGGCAATCCCCCCGGATTATCCGGGATATCCAATATTGTTCGCTGAAAGCATTATGGCTTTGCGATATAGAAAATTGAATTTTTTATGGAGGTGAACTCTCATGGTTAAGATCAGACTGAGAAGAATGGGTGCAAAGAAGGCTCCTTACTACCGTATTGTTGTTGCTGATTCCCGTTCTCCCCGTGACGGCCGCTGCATCGAGGAGATCGGCACTTACAATCCCCTGACCGAGCCCGCTGCCATCACTGTGGATGTCGAGAAGGCTCAGACCTGGATCAAGAACGGCGCTCAGCCCACCGACACCGTTCGTGGCCTGCTGAAGAAGGCTGGCGTGCTGTAAGACACCAAAAGGAGTTATCGCAATGAAAGAGCTTTTGCTGTATATGGCAAAAAACCTGGTCGATAACCCCGATGCCGTCACCGTCACCGAGATTGATGACGAAGAAGGCAAGGTGTTGGAGCTCCGTGTTGCCGAAGGCGACATGGGCAAGGTCATCGGCCGCCAGGGCCGGATCGCCAAGGAGATCCGTACCATCGTGAAAACCGTTGCCCAGCGCACCGGCGAGAAGGTCACGGTCGAAATCGTGGATTAACGGCTTATGCGTGGCGCGGCAGCGCCACGCATTTTCCGTATATCCCTTCGTGTCATTGCGAGGAGGAAATTATGGAAGCAATTTGGACAAGAATGTATGAAGCAGCAAAAGCTGTGCAGAACGACCGGAAAATCTCCGATTATGTTTCTGCTGGCTGTGTGGCTGCCGCGATCTTATCGGACAGCGGCAAGATTTACACCGGCGTTTGTGTGGATACGTGCTCAACCTTAGGCATTTGCGCCGAGCGGAATGCGATCTTTAATATGATCACCAATGGTGAGAACCGTATTTCCAAAGTTCTGGCGGTCATGGAAGATGGTTCCTGCGGTGCGCCTTGTGGCGCTTGCCGGGAGTTGATGGTTCAGCTCATGCCGGGGCAGTATCACGATATTGAAATTATGATGGACTATCAAACAGGAAAAATCACCACCCTGGGAGAACTGACACCCCAATGGTGGATTAAATAAAGGAGAAGGCTATGAAACTCCAATTTATTGAAGCAGGTGAGATTGTCACCACCCATGGCGTGAAAGGCGAGGTCAAGGTTCTGCCTTGGCTGGATTCCCCGGAGGATCTGTGCGATTTCGACCGCTGCCGCATCGACGGAAAAGAATATACCATCGAAAGCTGTCGTGTCCAGAAAACCTGTGATCTGGTCAAGCTCTCCGGTATCGATACAATGGAAACAGCCCAATCCATGCGGGGCAAGATCATTGAACTCTACCGTGAGGATATCGACGATGAGGTGATCTTCGCCGCTGAGTTGGTGGGCGTGGAAGTGTACTGCGAGGGCACATTGATCGGTAAGATCGCCGAGGTGCTGGATTATCCCGGCAACAGCGTCTATGTGGTCAAGGGCGGCCATGAATATATGATCCCTGCCGTCAACCAGTTCATTCTGTCCACGGATGTGGATGGGAACCGCATGGAAGTGAAGCTGATCGAGGGGATGCGCACTGATGAGAATTGATATCCTGACTCTGTTCCCGGAGACGCTGGGGGATGTGTTGTCTGAAAGCATCCTGGGTCGCGCTCAGGAGCGGGGTTTCATCAAGATCGATACCCACCAGATCCGGGATTACACCGCCAACAAGCAGAATCAGGTGGATGATTATCCTTACGGCGGCGGCCGGGGCGCGGTCATGGCGGCAGACCCATTGTACCGCTGCTGGGAGGCGGTCTGCGACGAGGCTGGGGGCCCGGTGCATACCATCTACCTGTCCCCCTGCGGCCATACCTTCAAGCAGGCCGATGCCATCCGCTTAAGCAAAATGGACAACCTGATTCTGGTCTGCGGCCACTATGAGGGCATCGACCAGCGCTTCATCGACGAGTGCGTGGACGAAGAGATCAGTTTGGGTGATTTCGTCCTCACCGGCGGTGAGATCGCCGCTATGGCGGTGACGGATGCGGTGTGCCGCATGGTGCCCGGCGTTCTGGCCGACCCGGAGTGCTTCGAGGACGAGAGCCACTTCAATGGCCTGCTGGAATACCCCCAGTATACCCGCCCCGCCGTCTGGCACGGTCGTGAGATCCCACAGATCCTGACCTCTGGCAACCACGAAAAAGTTCGCCAGTGGCGCAGAAAGCAGGCTCTTCGCCGTACCAAAGAGCGCCGCCCGGATATGTACGAAAAGCTGGATCTGACCTCCAAGCAGGATAAAAAGCTGCTGAAGGAAATGGAAGCAGAAGACGCGGAAGCAGAAGACGCGGAAGAAGAGAAACGTGAAGATCAATGAACAAAAGGATTTTACTGACAGCATTTCGCGGCTCCTCAGCGGAAGTCCTGTTGAAAGGCGCGAAGGGCAGCAGTATATTACTGCTGCCGAATGATAAGGTCGAAGATTCCCGAATGCTGATCCCAATGATCTCATCCGGGAAATTCGACTATGTGTTCAGTATTGGCCAAAGGCCGAATATCAAAAATAAAATCCACATCGAAACCACGGCAAGATCCAGTGATATCTCCATCATCACAGGCTATGATTGTCAGCGTTTGGTGAATACATTTCAACAAAACGGGATCTGTGCAAGGCTTTCGCATAATGCCGGAACCTCCTTTTGCAATCAGCTGTACCTGAAAGGTTTGTGCTATCTTGCCCAAAGCGGTCTGGATACCCAAATGGTATTCATCCATATCCCGTACCTGAAAAACATTGATGATCTTGAAAGTTTCCGAAAATCATTTTTGAACGCCGTCCAAGAGGGAGTGTAAAAGCCATGGAGCAATTGGAGACCCTGAAACAGTGGATATCCGAAAGCAGCCGCATCGTATTTTTCGGCGGAGCTGGCGTAAGTACGGAATCCGGTATCCAAGATTTCCGCAGTGTGGATGGACTGTACAGCCAGAAATTTGAATATCCTCCGGAGAGAATTATCAGCCACAGCTTTTATGAGGAAGATCCGGAATACTTCTTCCGCTTCTACCGGGAAAAGATGCTGCCCCTGGGATTTGAGCCGAACATTACGCACAAAGTTCTTGCCCGCTGGGAGCGGGAGGGCAGGCTCAGCGCTGTGGTCACACAGAACATCGACGGCCTGCACCAGAAGGCAGGGTCTGAAAATGTGCTGGAGCTTCACGGCAGCGTTCTGCGCAATTACTGCACCCGCTGCCGCAAATTCTATGATGCGGAATTTGTCCGTGACTGCGACGGCGTGCCCAGATGCACTTGCGGCGGTATCGTCAAGCCGGATGTGGTGCTTTATGAGGAAGGGCTGGATGGGGAGACCATCGAGCGGAGCGTGAGTGCCATTGCCAATGCTGACCTTCTGATCGTCGCAGGCACCAGCCTGACGGTGTATCCCGCCGCTGGACTGATCAATTACTACCGCGGAAACCGCCTTGTCCTCATCAACCGGGATGCCACACCTTACGACCACCGGGCAGATCTGGTGTTCCATGAGAGCCTGGGCCATATTTTTTCTCGATTGTAAAACCAACTGCCGAAAGGAATTCCTTTCGGCAGTTTTTATACTTTCCTGAACTTCCAGTTATTCCACAGCCTGACACTGGTGGACACCAGTAAAATAGCCACAGCCATAATGCCGGCAATGGCACCAGTGTGCATCCCCTGAGAAGCAAACCTGTCCATGTTGCCCTGAACGGCATATTGCATGGTATAATACACGCCCGCGCCGGGGATCAGGGGGAAGATGGAGACGACCAGATAGGAAATGGCCGGGTATTTGCGGATCCGAGCCATGGTTTCGGAATAGGCCGCGGCGAACAGAGTTCCCCAGAAATAGCCGATCAGATCGCTCCCACCAAAGCGGACGATCAGGGAATAGACCGCCCATGTCAGAACGCCGCCTAAAGCGCACAGCAGGCCGCCCTTGCCGTGAATATTGAAAATGATGCAGAAACCGATACAGCCGATAAAGCAGGGCGGCAGGCTTGCCAGCAGCCCGATGCCGCTTTCAACACTTACAGGCGCGCCCCACAGAAGCGCGGCAAAGTTCCAAGCTGCGGCGGTGCCGAGTGCAATGGCGGCGGCGATCAGAAACACCTGTACGATGCGGTTGGTGCCGGAGTTCGTGTCACCGAAGATGATATCCCGCATGGCGTTGGTAAACAGCAGTCCGGGCACCAGAATCATCAGTGCACCGATGGTTACCATGTCTGCATTGTGGGAAAGCCCCACCGCCTGCATGGCATAGGCCAGCAGCGCCATGGGAAAAGAGGCGGCAATGGTACGGAAGAATTGGTTGGCCTTTAAGCTGTCCATGAACCGGTTGATCACACCCACCAGCAGGCCGCAGACACCGCCGCAAAGCCCATCCACAAAGCTGCCGCCAAAGACCATGGCGAAGCCAAAGGCGCCAAGAAAGTTGCCTAGCAGATGGATGAGCAGGGAATACTGCCTGCGGGAAGCGCGAACCTGCTCCAGCCATTGCATTGCCTCCTGCGGCTCCGGCTTGCGGTTGCAGATGGCACGGCTTAATCCGGCAAAGCGTTCAACGCTGTCAATATCATTGCCATGGTAACCGATGCGGCGCATTCGGGTCATGGGTTTGCCCTCGGCTGTCTCCATGCTTACGGTTAGGCAGTTGGGAATGGCGAAAACCTCGGACTGAATGCCATAGCTCAGTAGTACCCGCTCCACGCTTTCCTCCACGCGGAAGGTCTCCGCACCGCTCATGGCCAGCTCGTAGCCCAGATCGGTGGCCAAATCAAGAAGGGTATTGTAATCCATGTTGTCCCTCATTTGTGTTGATATTCGGGATAAGTATATCACAACTGCTGGGAATTACAAGGGTCGTTGGTAAGATAAATTGTTGCTTGCGGACCATGCCCGCAAACAACAATTTCCACTCCAGCAAACAGCGGCGTGCCGCGATTGGCACGCCGCTGTAATTTACCGACGAACGAACAGCACGCCCAGCGTGCCGGGGCCACAGTGGCAGGAAACCGTGCAGCCGGCGTTGGTCTCATAAGTGGTCTTGAAGCCGCCGTATTCTCCTACGGCCTTCATGACCGCGTCGTAGGCGGTGTCACTCACCGGTGTTTTTGTAACGAACAGGATATCCCGGGTCAGATCATCACGGTCTGCCAGACGATCTTTGACGTACATGGGCAGGCATTTTTCAAAGCTGCCACGGTACTTCTTGACCACAGCCATCTTACCGTTCTTGACTTCAATACAGGGCTTCAGGTTCAGAAGATTGGCACCCAGCGCCACCACGGAGGAGCAGCGGCCGCCCTTGACCATATAGTCCAGGCGGCTCAGCAGGAAACTGGCTTCGACACGGGCGGTAAACGCGCGGATGGCTTCTGCCAGAGCGTCCAAATCAGTAGCTTCCTTTGCCAAGCGGCAGGCTTCCAGGACGACCAGACCCTGACCGGTGGACAGGTTCATGGAGTCAATCACACGGACATTGGGATAATCTTCGGCGGCCAGACAGGCGTTCTGATAGCAGCTGGAGAAGCCGGAGCCGATGTTAATGTGGATGATGCCGTCGTAATCGGAGGCGAACTTCTCGAACCACTCCTGATATTCGCCCACAGAGTTGGCCGAGGTGGTACACAGGCTGCCGCCGTTTGCCACATGCTCAAAAATCACATCTGGGGTGATGGACACGCCGTCCTTGAATTGCTCATCGTTCTTGATAACGGTCAGGGGAATCAGGGTAATGTCGTTTTCTTCCAGAAGCGCACTCGAAAGGTCGCAGGTGCTGTCGGAGAGAATTTTGATCTTCATAAGTGGATTCCTTTCTGTTTTTAAGTGTTTTGAGGCAGGGGGTCTTTGCCGACCATAAAGCAGTTCGGCTCGGTGTTTTTGGAACGCAGATAGCTGCTGCCCCAGTCCCGCATGGCTACAAGCAGAGGCATCAGACTGCGTCCCAGATCCGTCAGCGAATATTCTACCTTGGGCGGCACGATGGGGAAGACCTCCCGGTGGATTAAAGACTGAGCCTCCAGCTCACGCAGCTGCTGGGTCAGCATTTTTGGAGTGACTCCCTTGATCTGATCCCGCAGCTGAGAAAAGCGGAGCTTCCCTTCTGACAGGTGCCAGAGTATCAGAGCTTTGTATTTTCCTCCGATGAGCTCCAGCGTTGCTTCCACAGGACAATGCTCGTTGTGCTGCATGGTTACCTCCTTTAGTATCTAAAAGGGTAGTATGATACAAAAAAGTGCGTACTTGCGTTTTGGGCACAAGCTGGTATGATAGTATCATAAAGATACTATGGTGTCAAGAGTCTTGATTTTTGCTGAAATATGGCTCATAATAGAATGAACGGAGGGAATGCAAATGAAACTGAAATTTGAGGTCACTGGCATGACCTGCGCGGCTTGTTCGGCTAGAGTGGAAAAGGTCACGGCGGCTGTTCCCGGAGTGGAGAAAGTGGAAGTTAATCTTCTGGCTGGCTCCATGGTCGTGGAGGCCAAGGAAGAAAGCGTGCATACTGCTGTTGAAACGGCGGTGAAGAATGCAGGATACGGTGCCTCTCTTGCCGGAAGCAAAAAGAAAGAGGAAGCGCCAAGGAATGACGCGCTGAAGCAGATGAAAAAACGCATCATCGGCTCCGCGGTGTTCCTTGTGGTTTTAATGTATTTCACCATGGGGCACATGGTTGGCCTGCCTGTTCCGGGGTGGTATCATGGTGTGGAAAATGCAATGACTGCTGCATTGCTTCAGTTGTTTCTGACACTTCCAGCGGTTTACCTGAACCGCAGTTATTATAGCCGCGGCTTGAAAGCCCTGTGGCACCGTGCGCCGAATATGGATTCTCTGATCGCGGTTGGTTCCGGTGCGGCATTGGTTTATGGTGTGGCGGTACTCTTCCTGATGTCCAATGCTATGGGTCATGGAGATTGGGCGGCTGTGCAGGAATACAGCCATGACCTGTATTTTGAGTCTGCCGCTATGATCTTAACGCTGGTGACGCTTGGTAAATTCCTTGAGACCCGGGCGAAAGGCAAGACCGGCGACGCAATCCGGCAGTTAATGAACCTGCGACCCAAGACTGCCATAGTGCTTCGGGACGGTGTACAGGTGGAGCTTCCTGTGGAAGAAGTGACCGTGGGCGACACAGTCATCGTCCGCTCCGGTGATTCCATCCCGGTGGATGGAACGGTGACAGAGGGGCGCGCGTCTGTTGACCAGAGCGCCCTGACCGGTGAAAGCGTCCCGGTTGAAAAAACAGTGGGCGATACCGTAGCGGCCGCCACCATTAACAGGTCAGGTTATCTCCGGTTCCGGGCTGAAAAAGTGGGCGAGGATACTACCCTGGCTCAGATCATCCGCATGGTAGAAGAAGCCGGCGGCTCGAAGGCTCCCATTGCCCGGCTTGCGGATAAGATCGCCGGTATTTTCGTACCCACGGTGATGTGCATTGCCGCAGTGGTGTTTGTCATTTGGATGATTGCCGGGCAGACGCTGGAATTTGCCCTCACCTCAGCGATCGCGGTGCTGGTGATCTCCTGTCCCTGCGCGCTGGGGCTTGCTACGCCGGTTGCGATTATGGTGGGGACAGGTCGTGGCGCGAGAATGGGCGTGCTGTTCAAAAATGCCGCGGCTCTTGAAAATCTGCACCGGGTCGATACCGTGGTGCTGGATAAGACCGGAACTCTGACGACCGGCATGCCTGCGGTGACGGATATCATCGGTGATGAAAAAACGCTTTTGCCCATTGCGGCAGCGCTGGAGGCCCGGTCGGAGCATCCCTTCGCGAAAGCGATTCTGGAGCGTGCGAAGCATATCTCTTATCCCGAAGCGGTGGATTTTGAAACCATTCCCGGCCGGGGCGTTGCTGCCACTTTGGATGGTGTACGCTGCTTTGGCGGCAATAAGCGGCTGATGGAGGAGCAGGGGATTGCTGTTCCTGATTATCCGCAGCTTGCTGAGCAGGGGAAGACACCGCTGTATTTTGCCGCAGACGGTAAATACTTGGGTGCGATTGCGGCGGCGGATGTTTTGAAAAATGATTCCGCGGCTGCGGTGGCGGCAATGGAAAAGCTCCGTCTGGATGTGGTTATGCTCACCGGTGATAATGAAAAGACGGCCAAGGCTATTGCCGATGGAGCCGGCATTCGCTACGTGATCGCCGATGTACTGCCGGGAGATAAAGCCGGTGCGGTGAAGCAGCTGCAGCAAGCGGGGCATAAGGTGCTCATGGTCGGGGACGGAATTAACGATGCGCCGGCACTGGTGACAGCGGACGTGGGTATGGCCATCGGTGCCGGTACCGATGTCGCGGTGGATTCGGCTGAGGTCGTGCTGATGACCGGATCGTTAACCGGTGTGGCAGGCGCGGTGGAGCTGAGCAAGGCCACGATTCGCAATATCAAGCAGAATTTGTTCTGGGCATTTTTCTACAATGCGCTGTGTATTCCTGTGGCAGCAGGTGCCCTGTACCCGGCCTTTGGCTGGCAGCTGAGTCCCATGCTGGGAGCCGCGGCGATGAGTGTAAGCTCTGTGTTTGTGGTGACCAATGCCCTGCGCCTGCGTTTCTTTCAGTCAAAAACATCTGCCGTTCCCGCGGCGGAAGAACCGATGAATATTAAGGAGGAAATTAAAATGGAAACTGTAATTCATGTCAATGGTATGATGTGCCCCCATTGCAAGGCTATGGTGGAGAAGGTCTGCAAGGCTGTCCCCGGCACTACGGACGCGGTGGTGGATCTGCAGGCTAAAAATGTCACCGTCACCGGTACAGCGGATGTGGATGCGTTGAAGAAGGCCATTGTGGACGCTGGCTATGAAGTAGTTGGCTAATCCCATGCGTACGGATTTTTACTATCCTTCCAGCGGCGCCGGAAGTATCCATGGCTGCTGCTGGCTCCCGGAGGGGGAGCCGAAGGCGGTGATTCAGATCGTCCACGGCATTGCGGAGTTTGTGGAGCGGTATGATGAATTTGCCTGTTATCTGAATTCTCTGGGCTGCCTGGTGGTGGCGGAGGATCATATGGGGCATGGACAATCCATTGGAAAGGCAGGCATTCAGGGCTATTTCCACGGAGGCTGGTTTGCGGCGGTGGAGGATACCTGCCAGCTGATCCGGGATACCCGGCGGGAATATCCGGATATACCATACATCTTGCTTGGACACTCCATGGGCTCGTTTATGGTGCGCACGATTTTATGCCAATATCCGGATTGCGGCATTACCGCTGCAATCGTCAGTGGGACAGGATGGATGCCGAAGGCGGTCTTGCAGCTCGGGCAGACGATGTGCAAGGTTTTCCCCGAGCGAGAGCCGAATGAGAAGCTCCAGAAGCTTGTGTTTGGCACCTACAATACCAGAGTGGAGCATCCGAATACCCCGTATGATTGGCTGAGCCGCGATAAAGAGATCGTGCGTCAGTATATTGAGCATCCTTTGTGCGGCTTTACGGTGACTGCCGGGTTGATGCGTGATATGATGATGGGCATGGCCTATATTCAGGAACGGAAGAATCTGCTTCAGATGAGGAAAGACTTGCCGGTCTTCTTCGTTGCAGGCGGTGATGATCCTGTTGGAAACTACGGCCAGGGTGTCCATCAGACTGTGGAAGCGTTCAAAAAGGCCGGTATGGAGCGGGTGGATGTGAAGATCTACCCCTTGTGCCGCCATGAGATCCTCAATGAAATCAACCGAAAGGATGTTTTCGAGGACATCAAAAAGTGGATGGAACAGTTATTTTAAAAACCAGTGTCCAATTGATATATCAGTCCAATTTATTGGACTGATGGTGTGTTAGTATATAGTCACAAACAAGAAATGAAAGGTTGATGACTATGTATTCAATGCGTCATGTTTATGGACATATTCAGGTGTATGACAGAAGCGGCAATTTCCTGTTCTCGGCTGACAACGAGCGGGAAGCCAGGGAGGAACTGAAGGAGTATGCGGAATCTGCGTCTTGATATTTGCTATGACGGCACGCGGTATCGGGGCTGGCAGCGCCTTGCGGGGGTGGATAACACCATTCAGGGAAAGCTGGAGCAGGCTCTGACCCGGATTTTGGGGGAGCCGATCGAACTATCCGGCAGCGGCCGAACCGATGCCGGAGCCCACGCGCTGAGGCAGGTGGCGAATTTTCACTGCAGCAGTGCCATGTCCACCGGGGAAATTTTGGCTCAGCTGCGGCGGTATTTACCGGAGGATATCGGCATATATTCCTGCAGAGAGGTGTCGGAGCGGTTTCATGCCCGACTGAATGCCAAAACAAAAACTTACCGTTATCGGATTTGGAACAGCGATACGCCGTGCGTGTTTCAGCGCCGTTTTGTGACGGTATTGCCTCAGAAGCTGGATGTGGAGGCGATGGAGCGGGCGGCAGCGCATTTGTTGGGAGAACACGACTTTTCCGCCTTCTGTGCGGCGAAAAGCAAAAAGAAGTCCACTGTCCGCCGGATCGATGCCATTACCATCACCCGGGTGGGGGAGGAGCTTCAGGTGGATGTGACCGGCAATGGCTTCCTTTACAACATGGTTCGCATTATGGTCGGAACGCTGGTGGAGGTTGGCCTGCATCAAAGGGATAGCGACAGCATCCCCGCATTATTCGGAGGAAATCGGGCAGAGGCCGGTGCGCTCATGAGTGCCCAGGGGCTGTGTCTGATGGAGGTAACTTATTGAATATTCAGATTTTTGGAAAATCCAAGTGCTTTGATACTAAGAAGGCGGAGCGCTGGTTCAAGGAACGGAGAATTAAATATCAGTCCGTCGACTTGCTGCGCTTCGGCCTGTCCGGTAAAGAGTTTGACAGCGTCCTGCGAGCCGTGGGCGGTATCGACAATCTGATCGACTGGAACGGTAAATCCGAACAGATAATGCTGCTGAAATATATGGACGACAAAACTGCCAAGGAGGATAAGGTCTTTGACGATCCCTCCCTGATGAAGACACCCATCGTCCGTAATGGCAAGCAGGCCACAGTGGGCTACTGCCCTGAGATTTGGTCAGCGTGGGAATAATGAACATACAAAAGCGATTCCTCTCAGGAGGAATCGCTTTTTTGTGGAAAAATGTCGCTGGGGGAAAGATTTCTCTTGCAAGGCAGGGGAAATGGTGGTATTCTAGGGAGGTACAATGGCTGAGGTGTTGGAATGGCTGTACGAGCTGGTGTGGGGTGTTCCCGCGCTGGTGATGATTTTAGGTGTAGGTCTGTACTTAAGTGTCCGCACGAGATTTGCCCAGCTTCGGCTGTTCCCGGCGGCCTGCCGTACCTTCTGGCAGCGGCTGACAAACCGGGAAAAGGATTCGGATGGGGTTTCGCCCTTTCAGGCGCTGTGTACCGCGCTGGCCGCCACTGTGGGGACCGGAAATCTTGCCGGTGTTGCAGGGGCTCTCGCCATCGGCGGGCCGGGCGCTGTTTTCTGGATGTGGATCTGCGCTGTTGTCGGTATGGCAACCAAATTGGCTGAAGCGGCACTGGCAGTGCGTTACCGTGTCAAGGAAAGCGGGGAGCAGCTGGGCGGCCCTATGTATATCATCAGTCGTGGAATGGGTAAACGATGGGCATGGCTTGGTGGAGTTTACTGTTTCTTCGGTGTGGTTGCGGCGTTCGGAGTGGGGAATGCCACCCAGATCAACGCGGTGATTACCGGCATTAATGACTGCATCACCGCCTTTGGCGGAACGGTCTCCAGGCAGGGGGATCTGATCATGGGTGTGGTTTTGGCTGTGGTTGTTTTGGCCATGCTGTTGGGCGGTGCCAAACGAATTGGGGCAGTGGCGGAAAAGCTGGTGCCCTTTGCGGCGGCGGCCTACCTTTTGCTGGGCAGCGTTGTCCTTGTTTTACGTGCGGATTCCATTCCGGGGGCTTTCCACGCCATTCTCCAGGGCGCTTTTTCGCCCCGCGCTGCCACCGGCGGCGTGATCGGTTCCGTCATGACCACCCTTCGCATCGGGGTATCCCGCGGCGTGTTTACCAACGAAGCCGGCATGGGCACCGCGGGGATTGCGCACGGAAGCGCCAAGGTCAAGCACCCCATTGATCAGGGGCTTATGGGGATCATGGAGGTATTTCTGGATACCATCGTGATCTGCACCATGACGGCTTTGGTGATTCTGTGCAGCGGTGTGGATATCCCATACGGTATGGATGTGGGCGTGAGCCTGACTGCAGATGCCTTCTCCGCGGTGCTGGGAGACTGGGTCAAGGTGTTTATCGCCATTGCCCTGTGCCTGTTTGCGTTTGCCACTGTGTTAGGCTGGGGACTTTATGGTGCCCGATGTGCCCAGTTCCTGTTTGGTAAAGCTGTGTGGAAGCGTTTTGCATGGCTGCAGGCCGCCACCGTTATTCTGGGGGCTGTGCTGAATACCGGCACCGTGTGGCTGTTGTCTGAAACCGTCAATGGCCTGATGGCCATTCCTAATTTAATCGCACTGGCGGTGCTGAGCCCGGAGCTTAGCCGCCTGATTCTTGAATACAAGCAAAAAACCGGCTCGATGGCCGGTGGAGGTACATTATGCAGATTTCCATCAACGCAAACCGCTGTGAGCCCTCTCCCATGCGGAAATTCCACCCCTTCGCGGTGGCGGCAAAAAAGCAGGGAAAGAAGATCTACCATCTGAACATTGGTCAGCCCGACCTTCCTACTCCTCAGGCTTATTATGATGCCGTCCGGACATTTGACGCAAAGACTTTGGAGTACGAAGCATCTCCCGGTATGCCTTTGCTCATTGATGCGGTGCGTAATTACTACAAGGAGCTGGGGGTCGCGCTGGATCCTCACGATATCCTGATCACGACTGGCGGCAGTGAAGCCCTGCTTCTGACCTGCCTGTCCATCCTGGATCCTTATACAGAGGTTATCATCCCGGAGCCTTACTATCCCAATTACACGACCTTCGTCCATGCGGCGGGCGGTGTTATCCGCGCTCTGCCCACAAACCCCTGGGAGGGCTACCGCTATGCTAAGCGGGAGCGCATCGAGAGCCTGATCACCAAGAACACCCGCGCCATCATGATCACCAATCCCGGTAACCCGACCGGTGTTGTGCTGGATCAGGAGGAGATGCGCATGATCGCGGATATCGCCAAGAAACATGATTTGTTCCTGATCTGCGACGAGGTCTACCGGGAATTCTGCTATGATGACAAGTTTGGCGTGCCCACTATGGCTCGGTTTGACGACATTGACGATAATTTGGTGATCATCGACTCCGTGTCTAAGCGGTTCTCAGCCTGCGGTGCCCGTGTGGGCTGTGTCGTTACCAAGAATAAGGAACTGCAGGCAGCACTGCTGAAGTTCTGCCAGTCTCGTCTGGCAGTTGCGACCATCGATCAGCTGGGTGCGGCGGCTCTTTACGATGTGGATCATGACTTCTTCCGCCGCAGTAAGGCGGAGTACAGAAAGCGCCGGGACACGGTGGTTTCCCGCCTGCGCCTGATTCCCGGCGTGGTGGTGGAGGAGCCCATGGGAGCTTTCTACGTCATGGCAAGCCTCCCGGTGGATGACTCCGACAAGTTCCAGCGCTGGCTGCTGGAGGAGTTTGACGATCAGGGTGACACGGTTATGTTTGCTCCCGGTGCGCCGTTCTATGAAACACCCGGCAAGGGCATCAACGAGGTGCGTATCGCCTATGTTCTCAAGCAGGAGGATCTGGAGCGGGCCATGGAAATTTTGGCCAAGGGTATTGCGCAGTACCAGCGTGAAGTCCTGCAGAAGTAAATAGTTTAGGACGCATCCGATTTCGGATGCGTCCTTGTGTATGTTGAGGTTATCCGTGAGCCAGCAGGATCGCGTCTCCCGCCTCATCATAAATGATGAAAGCAGATACTTCCTGACCGCCGGAGCAGTACACCAGCCGCAGCACCGGCGCGTCCTGACTCAAGTCAGCAGTAATGAGGATGCCGTTGCCGAGTCCGACAGAGTCCGCGGCGAATACCGTCGAAATGGGAATGTAGCGGGAGCCATCGGCGTACCATGTTCCGGTTTCAATGCGCACATCGGTAACTGTGGCATCGGGATGAAGCAAAATTTCAGTTCCTTCCTCGTCCAGCGTCACTTCTGCAAGGAATGTAAAGCGCTCCGCATCCTCTGCTAAAAACGCTTCCGCGTACATGCTCCCGGTGGCTTCAGGCAGTGCCTGAGGAAGATACTGCTCACGCAGAATGCCGTTCAGATCCGCATAGGGGATGGTTGCGGTAATAGTTCCGGAGGAGTAGGGGGCGATCTCATAGGGCTCAAAGTGGAAGCACAAGCCTGTGCGCGAGAAATACCAGTTGGCAATGCTATTCAGGTTCACGGAGAAAATATCCTGCAGATAGGTTTCGTAATCGTAGTATAATTCGTCCGAAACAGGAGCAAGAATAGCACTGATCAAGGCGCTTAAATCCGCCCCGGAATAGCCGTCCATCAGGATGTCTCCAAGCTTCAGCGTATTTCCGGTGGACAGATCATATGTAACAGACTCGGTGACAAGAGAGGGATGAATCCCTCCGCTGAAACTGGAGTAGTTGCAGAACAGGCTCATAACGGACTGGTCAATGCGGGTAGGCGTATAACTGATATCCGTAAAGTAAGGAGCCCAGAATTCGGGATCGGTGTAATCCTCCCGGGCGAAGTCTTCAATATCCGCTGAACCGGACAGGATGCTGTTCATGCGCTTTTCCAGATCCGATGCAATTACGGTCTCCACCTCCGAACCGTTCAGAATCAGTTGGATCCGCTGATAGGAGCGGGTGAAGAGTACGGTGCCATCATCGGCCAGCGTGTTCTGACTGACGGTGGGCATCACGATGGCGTGCATGGGCTGCTGAAGCTGCTCGGAATGGAACGGCTCAGAGGGGGAGGTGATGATCACATCCCCGGAGGGAATTGCTGCATCCGGCTTCGTATCATTGGGGGCGGCACTGCAGCCCGCCACGGTTAAAGCCAGGCAGACACATGTCAATGCGGCGAAAAATTTTTTCATAAAGAAGCCTCCTGAGGTGCGTAATAATTTCATTTATCATACTATAGCACATAATTTGTCAAACAGCAACGATTTATTAAAAATTTACTAATTCGTAAAACTTGACAAGGGGCTGATGCGGATGGTAGAATAAGCTGAAATGAATATCGCGTTGATCGGAAAGAGTAGCGGAAATCCAATTCCATCCAGAGAGCGGGGTCGTCGGCTGAAAGCCCTTGCGGAAGCGGTCTGTGAACGTGCGTCCGGGAGCGAGCACCCCATTGAGTGATAAATGAGAGTGGAACCGCGAGTATTGTGATACCCGCCTCTTGTACGAATGTGCAGGGGGCGTTTTTTGCTGTATAAACCAGAATGGAGGAAACCATATATGTATCTTTATAATTCCGTATCCCACAAAAAAGAGCTGTTTACCCCCAATAATCCTGAGCTGGTGAAGATGTACACCTGCGGCCCGACTGTATACCACTATGCCCATATCGGCAACCTGCGTACCTATATCATGGAGGATGTGCTGGAAAAGGCTCTGCGCTATGTTGGCTACAATGTCAAGCGGGTCATGAATATCACCGACGTGGGCCATCTGGCCAGCGATGCCGACACCGGCGAGGATAAGATGCTCAAGGGAGCCAAGCGGGAGAATAAGTCCGTTATGGACATCGCCCGCTACTATACCGATGCTTTCTTTGCTGACTGTGATAAGCTGAACATCAAGCGGCCCGACGTGGTGGAGCCTGCCACTAACTGCATCGACGAATATATCCACATGGTTCAAACTCTGCTGGACAAGGGCAGCGCCTATTTCGCCGGGGGTAATGTGTACTTCGATACCTCCACGCTGGATAAGTATTACGTTTTCAACGACCACGACGAGGAAGATCTGGCGGTCGGCGTTCGTGAGGGCGTGGAGGAGGATACCAACAAGCGCAACAAGAATGACTTTGTCCTTTGGTTCACCAAATCCAAGTTCGAGGATCAGGCGCTGAAATGGGATTCTCCCTGGGGCGTGGGCTATCCCGGCTGGCATATCGAGTGCTCCTGCATCTCCATGAAGCACTTGGGCGGGGATCTGGATATCCACGCCGGCGGCATCGACAATGCCTTCCCCCACCACACCAATGAGATCGCCCAGTCGGAAAGCTACCTGGGTCATAAGTGGTGCAATTACTGGTTCCATGTCCATCACCTGAATACGGACACCGGAAAAATGTCCAAGTCCAAGGGCGAGTTCCTGACGGTCTCCCTGCTGGAGCAGAAGGGCTATGATCCTATGGCCTACCGCCTGTTCTGCCTGCAGAGCCACTACCGCCGCAATCTGGTGTTCTCCTGGGAGAACCTCGATAACGCGGTGGCGGCCTACGACAAGCTCATCGCGAAGATCGCTACCTTCAAGACTGAGGGGGAAGTGGACACTGCCGCGTTCGAGCAGCTCAAGGAGCGGTTCGTGGGTGCCCTGAACGGCGATCTGAACACCAGCCTTGCGGTGACCGCTGTGTATGATGTGCTGAAGGCCAAATGCAATGATGCAACCAAGCTGGCAGTTTTGGAGGATTTTGACCGGGTTTTGAGCCTGAATCTGCTCAAAAACGCGGAAAAAGTCCGTGCCGAAAACGCGCGGAAAGAGGCGGAAAATGCCGATCCTGAAATCGACGCGCTGGTTGCTGCCAGAACCGAGGCCAAGAAAGCAAAGAACTGGGCGGAGGCTGACCGCATCCGTGACGAGCTGAAACTGAAGGGCATTGAGATCATCGACACGCCTCAGGGCGCAAAGTGGAGAAAAGTATGAAATTACTGATTCTTGACGGTAATTCTGTCATAAATCGTGCTTATTTTGGTGTAAAGCCCCTGACCAACCGGGAGGGGCTTTATACCCATGCTATCTACGGCTTCCTGAACATTCTGGAACGAATGGAGAAGGAGGAGCAGCCGGAGGCAGTCTGCGTTGCCTTCGATCTCCACGGCCCCACCTTCCGCCATTTGCGCTACGATGGCTATAAAGCCACCCGCCACGGCATGCCGGAGGAGCTGGCTATGCAGATGCCGGTGATGAAGGATGTCCTGCGGGCTATGAATATTCCCATTTATGAGTGCCAGGGTTGGGAAGCGGACGATGTGATCGGCACCGTGGGCAAGATCTGCTCCAACAATGAATGGGAATGCGTGGTGGTCACCGGCGACCGGGACAGCCTGCAGCTCATTGACGAAAATGTCCACATCAAGCTGGTAATTTCAAAGCCCGGTCAGACTACGGCGACATTGTACAATGAGGCGAAATTCCGGGAAGAATACGGTTTTGAACCGAAAAAGCTCATTGATTTGAAAGCACTCATGGGCGATTCTTCTGACAACATCCCCGGTGTTGCCGGGGTCGGCCCTAAGACCGCCACGGAGCTGCTGCAGAAATTCGGCAGTCTGGATGGCGTTTATGAAAATATCGATGATCCGTCCATACGACCCAAGCTGCGGGAAAAGCTGGAGGCTGGAAAGGAGAATGCGTACCTTTCCTATGAATTGGCGACCATTGTACCGGAAGCACCCATTGATTTTGAGCCGAAGGATGCGATTATCCGGCCTTATGACCGCCCGGCGCTGTATGAGCTGTTTCAGCGGCTGGAGTTTGTGCGGTTGATCGACAAATACGGCCTGCGGGGCGCGGCGGCTGAGGCACCGAAGCCCCAGCGAAAATGCACGGCACTGCCCCGGTGTCAGGAGCTGCCTGACCGCGGAGCGCCCTGTGCGGTATATCTGTCAGAGGATGGTTCTCTAGGAATCGCTTGGGAAAAGGGTGTGTGCGCGCTGACACCGATGGAGGCGCAGATGAGCCCGGATGTGCTGGCTGGAAGGCCAAACTGCATCGGTCATGACATCAAAACGACCATGCACCGCCTGGATGAGATGGGACTGGGAACTTGCAAATTTGGATTTGATACGGCACTGGCTGCTTATGACCTGAATCCGTCCCAGTCCGATTACCCGGTTTCCAAGCTGGCGACCAATTTCCTTGGTATCAGTGTGGAAGATGGGGATGCGGCGGCCTGCGCAGAAGCCCTGTGGAATCTGCGTGGCTGCTTGACAGAGGAGTTAGAGAAGAACGGCATGGCTGAGCTGTACAGCAACATTGAATTACCGTTGTGCACGGTGCTGTACCGCATGGAGCGCCGCGGCATTGCCATTGACCGGAAGCAGCTTGAACAATTTAGTCAGATGCTGGCTCAGCGCATTGCGGACTGTGAAACACTGATCTTCTCCTATTCCGGTGAGCCTTTCAACATTAATTCGACCAAGCAGCTGGGAGATTTACTCTTTGACAGACTGGGGCTGCCTCCGGTGAAGAAAACCAAGACCGGCTATTCCACAAACGCGGACGTGCTGGAAAAGCTGAAAGGAAAGCATCCCATCATTCCGGCGATTATGGATTACCGGATGCTGACCAAGCTGAAGTCCACCTATGCCGACGGCTTGCTGAAGGTGATTGGTGAAGATGGGCGCATCCGTACGACGTTCCAGAACCTTGTGACTGCTACGGGGCGGCTGTCCTCTACGGAACCGAACCTGCAGAATATCCCTGTCCGCACAGACCTGGGCGCGGAGATCCGGAAGATGTTCGTGCCCAAAGCGGGGCATGTACTCGTGGACGCGGATTACAGCCAGATCGAACTGCGTGTTCTTGCGCATATTGCGGATGACAAGACAATGCAGGACGCATTCTGCGGCGGAGTGGATATTCACACGGCCACTGCCGCGCAGGTGTTTGGCGTGGAGGTGGAACAGGTTACGCCGCTCCAGCGCCGTCATGCCAAGGCGGTCAACTTTGGCATTGTCTACGGTATCTCTGAGTTCTCGTTGGCGGAAGATATTGGTGTCAGCCGGTACGAAGCCAAAGACTATATTGAAAACTATTTGACCAATTACGCCGGTGTCCGCAAGTATATGAAGAATGTGGTGGACAATGCCCGTCAGATCGGGTATACGGAAACCATGTTTGGCCGCCGCCGCTATATCCCGGAGTTAAAGTCCAGTAATTTTAACATTCGCAGCGGTGCCGAGCGCATCGCGCTGAACACACCCATTCAGGGGACGGCGGCAGACTTGATTAAGCTGGCGATGATCCGGGTGGAGGATGCCCTGAACCGGCATTTCCCGGAGGCGGAGCTGCTTCTGCAGGTTCATGACGAACTGATCGTGGAGTGCCCGGAGTGCATCGCACCGCAGGTTGCGGCGCTGATCAGCCATGAAATGGAAAGCATTGCCGCGCTTCGTGTACCCCTGACGGCAGAGGCAAAGTACGGAAAGAGCTGGTACGACGCAAAATGATGATCACGGAAATGACTGCAGCTCATGTTGCACAAGTTGCGGAGTTGGAAACGCTGTGCTTCCGGGATCCCTGGAGCGAGAGAAGTATTGCTTCCGAATTGGAGAATAAGCTGGCTCTGTGGCTGGTGGCACTGGATGGAGATACCGTGGCGGGGTATATCGGCTCTCAGACGGTTATCGATGAGACGGATATGATGAATGTAGCGGTTCATCCCAGCTATCGCCGCAAGGGAATTGCCGGGGAACTTGTCAACGCTTTGGTGGACGCGCTGAAGATGCGGCAAAGTCACAGCTTAACCCTGGAAGTCCGTGCGTCCAATGATCCGGCTATTGGACTATATCAGAAATTGGGCTTTGCGCAGGTGGGCAGACGACCCAATTACTACCGTAATCCCAAAGAAGATGCGCTCATTCTGCGAAAGGAGTGGGAAATGTGAATATATTAGCAGTGGAATCCTCCTGCGATGAAACCGCTGTCGCCATTGTGAAGGACGGCAGAGAAGTGCTGACCGACTGTATTGCTTCTCAGGTAGAGCTGCACCGTATCTACGGCGGTGTGGTGCCGGAAATCGCTTCCAGAATGCACATCGAGGCCATCTTCGGTCTGGCGGAGCAGGCGCTGGAGCGGGCAAATCTGACCCGCGGGGATATTGACGCGGTGGCGGTGACCTACGCGCCGGGGCTGATCGGCGCGGTATTGGTGGGGGTGAACTTTGCCAAGGCCGCGGCGCTGGCACTGAATAAGCCATTGATCCCGGTGCACCATATCCGGGGACACATCGCTGCCAATTATATTGCTTATCCTGACTTGAAGCCGCCTTTCCTTTGCCTGGTGGTATCGGGCGGGCATACACTGATCGTGGATGTGAAGAATTACACCGAGATGGAGATCCTGGGAACTACTCTGGATGACGCGGCAGGTGAGTGCTTTGACAAGGTTGGCCGTGTCCTTGGGATGCCCTATCCCGGCGGTGCGGCACTGGACAAGTCTGCCCAGCAGGGCGATGAGAAAAAATACAGCCTCCCGGTGGCAAAGCCCGGCGAGAATCCATACAATATGAGCTTTTCGGGACTCAAGACGGCAACATTGAACCTGATCCACCATGCCGAGCAGGTGGGGGAGGAGTTGGATGTGAACAGCCTGTGCGCGGCTTTTACCGCGGCGGTATCCGAGACGTTGGTGCCTCGTGTGGTTCGCGCACTGGAGGAGACAGGCTACCGGAAGATCGCCGTCGCAGGCGGTGTCGCGGCCAATTCCCGCATCCGGGCAGATATTCTGTCTGCGGCTCAGAAGCTGGGCGCGGAGGTTTATATGCCTCCGTTGAAGCTCTGCGGCGACAATGGAGCCATGATCGGCGCACAGGCCTACTACGAATATCTGGCCGGAAATACGGCGGATATGAGCCTGAATGCCTACGCAACAAAGTCCATACTGGGTGAAGCCCTGTGAAAAAAGTGCGGAAGAAATGGATCTTCCGCACTTTTTGCGAGAAAATGGCGTATGCATGAAAAGATTGCATAAACATTTTATGTAAAACTAAAAAACCAGCTGTTTTAGCCGTAAATAGTTCGGAAAATACATACAATTTGTGAATTTGACAAATTTCGACGAGGGCATAATGCGAGCTGTGCCTGTGGAAAAACCTGTGGAGAGTGTGAATAACTTTTTGTATATAAACCGGAATCCACAGTTATGGAAACGATGTTTTGTAAACCATTTGTCGAAAGCCGGAACTTTTTGACGCAAAATGGGACGGTGCGCTTGACTTTTCCACAGGGGCATGTTAGCATCGCAGTATCATTGACAACAAAGGGGTGGGAGACATGCTGACAGTGATCCGATCCATGAGAGAGCTGCGCTTTTGCTGCCTGATGGATGTTTACACGGAAACCAACCGGGCAGCCGGTCGAGAGCGCTGGCCCTGGGAGCCGGAGAGTCACGCCGCGGCTCTGGCTGAGCAGGATTTTTATAATTACCTTGCAGCGAGCTTTTTCCGCACCAATGGGGCAGCCTATTTTATTTGGCAGGAAGACGGTCAATATGTCAGTGCCCTGCGGATGGAACCCTGGCGGGATGGGCTGCTTCTGGAGGCGCTGGAGACTATTCCTGAACGGCGAAATCATGGGACTGCCTGTGCCCTGATTTGGGCTGTACAGGCGCACCTGAGGGCGCAGGGGGCGGGGAAGATTTATTCTCATGTCAGCAAACGCAATCCCGCGTCTATTGCGGTTCACGAAAAATGTGGTTTCCGCAAGCTGTATGATTATGCTGTTTATGCCGATGGATCTGTGGATTCCTATTCGAGAACTTACATCTACGAAGTGTAAAAATGGCGGCTGTTCTCAGCCGCCATTTTCAAGTCAGAAGTATAATTCTTGTTCACGGATAATACGGCCTTCCTCGTTATAACCGTCTGTTCCCAGCACAAAATCACTATTTTCACCTATGAGAGCAGTTAGATCGTCGTGACTGATCACACGGCAGGCACTTTCCCCATCTTGTGTGATATAATACTTGTCATCATAGTGGATTTTTTTGCTGTAATCATTTTCTGCGTCATCAGCATAGCACCAGCTTACACGAATGATACCGTAGATACCGCTGTCGGTCTTTGCGTACCATCCGAATATGACATATCGCACCAGACGCATGTTTTCCCATCCCTTCAGGTGGGGAGCGGTGATCTTACCTGCAGCATAGGCTTCATTCACCCATTTTAAACCTGAAGCGAGATCCGGAAGTTTGCACAGATCATCGGGTGTGAACTGATATTGAGAGTATCCTGCGTGGTTTGAGCTAATAGAAACGGTTTCGTTCGTGGGGTAACCGTTGGCGTAACGGCGATAAAATGCCCTGCTGTGATCTGCGTACCAGTTGACCTGGGGAATAAAAACGCCGTTTTGGAAAGGTGCTACATAGTCCAAAGCGGCGGATACTGCCGCATTTCCGGGCTCAATGTGGGTGTAGACAGTATCCAGGTACGCTTCTGCATAATTCTCTCGGACATGCTGTTCGTAGGCATCCATAGACAGATCAATGGGGGGAGCGCATTGATTGCCTACCTCCGTTGTCCAGACTTCGGTAGAGAACCAAAGGGCTCTGTCGAAGCTTCCGTCGGTGAACGCGGTGATAACAGAACCCGACAAATAGGTGTAGAAACCAAGAATGACCTGGTCGATGATCTCCAATTGGTCAGCGGTTTCATTGTATAAGATGCTGTTTTGATGACTAAACTGTCGGATCTGCGTAATAACGAGCGCGTCGTATTTTGTCAGATCCGTCATGTAAGCTTCCGGCAGAATATAGTAGAAGCTGTCGACCATATTTTGCCCTACAAGGGGATGGATGGTTTCCATTTTGACTAACCGGAATTTGTTTTCCCTCTCACCGACGATATAATAGGTATCCGGTAAGGTCCCGACCGCTTTTGCGGTAACAGCCATCAGCGGGAAGCGAATTTCCATACTGGCGGATACTGGACTTACTACGGAGGCAGGATCGCCAACAAATCCCTGCTCGAACCCGGATATGGAAATTCCGGGAATGACCGTCGGAGCTGCGGTGGGGGACGTGTCCGTCAAACTGCCGGGTGTACGGCGTGTCAGAGGGATGGCCGCAGCGCAAATGATGATCGCAAGGGAAGCGGCTACGGCAGTCCATTGCTTCCAACCCCAATGCTTCCTTACTTTTGCAGCCTCATCAATTAAATCATCGTCCACATTTCCAATGGCATCCAGCAGTTTTTCACTCTTCATAAAATATTCCCTCCATTTCAAGGTGCTGCCGCAATTTCTGGCGAGTCCGGAGCAGCATCATCTTCACCTTGCTTTGGGTGAAGCCAAATTGACCAGCAATATCTGTGACGGAGTCCAGATACCAGTACCGCCTGAGGAATACCTGCCGCTCATGCCGGGGGAGAACGCGAAGGAAGCTGCTGATCGTACTGGCCAAGACATTTTGCTCAATGCGGGTATCAATATCAAGGTTTTCTGGAATGCAGCCCTCCAACTCATCCAAAGAGAGGGTCACGGTGTGACCGCCCCGCTTCTGGGCTGTGTTGGCTTTCCAACGGTCCAGGGAGATGCGTCGCGCGAGCTTACCGAGGAAGGTTCGAAGAAACATCGGCCGGTGAGGCGGTATGGCATTCCATGCGGCAAGATAGGTATCGTTTTCGCATTCCTGTGCATCTTCCATGCAGTCAAGAATGTTGTAGGCGATGCTGCGGCAGTAGCTGCTGTACTTGGCTCTGGTTTCAACAATGGCTTTTTCATCCCGTTTCCAGTATAGCGCAACAATCTGGTCGTCCTCCATGTGGTACACCTCCTTTCAATCATCTACTCGAAATCGGAAAGACAACGGTCACATTTTTTGAAATAATTATAAAACAGGTGATACAGGAAAGCAATGCATAGGAATTTGCTTGGCTTAAAGATTTCATAAGAATTATTTTAAGGAAAAAGAGTGACAAATTGTAAAGATTATGTTATAATCCGTCGCAAGAGGGGAGGCGCAATTGAACTTGAATTTTTTACAAAATCTACTTCGGATTCTTGACTCGCGGATGGAAACACCGCAGCCTTACGGCTGGTTTCATCTGATGTGGTTTGCGATTTCTTTGATTGCGGCATTCGCGCTTTGTGTCTGGCATCGTAAGGGCGGTGACGAGCGTCGCGTACGCAAGGTTGTCTTCAGCGTGGCGGTCACTGTGATTGTTCTTGAGATCTACAAGATGATCAATTTCAGCTTCTCTTATGAAAATGGAATCACCTTTGATTTCCAGTGGTATGCATTCCCATGGCAGTTCTGCTCAACGCCCATGTATGTGGGCTTCCTGACCGGTATTTTCCGCAAAGGAAAAGTCCACGAATCCCTTTGCGCGTATTTGGCAACGTATGCGATCTTTGCCGGTACGGCGGTCATGTTTTATCCGACCACTGTCTTTATCGACGTTATCGGCATCAATATCCAGACAATGATCTGCCACGGCTCCATGATCACCGTTGGTATCTACCTGCTATACACCGAGTATGTGAAGCTGGAGCATCAGACCATTCTGAAGGCGATGCCTGTGTTTGCGGCCACATTGCTGATTGCGGTCATCCTGAATGAAATTGCTTACTACAGCGGCCTGTTGGAAACAGATAACTTTAATATGTTCTTTGTCAGCCGTCACTGTGATCCTTCACTGCCGGTATACTCCATCGTGCAGGGGATCGTGCCTTATCCGTGGTGCCTGCTGCTGTACATCTTTGGTTTTACTGCGGCGGCCTATGTGATGCTGCTGATCGCCATGGGTATCCGGGCGCTGAGCCGGAAGCTGCACAGCCGGAAGGCAGTTCCACAAACAGTTTGATGATAACGAAACACCACATTTGCCGGATGGGCAAATGTGGTGTTTTTGGTTGAGAAACAAAACAAAGGATCATCCATTGGATGATCCTTTGTTTTGGCGGAGTGAGAGGGATTTGAACCCTCGCGCGCTTTTTAGACGCCTACTCCCTTAGCAGGGGAGCCCCTTCGGCCTCTTGGGTATCACTCCGAATAAAAGTAAATAAGATAATTAGCTTGGCTACCACGGTATTTTAGCACAGGGGCACTCTTTTGTCAAGGGTTATTTCGGTGAACCTATGAAATCTTTATGGTTGTGCTTTGTACGGCAGCTTGATATAATAGTATCAGAAACGGCACATCTTAGTGCTGCCATTGGAGGGATAGAATATGAAATACAATATTATCGGCGAACCCCTGCCTGCGGTGATCTGCTCTCTGGAGCCCGGTGAAACAATGCTGACAGAGTCCGGCAGCATGAGTTGGATGAGCCCCAATATGCGCATGGAAACCACCAGCAACGGCGGCTTCGGTGCGACCATTGGACGCATGTTTGCGGGGGAAGCGATGTTCCAGAACCGTTACACGGCAATGGGCGGCCCAGGACACATCACGTTTGCATCCAGCTTCCCCGGTTCCATCAAGGCCTTTAACATTGTGCCCGGTCAGGAAATCATTGTCCAGAAAAGTGGTTTCCTTGCCAGTGAGGCGGGTGTCAATCTGTCGGTACATTTTCAGAAGCGTCTGAGCGCAGGCTTTTTCGGCGGTGAGGGCTTTATTATGCAGAAGCTGTCCGGCCAGGGCACGGCCTTCATTGAGATCGATGGTCACGCTTGTGAGTATTATCTTCAGCCCGGTCAGTCCATGATCGTGGATACTGGATATCTGGCTGCGATGGATGCAACATGCTCCATGGAAGTTGTTACCGTTCCAGGTGTTAAGAACATGCTGTTCGGCGGTGAAGGAATTTTCCATACCGTCGTAAAGGGGCCGGGACGAATCATCCTTCAGACCATGCCGATCAGCGCCGTTGCCGGCAGCCTGCGGGCATTCTTCCCTGCATCGAAATGAGGTAAATCCCTTGACTTTTCTGTTTTCAGATGATATCATTTGAAAACATGGAGAGATGTCCGAGCGGTTTAAGGAGCCAGTCTTGAAAACTGGTGATGGGGCAACCCACCGTGGGTTCGAATCCCACTCTCTCCGCCAGAAAAAACGACGTGTTTCGACACGTCGTATTTTCAGCTAAATTCGCCTTGCGGCGAGCGAAATTTGCTTTGCAAGCTAAATTGGCGGTCGCCAGCTAAATTGCCTGCGGCAGCTGGGGCGAATGTGGGCAAATTCTGTCACGCTTTCCGCGCAAGCGTGACATTTTACCATGATGTAAGACATAACTTCAAGCCGGTATAGTCGGTGCTTCACGAAATCTGTGCGCGTTCAAGTACCGCAAAGAAAACTCGGCGGCATCGTCTGTTTTTCTTGTTGACAAATCAGCCATCTTGTGCTATGATATTCAGGCTGTTAAGAGACAGCGTACATATGGGCGAGTGGTGGAATTGGTAGACTCGCTAGATTCAGGTTCTAGTGTTCACTGCGGACGTGCGGGTTCAAGTC
>CANBCW010000004.1 GCA_947367115.1 uncultured Clostridia bacterium | reverse complement strand
CCTTTGGCATAGAAAAACACCCCATTTCTTAGTACAAGTATTATATCATACTTGTCTAACAAATGGGGTGCAGTTCAGATGGGTCGGCTCATTGTTATAGTTCCATCAAGCCCATATCGCATTTCCACTGCAAAATTCTGCGAACGGATTCGTTAATGCGGTTTTCAGAGATACGTCCGCTTTGTACAGCCTTCAGGACGGCATTGTATTGGGTTTTATACTCCGTGGAACACAGCAGATCGTTTCCGGCGAGAACTGCCATCACAGACGCTTCCTCGGCACCGTACAGGTCAGTGATGGCCTGCATCACCAGATCGTCTGTGATGACTACACCGTCAAAGCCCATGGTTTCCCGGAGATAGCGGTTCACTGCGGGGGAGAGCGTCGCGGGCAAAGTGGAGTCGATGGCGTTGATGAAGGTATGGCTGACCATGATGGCTCCGCAGCCCGCATCGATACCCATTTGGAAGGGTACCAGATCGCAGCGTTCCAGTTCGGCAAGCGTGCGGTCGTCGATGGCGATGGCAACATGGGTATCCGTATTGTTGCCGTAGCCGGGGAAGTGCTTAAGGACACCTGCAATGCCGTTTTGTCCCATGGTTTCCAGCATAAGCTGCACGTACTGTCCGGTGATCTCCGGGCTTTCCCCCAGAGAACGCGGATACATAAAAGCATTGGGATCGGTGGTGATATCACATACCGGCGACAGGTTCACTTTGATGCCAAGAGAGGTCAGAAGCTGACTTTTTTCTGCCTCATTATCACGGATGGCATCCAGGCCACCCAGTTCATAGATCTCTCTCGGGGAAAGGAATGGTGTGGTACGGAACGCGGGATACTGACTGACCCGGGTTACTTTCCCGCCTTCCTCATCTACGGCAATCAGCATCGGAATAGAGGATGCTGATTGGTAAGAAGCGATGGTTTTGCTGACGCTTGCCGGAGTTTCACCCTCAAAATCCCGGGCGAACAAGACGTAACCGCCTAAATGGTACGTCTGGATGTCAGCAACGGCATTCTTGGCCGGGCATCGGGCAAGGAATAGCTGACCAACACGTTCTTCCAGCGTCATGGCCTGTATGTATGCGGTCATGGGATCGATGGGTTCCGGTTCAGGTTCTGGTTCAGGCTCCGGCATCGGTTCAGGGACACTGGGTTCCGGAGGGATATTTGGTTCAGTGGGGGGCAGTGTCGGTTCAGATTCGACAGGCTCTGTTGGGACACTTGGAAACTCTGGCGTGGTTTCGGGAGGGATGGTTGGTTCAGACACTACGGTTTCGTCTGGGATGTCTGGTTCGGAGATGCTGGGAATGTTCGCCGAAGGTTCTGTATGCTCTGAAAAAATAGAGGGGGTCGTCGGTGCGCATCCTGCCAGCAGAAGGAAGCACAGAAGAAAGGCTGTCATTCGTCTCAAATTGCTCACCTCCACCATATGATACCACAACTCATCTGGAAATGAAAGACAAGATTTCATCCGCCGTGACGGTTTTCCCTTGTTTCGGCGTGGGCAAGCGCCTATGATTGTACCGCGATGATCTGATACAAAGGGGCGCGTTACAATGGAGTTGTTTGGAATATCCTTTTTGTTCTACTTTTTGCCGCTTTTTCTTGGAGTTTACTACATTACATCGGAAAAAAACAAACCGCTGACCATTCTTCTGGGCAGTGTGATTTTTTATGTGCTGCAGGATGGGATAGAGCTGTGGCAGGTGGCTGTGGCACTGATGATCGTAGTGGTGACCTTCTTCATTGGATTGGGAATGAAGAAGGAAAAGAAATGCTTCCTACTGCTGGTGGGTCTTATTCTGCTGGGCGCGGTGCTGGTGTTTTTTAAATGCTTCCGGGGCGGATCGTATCTTCCCGGCGGCATGAGCTTTTACATATTTCAAATGGCGGCATATCTGGTGGATATCCATCGGGGGAGAACAATGCCTGAGGATGATCTGATCTCCTATGGAGCGCAGATGCTGATGTTCCCGCGGCTTCTTTCCGGCCCATTGGCGGAGCCAAGTCAATTGCAGGCGCAAATGGCGCATCCGAAGGTCAGCCAGATACGATTCCGCGCGGGCTTGCAGGAACTGGTTGTGGGACTATGTCTCAAGGTGCTGCTGGCGGATAGGCTGGCCGGGATCTGGAGTCGGGCGCAGGTGATTGGATTTGACAGCCTTTCTCCTGCCTTTGCATGGCTGGCTCTGATCGCCTTTGCGCTGCGGCTGTACTTTGATTTTCACGGCTACAGCATGATGGCTGTGGGACTGGGAAAGCTGATGGGTTTTGAACTGCCGCGGAACTTTGATTCGCCCTATGCGGCCCGATCGGTTTCGGATTTTTACCGCCGGTGGCATATCACCCTTACCCGGTGGTTTCGGCAGTATGTGTATATTCCGCTGGGCGGCAACAGGAAAGGGAAGCCACGCCAGGTATTCAATATTCTAGCCGTTTGGATCTTGACAGGGTTATGGCATGGTGTGGGTGGAAATTACCTGCTGTGGGGTGCATTTTTGGGATTGGTGATTGCGGCGGAAAAGCTGTGGTTTCACGATCGGCTGCAGCGGCTGGGCGTGGGAGCGAACCTATACACCGTGTTTGTGGTTCTTCTCAGCTGGGTTCCTTTTGCCATCGGAGATATGGAACAATTGGTGGCCTTTTTGAGCCGTCTGTTCGGCCTGGGGCAAACAGGCGCGGGGGAGCTGATGCCCTATCTTCCATTGGTGCTGGCGGGGATTCTCTTTGCAAGTCCGTTACCGGAACGAATTTTTCTTAAATTCCGGGAGCGTGTCTGGTTTGACTGCGCGCTGTTCATCCTGTTTTGGATCAGTATCTACTTTGTGTCCACGACGGCGCAGGATCCGTTTATGTACTTTAATTTCTGATATGGACAAAAGCGGGGGGAATTGGTAAAATGAAGGTCAGAAATATGTTCCTTGCGGGTTTGCTGGTGTTTTCCGGCTTTGCCATGGCTATGACCGGGGTTGTTGTCAAGTTTGTTTTGCTAGAGCCATTGGGACTGAGCCGTCAGGAAACGGTGGTGGAGCTGCCTTTTGTGCTGCTTCGGGATGATGGGCTGCGCTATGTGATTACCGATCTGCGCAGAGATACCGAACCGGAGGAAACAGAGCCACCCATGCCATCTATCCAGCCTACGTATTCCGACCAAACAGAGCCCACCGAGGTTGATCTGCCTCAGCAGGATCCGCTGGAAAGGGTGCTGTTTATCGGTGACTCCCGTACCTGCGGGCTGCGGGATCACGCGCGGCTGGAGGGGGCAGATTACTTCTGCGAAGTGGGGATGAGTGTGTTCAATGTTGACAACCAGAAGCTGTCAGATCAGACCTTTCAGAATTGCACGATTGCGTCACTGCTGGCGGAGCGGGAATATACCTGCGTGGTGATCAATTTAGGGCTGAATGAGGCGGGATATCCGCTGGACAGCCTGCTGCATGCTTACCGGGAACTGCTGAATACCGTGGTTCAGACGCAGCCTCAGGCGGTAACAGTTGTACAGGGCGTTCTGACTGTAAGCCGCCGCTGGGCTGAACTGACACCGTATGCTTCACCCGAGAATCTCAGAAGCGTGAACTGTGCGCTCCACGCGTTAGCTGACGAATATCGAGTCAACTATATAGATGCAAATGAATGCTTTGCTGATGAGAATGGATATCTGCCCAATCAGCTGACGGCGGACGGCTGCCATTTATACGCCAAATATGCCTCGCTGTGGGCGGACTGGATTTGCCGGACAGTGAAAAATCTGGATTGATAGGAGAAAAACATGGAACAGAGAGAGCTGAATCATCAGAGCGTATGGAGTATCCTGCCTGACCGGGATCAATGGGCACATAAGGGGGATTTCGGAAAAATTCTGCTGCTGTGCGGCAGCCGGGGCTATACCGGAGCGGCGGCGCTGGCGGCAATGGGGGCTCTGCGCAGCGGGGCGGGATTGGTGTATCTGGGTGTGCCGGAGAGCATCTATGCTATCGAGGCAGTCAAACTGACGGAGCCTGTTGTATTTCCTTTGCCGGATGAAGATGGTAAGCTCAGCGCCAATGCGGTTGAGGATGTTTTAGATCTTCTGCCCAAAATGGATGCGGTGCTCATTGGCCCCGGCCTGAGCCAGTCGAAAGGGACTCTGGCCGTGTTAAAAGCGGTATTGAGAGAATGCAGCCGGCCGGTGGTTGTGGATGCCGATGGTATAAATCTACTGTCCCGGCATAAGTATTTAATGCGCGGAAGGACAGCTCCTACAGTTCTGACACCCCATGATGGCGAATTCATCCGACTGGCGGGCAGCCTTGGAACGGACAGGCCTGCCGCCGCAGCTGCATTGGCCCGAGAGCAGGGCTGTATTGTTGTCCTTAAGGGGCATGAGACCCTGATCACAGATGGCGAAATCTGCTATCGCAACCGCACCGGCAATCCCGGTATGGCAGTGGGTGGCAGCGGTGATGTCCTGGCGGGGATTGTGGTCAGTCTGCTGGGGCAGGGAATTGCCCCTATGGAGGCTGCCGCGGCTGCGGTCTGGCTTCACGGTGCGGCAGGAGACAACTGCGCGCAAAAGCTGGGGCAGTATGGCATGCTGCCAAGCGATATGCTGGAGGAGCTTCCGCGACTAATGAAATAGGGCGGGATTAAATGAAAAAAGCGGTATCCGTTCTGGCACTGCTCATCCTTCTGGCGGGCTGCGCGGGGGATCATAAGGAATTGGATCGAACCATGGCGCTGCGTGCAAAGCTGTTGGCTGCTTCCGGCTGCAGCTTTGATGCAGTGATCACGGCGGACTATGGGGACAAGACCTGCAGCTTCGCCGTTTCCTGTACATCGGATGGGCAGGGAAATGTGACCTTTGAGGTCGCCGAGCCGGAGTCCATCGCCGGTATCACCGGTACGATATCCGGTGAAGGCGGTAAACTGACCTTTGATGATACGGCACTGGCTTTTGAACTGCTGGCGGACGGTCAGGTGACTCCGGTCAGTGCTCCATGGCTGCTGGTCAAGACCCTGCGCGGGGGCTATGTTACAGCCTGCGGTGCGGATGGAGCACAGATCCGGGTATCTATCGATGACAGCTATGAGGAGGATGCGCTGCATTTGGATATCTGGCTGGGGGAGAGAGATCTGCCAGTACGCGGCGAGATTCTGTTCGATGACCGCCGGATCCTGTCACTGGAGGTCAAAAATTTTGAAATCCTGTAGCATTATGGGGGGTTCCGCATAGGATAAATTGGATGCGATACCGTATAATTCTTCTGAATGCGTGGGACAATAGGATCAACCGCGTTACATAAGGAGCATTTCCGGTAGCGCAGGTAATGATTCTATCGGAGTGTGAGCGAAATGGATACCACGGTCAAACGGGGCGATATCTTTTACGCCGATCTTTCACCGGTGGTGGGCAGCGAGCAGGGGGGCACCCGGCCGGTGCTCATCGTCCAGAACGATACTGGAAACCGGCATTCTCCCACGGTCATCGCCGCGGCCATCACCAGCCAGACAGGGAAAGCCCGCCTCCCGACCCATATCAACATTGCCGGGGGCAGCGTAGGGCTGACGAAGGATTCGGTGATCTTACTGGAGCAGATCCGCACCATTGACAAGCGCCGTCTGCGTGAACATATGGGGCGGCTGGACGACGACCACATGCATTTGGTGGATGATGCCATCGCGGTGAGCTTTGGCCTGAATGACAACCGAACAATTTAACATAAGATCCCCCCATGGCGCATAGGCTTGTGCCGAGGGGGGATCTTTTTGGACGGAACGTATGATATTTATTTGGGCAGAGAAGTGGTTGGAAAGGCTGCCGTAGAGCAGCAGGGGCTTTACTACCGATTTTGCTGCCAGTGTAACATCTCAGGCTCTGTGATTTGCAGAATCACAGTATCATGCAATGGGCACCATGAAAATCTGGGGGTGTTGATCCCTATGGGCAGTGGATTTGGCCTGACCACAAAAATGGCGGTGAAGAAGCTGGGGAAAGGGCCGTTCCAGTTCCGGGCACTGCCCAAGCATCAGAAAAGTGAGAGCAAATTCATTCCGGTATACCCGGACGAGCCTTTTGCCTATCTTACACGGCTGCAAAACGCCTTTTTAGAAATCAGAAACGGACAGCCCGGGGTGGTCATTGGGGAACAGCTCTAGCCGAAGAAGAACTGCCGCTGGAGCTGCTCGTAAAATTCCTCTTTCTCTTCATCGGTCATCAGGGATTGGAACGGGTCAGCGGCAAGCAAAATATCAAAGCTGCTGACAGGGTGCGTATCCTGGTTGGCATCCAGCATGGCGCGGATGATGTTGTCCCGACGAAGCAGTTCAATCATACCCGGATGGTTTTTGTTCAGTTCATCAATGTTTCCGTTTAGACAGTAATACTGCACCTCGTCGGAGTTAAGCAATGCGCAAACCAGGCGGTCAGTGGGCATGGATTCAAAATATGGCTGGGCGTGCAGGGAGACATAGAATTCAGTTTCTTTATATTGTATTGATATTTGCAGATCCTGTTCTTCGGTTAGATACCCAAACACAAAGAACCCGGCGATGTTGCCCTGACTGTCATAGTAGTGCAAAACTTTGGCCGCTTTGGTATAATCGTACTCCGGACGCTTCCAGCCGGACAGACCCGCAAAAATAGTGGGGTGGTCTTCATCTGTAAAAGCGGTGCCTTCCGGGTATTGAACCTGAAAAAAGTAGTTGGCGTTGAGATCAATGTGACCGTTGTTCCTGTCCATTATCCAGCTTTCGGATTCGGTGTTGAATATGACATCGCGGTACGCGCCGATCGTTGAGAAGGGGATGTCAATGGAAATATCCCCTTTGTGGTCAGTCACCTGGGCAAAGAGTGTCGGATAGATCGTAACAGGGGAGAGGGTTTCGGCCAATTCGCCGCAGGTGGCGCTGATTTGCAGTTCCAGCGGGCCGGTAGTGAAGCCAAACAGGAAACAGCCATTGATTTGTCCGTTTTCATCCTTGTAATCGGCCTGAACGACAGTGGTGCTGCCGCTATAGGATGCGTTTACCTCAATTTCGATAGGGAAAAGGGGACTGTGGTCGGCATATTGCACCTGTACAAAGAAATTGTATTCCAGAGGATAATATACGGTGTAATCGCCGTCATCATCTGCTTCCGGGGTCTGTGTGGTGCAAACGATGGTTTTATCCATCAATAGCCAACTGGTTGCTCCGTCTGTAATTTTTTCTTCAAATTGTGAGGAATAGTAGGGTGAGGATGATAGGAAATCGTATACCAAGCTGACAGAACCGGAGCGGTCGATGATCTCGCTGATGAGCTTTGGTTTGACAGGCTCCGGGGCGGCCAGCAAGGGCGCAGTGGGGACATTGTCTTGTCCCAGAAGTACTGTGATGGAGATGATCAACGCCAGAGCAAACGAAGCGGCAATTGCTATCTTAAAAAATGTTCGCATATGGCCGGCGAGGGAGTCCCCGCCGGCCTTCTTGATGTCTTGATCTGCTGAACGTTCTGTTTCCGGAGACCAAATGCTGCCGTTGCAGGTGACATTTAAGTCCAAACCCACAGGACAATGATCCGAACCAAAGCATTCCGGATGGATGGTCGCGTTGTGAATGGAATCAGCCAGCCGGTCAGACACGACAAAATAGTCGATACGCCAGCCTGCGTTGTTGGCTCTGGCGTTGAACATATAACTCCACCAGGAATATGCCCCGGTTTTGTCGGGGTACAGATGGCGGAAGGAGTCTGTAAAACCGCTGTCAAGAAGCTGAGTAAACGCGCTCCGCTCCTCGTCGGAGAAACCGGCGCTCCCACGGTTGGAGCCGGGGTTCTTCAGGTCGATCTCTTTGTGAGCCACATTCAGATCGCCGCAGAGAATCACGGGCTTTTTGCGATCCAGCTCGTTGAGGTATGCCCGGATGGCATCTTCCCACTTCAGACGGTGTTCGATGCGGGCAAGACCCCGCTGAGCGTTCGGGGTGTAGCAGGTAACCAGAAAGAACTCCGGATATTCCAGCGTGATCACGCGCCCCTCGGTGTCAAGTTCCTCAATGCCCAGACCGTAAGAAACGGACATGGGCGTGTGTTTTGTGAATATGGCGGTGCCGGAGTAGCCCTTCTTCTCCGCGTAGCACCAGTATTGCTCATATCCGGGCAAATCAAGGGTGATCTGTCCTGCCTGCAGCTTGGTCTCCTGGAGACAGAAAAAGTCTGCGTTCAATTCATAAAAAGTGTCTAAAAATCCTTTGTTCATACAGGCTCGCAGGCCGTTTACATTCCAGGATACGAATTTCATTTGGATTCCTCCTTGAGATGGGGGTTACGCACCGCTGAGCAAAATGGAATCAGCGGTGATGGTGATATAGCTTGCGCCGTCGAGCAGCTGCTCCTGAGCGCTGATGCGTACTTCCTGAGCGCCGGACAGATCCATGCAGGTTTTTGCCAGGCAGCTGCAGGCCAGCGTCAGTTCCATGCCGGTGAGATTGGAGAGCCGATGGCTTACCACGACTTCCAGATATGCTTCCTCCTGCCGGATCTGTACCAGTGTCAGATTTTCCGGAAAAGGGGAGCGGAGCGCGTCCGACTGAGGGCCTTGCAGGTACAGGCTGAGCAGATAGGAAAGATCATCGCTGCGATTGCCGATCTCCCGGATTTCAGGGGCTATCACGCCGTTTTGACCCTGAAAATCAATCTCGCTTTGAACATAGTAAAAGGTCACCTGTTGATCGGAATCAACGGCGGGACTGGCACATCCGCACAGAAGCAGCATGACCAGCAGGCAAATCCAAATCCTACGATGTGTCATTCGTCAATCGCCTCCGTATCAAACACGGGAAATTCCACGGTAAAAGAACTGCCCATACCGAAAGTGCTCTGCACATGGATCTGTCCCTGGTTCCGCTCCACCATGTTGCGGACGATGGAGAGTCCCAAACCACTGCCGCCGGAGGCACGGGAACGAGCTTTGTCTACCCGGTAGAAACGTTCAAAAATGTGATCGATCGAATCCTCCGGAATACCGGTGCCGGTATCGGTTACCGTCAAAATACCGTATTCCTCATTACGGCTTAACGTGATGGTCAGCTTTCCACCGGGGAGGTTGTACTTGATGCCGTTTTCTACAAGATTAAAGGTGATCTGGTACAGATCGTCCTCTCGTATCAGAATCGGCGCATCATTCTCCAGTTCAGTAATGATCTGAATTTGCGAGCTTTCAGCCTGCGTGGTCAGCATTCGCACCACACGTTCCACAGTGGGAGCCATGTAGACGATCTCATGCGTATCCTGGTCTGCTGCTTCGCCCCGGGTCAGATCCAGCAGCTTCTGGGACATACGGTTCAGCCGGTCTGCCTCATCACCGATGTCCCCAACAAACTCCCGGATGGTTTCAATATCCATATCATTCTGCAAAATCGAGTCAGAGAGCAGTTTGATGGACGCAAGCGGCGTTTTCAGCTCATGGGATGCATCGGATACGAACTGCCGGCGTTTATTTTCTGAAGTCTGCAGGCGCTCGGTCAGGTCGTTAAATTCATCGCCGAGGATACTCAGCTCGTCGTGACCGTCCATGACTACCTTATGGGAGTAGTCACCTTCCTGAATGATTCGCATGGAATTCATGATTCGGCCAAGGCGTTTGGAAAAGGCGTGGGCAAAGGCAATGGAGAACAGGATGACCAGTAATTCCAGAATGAACGTGATGGTCAGAATGGTTTGATGCAGGGATTTCATAAGCGCGCCCAGCTCGGTGTCATACTCCATCATGTATACACAGCCCACGGTTATGCCATAGGAGACCACAGGTGTGGCGGCGATGGAACACATGACACCGTCGTGGTAGTCCCAAGTGAATACATCGTTGCCCTCTATGGCGCGGACGATCTGAGGCAGCAGCGCGTACTGGCCAACGGCACTTTCTGGGTCGGAGTCATAGAGCACAACACCGGACTGGTCTGTAATGAGAAAGCGGGTGACCTTCAGGCTGCTCATCTGATTGACGGAAGAAGAAACCGCTGAGGGAGTCAAAACATCCAGCTCGCTGATCTCTGCTGCGGCAAGCTGAGCTTTTTCGACCATGGCGACCTCTTTGCTTTGGTAAAACAGCCGCTGGCATACGGCAGAGCAGTACAGGTTTAGAAAGGCCAGTACTGCAAAGGTAATGGCGATATAGATCATGGCATAGCGGAACTGCGTTCTGCCATATCGCCGGAATTTTGGTTTATTACTTTCGGAAATAATAGCCAACGCCCCACTTCGTCATAATGTATTTCGGCTCGGCCGGATTTTCTTCCAGCTTTTCCCGAAGCCTGCGGATGTGTACATCAAGGGTTCGGATATCACTGCGGTATTCATAAGCCCAAACGGAATCCAGTAATGCTTCACGCGAGTATACACGGTTGGCATTGCGCATGAGGAACTCGATTACGTCGAATTCCTTTGCGGTCAGGTCAACAAGAACGCCGGAGCGGTAGGCATTCCGGGCATCCAGATCCAGCGTGATCGTGCCGATGGTCAGAGCGTTTGGGGTATGATCCCTGCCTGCTCCGGAGCGGCGAAGCAGAGCGCGAATACGAGCCTTCAGCTCCAAAATGTTAAAGGGTTTGGTCAGATAATCGTCGGCACCGTTGTCAAAGCCTATGAGTTTGTCGATATCGTCAGCTTTTGCGGTCAGCAGGATAATCGGTACATCAGAAAATTCCCGAATCTTGGAGCAGGCGGTCAGGCCGTCCATCTGGGGCATCATCACGTCGAGCACGACCAGAGAAACCTCCGGATCCTGCGCAAGACGCACCGCGTCAAGGCCGTTGACACCGGTAACAACCTCGTAGCCGTCACTTTGCAAATTAAACCGAATGCCCTTGACCAGCAGGGCTTCATCATCCACGACCAGTATCTTCATGATTAACCTCCAACGGTGATATTTTCCAGAATCGCTTCCAGCTTCTTGTCGCCGATTCCTTCCACATTGGCAAGCTCGGCAATGCTTTCAAATGGGCCGTTTTGTGTACGGTAATCTATGATGCGCTGAGCCAGCACCTCACCAATGCCGGGAAGAGCCGTAAGCTGCTCCAATGTGGCTGTATTCAAATCCACAATCAGCGGGACGGTCACTTCCGCAGCTTCGGTGGCTTGCGTGGTATCCTCGGTGGCGGAGGTCGGTTGAACGGAACCGACAGCGGAAATGTTTACCGCGCTGTGATTATAATTCCTGCCCAGGAAGAAGCCGCCGACAAAGGCAGAGAATATTAGGGTTATTGCGATCAGCGCAAGGCCGGCTTTTTTCATCAGGGACATCCTCCTGCATTGACTCTGTACGGAAAAGCTGATATAATACTTCATAACCATTATACACGAATTTTTCCCACCGGACAAGTCCGGGTGGTGGGTATTGAGGTAAGATTATGAAAAAAATGCGCAGATTTTGTCTGCTTTTGCTTGTTGCTGCTTTCATGATGGGGCTTTGCGCTCCGGCTATGGCAGCGGCAGGGGATGAGGTGTCGCTGGCAGTTTCCTCCGGCTGTGTCACACTGGATGCTGTCGTTTGTTTGAAAGGCAGCGAAAAACTGCTGGATACAGCCAAGGGCGTGATCCTGTATGAACTGGACAGCCAGACCATGATCTATTTCTGGAATCCGGATCAGCGTGTGGATCCCTCTGGTATGAATAAGCTGATGACGGCTCTGCTCGCGCTGGAGATTGGGGATCCCGATGCGGTGGTTACGGTTTCAAAATCCGCACTGGCTTCCGTTGCGGTCGGCTCCGTTTCCGCAGGACTGAAGGCGGGGGAGGAGATTACCCTGCGGGATCTGCTTTACTGCATGATGGTAGGCTCTGCAAATGATGCTGCCGCGGTGATCGCTGAGCATATCGGCACCAGTCAGGGTGCGTTTGTGGGATTGATGAACCAGCGTGCGAAGGAATTAGGCTGTGAGAATACGCAGTTTATGAACGCCAACGGACTGAGCCATGAAGAACAGTATACCACGGCGCGGGATCTTGCGAAGATAACCGAAGCAGCACTGCATAATGAAATCTTCGTAGAGCTGTTCAGCACTATCAAGTATACCGTTCCCGCAACCAACAAAAGTGAAGCGCGGGAACTGGTCACTACCAACCACCTGATGAGCACGGAAACCGTCCGCAACCAGTTTGACGAACGGGTCACAGGCGGCAAGACCGGTGCCTTGAGCACCACGGATCGAAGTTTGATCTGTACCGCGGAAAGCGGCGGAAAGCGCTACCTGGCTGTCGTCATGAGCGCGCAGGGGACGGTGACAGCCAACGGCCTGTCCGTCAAGACCTTCGGAAGCCTCGAGGAGACACGGGAACTGCTGGATCACGGATTTGGGCACTATTCCGTTCGTCAGGTACTGCAAAAGGAACAGGTCATGGAACAGTTCCAGGTGACTGGGGGCGAAAATGATGTGATCGGTGGCTCGGCTGAGGACATCGTCGTATCTCTGCCCACGGACGCCGTGGCGGAAGATGTGACCTATCAGTGTGTTTCTGCAGATAGCGCACTGACAGCACCGATTGAAAGAGGACAGAAGATCGGTACGATCGAGGTTTGGTTCCGCGGAATTTGCGTGGGGCAGTGCGACATGATCGCAATGTATGGTGTAGATCAGCCCGGTGTGAACAACATCTCTCTGACTCCCAGCGCGGAAGAGAAAGCAGGCAGCACCTTGCGCAATTGGATGTTTACTGGTGGAGTGGTGCTGCTTGGCGTGATCGCGGTGATGGGCATTGGGGTGGTTGTTCTCCGATTGGTGCGCCAGTCGCAGCGCAAGCGCCGGCATAAGCTGATCAATGAGAGGAGCCGCTGATATGTTCGATTGGCAAAACTTAGAGCAGGTATGTATGCAGTGCACCAAATGCGGCCTGTGTGAAACAAGGAACAATGTGGTTTTTGGCGTTGGTCTGCGGGAGGCGGATGTGATGTTCATTGGGGAAGGCCCCGGCGAACAGGAGGATCTGAAGGGGGAGCCCTTCGTGGGTCCCGCCGGAAAGCTGCTGGATGACATGATGTCCATTATTGATCTGAACCGTAAAAATTCTTACATTGCCAATATTGTAAAATGCCGTCCACCCCGAAACCGGGATCCGCTGGAAACAGAGCAGGATGCCTGTATTGATTATCTGCGTAATCAGGTGGCGTTGATCAAGCCCAAGATCATCGTTTGTTTGGGGCGTATTGCTGCCATGCGTCTGATCCGTCCGGATTTTCGAATCACCCGGGAACATGGTACCTGGACGGAGCGAAACGGTATTTGGATCACTGCCATATACCATCCCTCGGCTTTGCTGCGGGATGTGACCAAGCGCCCGGAGACGTTTGATGATCTTCTATCTATCCGTGAAAAAATCAGGGAAACAGGAGCAAAGGTATAAATGGTAAGAGCTGCCGCATAGAATGTGGCAGCTCTTATTTTTGTTAGATGGGGCTGTATTTGACGATCACGTTCATGTCAGTCAGAGCGGTGGCGTCCTTGACACCGGTACCGTAGACACTGACTTCAACAAGAGAGTAGCAGCTCGCAAGGGCGTTGACAGAGGTCAGACCGGGGTTAAAGTCCAGATAAACGTAGTTCAGTCCTTCCAGCATAGCCAATTCGTTCAAGGAAGTCAGCTGGTTCTGGGAGCCCTTGATGGTAACCAGAGGACAGTCCTTGGAAAACGCAGGAAGCTTCGTGACCTGATTATACGAGAAATTCAAAGTGATCAGGCTCGACAGCGTCTTCAGGGCGGAGATATCCGTGATGGTGTTGTTGGAAATATCCAGCGTCGTAAGCGATGTGTTGGCGGCGAGTGAATCCACATTTGTCAGTTGGTTGAAAGCGACGGACAGCGCCTGTAGGTTCGTGAGGCTTTCAAGACCTTCTACAGCCGTCAAAGTGTTGCCGGTCAAATCCAGAATGGTCAATTGCGTGCAGGCCGCAAGAGGTGAGGATACCGCAATGGAATTGTAAGAAAGATCCAGTGCCGTCAACTGGGGCAGTTTACCGATGGAATCCAGTGAGGTCACAGCGTTGTGATTTAGATTGAGATAAGTCAACTGCGACATACCCTCCAGAGCGGTCAGATCACCGATGGTATTGTTGCTCAGATCGAGGTATGTCAGGTTGGAAGCTGCGGAAAGTGCCGAAATGCTGGACAGGCCGCATCCCGTCATGGCCAGCCGGTTCAGCTTCGGCAGGGAGGCGATTGTTTGCAGATCCTCAGAAGAAACCAGCATGTTCTCAATTGCCAGATCTTCAAGACTGGATAAAGCGGAAAGGGAGGACAGACTGTCAAATTTGCCGTCGCGAATGGCAAGCTTGGTCAGGAAGGGAAGTTTGGTAAGATCGGACAGGCTTTTGGCATCACTGGGGACAACCAGAGTTGTGATGCTCCACAGTTCGTTGGTGTAAAGCGCGTGGTTTTCATCGACCTGCAGCTGCTCCCGGATGACACGGTCGATGGCGGGGTCACTGATTGTCACTTCTTCGATGACACCTGCAACGGTGTAGCCCAGAATGGTCAACGGACTGACAAGTCCGTTATCGCCAACCGTTAATGCGTGAATGGTAGTTTCGCCGCCGGGGAGAGAAATGGGGGAGGAATAAGGATCGCTTGAAATGGAAGGGAAGGAACCGTCAGTGGTCATGTATATGGTTCCATCGGGCACGCTCAGTGCAACGGAAATGTACTGGTTGTAGTAGCCATGCTCAGGGCTTCCCGCAGGAGCTTCGGGACGAAGCGCATCCAACTGCGCCTTGATGGTAGGATCAGACACACTGGCCAACATGGTCACCGCGTCCAGAAGCTTGTCTTGCTCCACGTAGGTCTTGCATAACGCAATGTAAAGTTCGACCGTACCGCCGTCTGCGATGGCATTAGAAAGGGTATACTCCGCTTTGGTGTAATTTCCCATGGAGCGGTACTGCTCTGCCAGCTCAATGGCTACGGTCTCGTCATTTCCGGACTGCTGATAAGCCAGCTTGTAGAACCAGGTGGCCAGATTGTGATTGCCCTGCTCGTCGAGAGTTCGGGCTTGGGAGATCAGGATATCCCGGGTCAGCGCCGGGTCATATTTCAGAAAATACCATCCAATGCTGAAGATCACAGCGATAGCCAGCAGGATCGGTACAATGACTTTCAGGAATCTTTTCATATTTCTGCTCCGTTCGGGGTTATTTTACATAATATTATACCTGCATCCCGAATCGATGTCAAGGAGCGGTGCGAAAACAGTTTATCCAGTATTTGCTGCACGGTCAGTTGGAGGGGTGGATTTTGAAAATGATATTCAAGCAGATCATACATTCTGCAGCATTGGGGATCGTGGTTCCGGGGATGATCTTTTCGGCACTGGCAGGCTTCAGTTCCGGCACAGCACAGGAGCAGAAAACGGAGGAGCCCCAGCAGAATCTGAATAAACCGACGGAGAAGGTCAGCCAGGTCTTTATTCCGGTGCTGAAAAGTGACGGACAGGTTGTCCAGATGGATCTGGAGGATTATATCTGTCGGGTGGTACTGGGGGAAGTGCCGGCGAGCTTTGAAACGGAAGCGCTGAAAGCGCAGGCAGTGGCGGCCAGAACCTATACCCTGCGCTGCGTGTTGGGGGGGGACAAGCACCCGGAGGGGGCTGTTTGTACGGATTACCGCTGCTGTCAGGAGTATCGGGAGCCGGAGAGTTATATCCGAAGCGGTGGTACGCTGGCAAGTGTGCAGAAAGTCTTTGACGCAGTGACTGAGACCGCGGGGGAGGTTCTGTATTATGACGGAAAACTGATCATGGCCACCTACTTTGCCAGCGCGGGAGGGACAACGGAGGATGCCCGGGAGGTTTGGGGCAATGCCGTGCCGTATCTGACTGTGGTCAGCAGTCCGGCAGACGACGATGCCTACAACGGCCAGACAGTCACCTTTACCGCGGAAGAGTTTCAGACGCGCCTGGGGGTTACATTGAAGGGAAAGCCGGAGAGTTGGTTCGGCAGAGTCAGCTACACCGTGGGCGGCGGGGTGGATATGATGCGCATCGGGGGAAAGCTGTATAGCGGCGTGGATCTTCGTGGTATCTTTGATCTGCGTTCCACGATTTTTACTGTGACGACAACCGATACGTCTGTCACCTTTGAAACCAGGGGGTATGGTCACAGAGTGGGGCTGAGTCAGTATGGCGCGGATGCTATGGCAGTGCTGGGCAGTGGCTATAAAGAAATCCTGTATCATTACTATCCCGGCACAAAGCTTTCCCAGTATGATCCTGACACTGATTGACAAAGTGAGCGGTTTGGGTTAAAATACTTTCAAATGCTACCATTTGGAGGACAATGCCTTGCCCATTCAGATACCAAACGACTTGCCTGCCGCCGGAATTTTGCAGCAGGAGAATATCTTTGTCATGACACAGACCCGCGCTACGACTCAGGACATTCGGCCCTTGGAGATCGTGCTGCTGAATCTGATGCCTACCAAAATTGCCACCGAAACACAGTTTTCCCGGCTGCTGGGCAATACCCCCTTGCAGGTGCGTCTTGAGCTGATGCACACCACTTCTCACAAGGCGAAAAATGTTTCTCAGGATCATTTGCTGAGTTTCTATAAGAGTTTTGATGAATTGAAAGACCGCAAATTTGACGGCATGGTCATCACCGGCGCGCCGGTGGAGAATCTAGCGTTCGAGGATGTGGACTACTGGCAGGAGCTGACCGAGATTCTGGAGTGGAGCAAGACGAATGTTCACAGCACGCTTCACATCTGCTGGGGCGCGCAGGCGGGACTGTACTACCACTATGGAATCCAGAAGCGCGAGCTTCCTGAGAAACTCTTCGGTGTGTTTGAGCACCGTGCGGACTATAAGCGTTCCATTCTGATGCGTGGTTTCGATGATACTTTCTGGGTGCCCCATTCCCGGCATACGACTGTCTTGCGGGAGGATATTGAGGCGGTTCCGGGGCTGAAGATCCTGGCTTCTTCCGATCAAGCTGGTGTTTATGCCGTTATGAACAAGGAGGGACGTCAGATTTTCATTACCGGCCATTCTGAGTATGATCCTCTGACCCTGAAGGCAGAGTACGATCGCGATAAGAATTTGGGCCTGCCGATCCATGTGCCGGAGAATTACTTCCCGAATGACGATGATACCAAAGCACCTGTCGTCCGCTGGCGCAGCAGCGCGAATCTGCTGTTTTCTAATTGGCTGAACTACTTCGTTTACCAGACAACCCCCTATGACATCATGTCCATCGGACAGGAAGAATACATATAATACACAAAAAATGCAAGATACCCCCTTGACTTTTTGGTGATTTTTGATACACTATGTATTACGTTACACATAAAGGTATATGCTTGCAATAGGGGTAAGCGTTTCTACGAACCACCGTAAATGGTTGACTACCGGTTTTTATGAACTTGGTAGTCAACTTTTTTTAATCTCTGTGGATTGGGGGGCTCGCATTTGAACATATATTTAGAGATATTTGGATATACTGGATCAGCTTTGATCTTGATATCCATGATGATGACATCTGTAGAGAAGCTGCGCTGGTTCAATATGGCGGGCTCGGTGATCAGTATGATCTACGGAGCTGTCTGCGGTACATGGCCGGTTGTGTTTTTGAATGCGGGACTGATCATCATTCATTTGGTGCAAATCTTCCGCTTGTACCGAAAAAAGAGTGTAAAGGAGGCAATGTAAATGAAGCTTATTATAGACGGACGTGAAGTGGTTGCCCAGCCGGGGCAGTCCCTTTTGGATATTATCAGTCAGCTGGGGCTGATTTCCGGAAAATTGTCAGAGGATCCTCTGGCTGCCCGAATCGCCGGAGAGGTCTTTACGCTCAATTATATTCCTGTCCGTCAGAAGGACGCGGGGGAGAATCCCAATACTCGCCGGGCTATGGCTGCCTCCGGCGGTGAGATCAAACTGCTGCGTTACAGTGATCCGGCTGGTAAGGATGCCTATGTACGTACGGCCCAGTTCGTTATCTTTTTGGCATTGAACCGTTTGTGGCCCAATGCCCGTGCCAGGATGACCTGTACGCTTGGCCCCGGCTTGTACATCGATGTGAAGAATGCTCCCGGTTTTACCGCTGAGTGTATGAAAACGGAGATGAAGCGAATCATTGGTGAAAACATTCCTTTGCTGCGCCGCCGGGTCAGCACTGCGGATGCGATCCGGTATTTTGAGGGCAGGGGAGACGAGGATAAGGCGAGACTCCTGAAGTGGCGGACGGTCGAATACTTTGATGAGTATGCTTACGGCGATTTCCGGGACTATTATTACGGTGAGATGGCTCCGTCTACAGGCTATCTGAAGGTCTGGGATATCCGCTCGGCGGAGAATGGATTTTTGTTCCTGTTCCCGGACGATCAGTGCCCGGATCAGGTCGGTACTTATGAACACATGCCTCATTTCCTCAGCGTGTTCAATGAGGGTGAGCGCTGGTGTGAGCTGATGGAGTGCGAGACCGTGGCTGACCTCAATGGTCTGGTTGAAAGCGGGCGCATCCGTGAATTGATCCGGGTCAATGAAGCCCTGCATGAGAAGCGCTATTCTCAGGTGGCCGATATGGTCTGCCAGCGCGGAGCCAAGGCGGTCATGCTGGCTGGCCCAAGCTCCTCGGGGAAAACGACTTCAGCCAACCGTCTGGCCACGCAGCTCCGTGTCCATGGAAAAAAGCCGGTGCTGATGAGCCTGGACGATTATTACCTTGACCGGGAGAAAATTGCGCCCGGCCCCGATGGGAAACTGGACCTGGAGCATATCAACACCATTGACACAGACTTGTTCAAGGAGCAGATTGCCCAGCTTCTGCGGGGGGAGGAAGTGGAGATTCCGACCTTCAGCTTTAAGCTGGGACGCCGGGTTTGGAACGGACACCGGATGCGTCTGAGCCCGGACTCTGTGATTATCGTAGAAGGCCTGCATGCATTGAACCCTGTGCTGAGCCCAAAGGGAATTGACAGCAATCTGATCTTCAAAATGTACGTCAGCCCTTTGCTGCCCCTCAATTTGGATGATCATAACCGGATACCGACCAGCTATCTGCGGCTGCTGCGTCGGATCGTCCGTGATTTTGAGGGACGAGGCGCGACTGTACAGCATACTATGTCTATGTGGGACTCTGTGCGCCGGGGGGAGAAGATCTGGATCTTCCCATTCCAGGAAAACGCGGATGTGATCTTCAACAGCTCTACGCTCTATGAACTCGCGGTTCTGAAAAAACACATCTATCCTCTGCTGACTGCGGTTCAGCCGGAGGATCCATGGTACGATGAAGTGCGCAGTGTGGTAAAGATCCTGAACTTCGTGCAGGAAGCGGATGTGGACGATGAGATCCCGCCCACGAGTCTGGTGCGTGAGTTCATCGGAGGCAATACATTCTATCGCAAGTGATTATATGCGGCAGCTTCGGCTGCCGCGTTTCATTTCCCGGGAAAACGGTTAAAATGCTTGCATAACCGACACAAAGATGTTATAATGACCAAAAGAATGTGCAATTTGCCCGAGGAGACGCTATGCTGGAGCCGCAATACCGCCTGGAAGGAATCGTCAGGACCCGCAGTGAGGAGATGGAGGACTTTGAAGGCCCTCTGGATGTTATTTTCCTGCTGCTGAGTAAAAATAAAATAGAGATTCAGGACGTATCCATTACGGCGATTCTGGAGCAGTATCTGGCCTATTTGGACGAAATGAAACGGCTGGATATGGAGATCGCCAGCGAGTTTATTACGATGGCTTCTCACCTGATGCTGATCAAGACCAAGATGCTCCTGTCTGCTGCCGAGCAGGCAGAGGCGGAAAGTGAACTGGATCTGCTGCGGCAGAGTCTTGTAGAACGACAGAGGAAGGAAGCGATGGAGCAGATCCGTGTGGCGATTTCTACACTGGAGCCTCGGAATGAGATTGGACGATGCCTGTTTACCAAGGAGCCTGAACCCCTGCGCCGGGATCAGACCTACCGTTACCGCCATGAGCCCATCGATCTGCTGAAAGCGCTGGACAATATCACGGAGCGCAATAACCGCAGCCTGCCGCCCCCAACGGTGAATTTTAAAGGCATCGTAGGCAAGGAACCGTATCCGGTTTCCAAAAAGGCTGGCGAGGTACTGCGGCAGCTGCTGCTGCGCGGTATTGAGCGGCTGAAGAACTTGTTCAAAGGCAACAAATCCAGATCGGAGATAGTTGCAACCTTCATTTCTGTGCTGGATCTGTGCAAAAGCAATTCTGTGGTGCTGGAGGACGATGATACCGGTGAGAATCCCAATGTCCGTCTGCTTGACCATATGAAAAACAAAAAGGAGGATGTCTGATGGATCAAACTGAATTGCAGCGCGCCATCGAGGCCATCCTCTTTGCTGCAGGAGAGCGTGTGGAAACGGCGCGTCTGTCTATGGCACTGGAAACCGATGAAGATGAGATCGTCGCCGCCGCCAACGCACTGGCGGATACCTACGCCTTTGAGCGCCGGGGCATCCGCATTCTGCGTCTTGACAATGGCTATCAGATGGTATCCTCCGGCGAGATGGCTGATTTTGTTACCAAGGCACTGGAGACTCGCAAGCCTCCGAAGCTGTCATCTTCCCAACTGGAAGCGCTGACCATTATCGCGTATTATCAGCCTGCTACCAAGGCGATGGTGGAGCAGATCCGTGGAGTTGACAGCTCTTATTCGGTGTCCGCTCTGATGAATAAAAAGCTGATTGAAGAGGCGGGACGGTTAAATGTTCCCGGCCGTCCGATCCAGTATCGAACGACCCCTGATTTTCTGAGAACCTTTGGACTGGAATCCCTTGAGGAGCTGCCGCCCATTGAGAAGATCAACTTCGGCGAGCCGATTCCTGAGGAGGTTCCTTCACAGGAGGGAAGCTGATGGGGTGGCTGATCGCATTTGGAATCCTGTTTTTGCTTGCGATCCTTCCGCTGGGCGCAAACGTAACGTACAACGCCGACGGCCCGCTGGTGAAGATCATTGCAGGCCCGGTTCGTTTTACGGTTTTCCCTGCGAAGAAAAAGGAGAAAAAACCGAAAAAGGGTAAAGAAGAAAAAGAATCAAAGAATGACAAAGCGGAAGAGCAATCCGCGCAGCAGGAGACTGGCGCAGCCGAAGATACCAAGGATGCCAAGAAGAAGAAAGGCGGCAGCTTGCTGGACTTTTTGCCGCTTGTGCAAGTGGTGCTGGATTTCCTGGGTGACTTCCGCCGAAAGCTGCGGCTGGATTGGCTGGAGCTGAAGCTGATTATGGCGGCGGATGATCCCTGTGATCTTGCCATCAACTATGGCAGAGCCTGGGCAGCCCTGGGCAATTTGTTTCCGCTTCTGGAACGTGCTTTCGTTATCAAAAAGCGGAATGTCGAGGTGGAGTGTGACTTCACGGCCAGCGAAACATTGATCATTGCACGGCTGGATATTACCATTACCCTTGGCAGACTTATCGTTCTCGTGGTGCGCTACGGAATCCGTGCCCTGCGGGAGTATATGAAAATTATGAAATTAAGAAAAGGCGGTGCAGTTAAATGAGCCAGACTCTTCCTAATATGTTGGAAAATACCATTGCAAAGATCCGTGAGATGGTGGATGTAAACTCCGTCATCGGCAATCCCATTACAACCCCTGACGGTGTGACCATCATTCCTGTATCCAAGGTCAGCGTAGGCTTTGGCGGCGGCGGTTCTGACTTTGTGTCTAAGAATGTCAACAAGCAGGAAAATCCCTTTGGCGGCGGTGCCGGCGGCGGTGTGAAGGTTACGCCAATCGCTTTTCTGATCGTCAAGGATGGCAATGTACGAATGATGCCGGTGGCAGCGCCTGCAAATACCACTGCCGACCGCATTGTCGAGCAGGTGCCTGATGTGCTGGATAAGATCGCCAGCTTCATCGACTCCAGAACGGAGAAAAAAGGCGAATAATTTTCCTGCGTCCGGCTTAAAATATGGTCGGGTGAGGAAAGATGAAACGAATTTTCTTGCGGACGGCGGCTGCCTTGCTGGCTGCCGTCCTGCTTTATCCATGTCAGGCTAAGGCAATCTCTGCGCAAAAGGCTATTTTGGTGGATGCCACCACCGGACGGGTGCTGTATGAAAAGAATGCGGACAGCCGATCACTGGTCGCCAGCACCACGAAGATCATGACTGCACTGATCATCTGCGAGCAGTGCAATGTTCTTGATCGGATGCGCATTCCCAAAGAGGCCGTGGGGATCGAGGGTTCCTCTATGTATCTGAAAGAGGGAGAGATACTGACGCTTCAGGAGCTGCTGTATGGGTTGATGCTTCAAAGCGGTAATGATGCAGCGGTGGCACTTGCCATCTATTGCGGCGGTACGGTAGAAGGCTTCGCGGAGCTGATGAACGATAAAGCACGACTGCTTGGCATGACCGGCACACATTTTGAGAATCCCAATGGACTGGACAGTCCCGGTCATTACTCCACAGCCAGAGATTTGGCAATTTTGGCTTCTTATGCTATGAAAAACCCGGTTTTCGCCAAGACGGTGTCCACAAAAACCGTCACAATCGGGAATCGCTCCCTGCGCAATCACAATAAGCTGCTGTGGCAGGTTGAGGGAGCCGATGGGGTAAAAACAGGCTATACAAAAGCCGCCGGACGGATTCTTGTGTCCAGCGCTGTACGTCAAGGCAGGCGGCTGGTGGCAGTAACCATCAATGATGGAAATGATTGGGCAGACCATGCTGCGCTTTTAGACGACGGTTTTTCCAACTATCAGGTGTGTCAGATCGTGAAAAAAGGGCAGTGTTTGGGGTCTGTGGAGATTATGGGCGGGCAGGAAAACCGTGTGAACGTTCTGGCGGCGGAGGATTTTTCTTATGCCCTGTCGGAAAATGAGAAGCCTCATATTGTGCTGTCCGGCCCGGGCTTTGCCTATGCGCCGGTAGCGGAAGGACAGGAGGGGGGCTTCGCTTACGTTTGCATTGGAGATACAGCAGTGGGAAAGATTCCTGTTGCCTACGAAAAAACCGTGGAGCAGTTCGTTCCGGAGAAGAAACATTTCTGGGAGAATTGGCTTGAAAGGATTATAAAATGACGGAACGCTTGCAGAAAATACTTGCAGCCCGGGGGATTTGCTCCCGGCGAAAGGCGGAGGGGCTGATCGCCGCCGGACGGGTAAAAGTGAATGGTCTGGCGGCATCGTTAGGCCAATCGGCAGATCCTGATGTGGATACCATTGAGCTGGATGGGAGCGTGATCCCATCCGGCGACGAGAATGTGTACATCATGCTTCATAAACCAAGAGGCTTCGTGACCACGCTGTCCGATGAAAAAGGGAGACCGAATGTGATCCAGCTTGTAGACTGCGGCAAGCGAGTCTATCCCATCGGACGGCTGGATATGGACTCGGAAGGCTTGCTTTTGCTGACCAATGATGGGGAGTTTGCCAATCATTTGATGCATCCGAAGGCAGAAGTGGACAAAACTTATGAGGTTTGGGTCACACATTTCGCACCCGGTGGTGAAAAACGGCTGGAGAAACCCATCACCATCGACGGCTATACCATCAAGACACCCAGAATCAAGCTGCTGTCCGTACAGGAGGATAAGGCACGGCTGTACATCACCATCCACGAAGGGCGTAACCGTCAGATACGCCGGATGTGCCAGGCGGCGGGGATGCACGTAACAAGACTCCGCCGCGTTGCTGAGGGCGCGGTGCGCCTGGGTGATCTGAAAAAGGGCTCCTGGCGGTATTTGACGCAGGATGAGATCGATCATCTAAAAAAATAATTTTGCAATTTTGGCAGCCTGCACTTGCAAAAGTGCAGGCTGTCTGTTACTATGAAGCAAGAAAAATGATGGAGGTGCCGTATGGGTAACGATATCATGACTGCGCTGCAGGCCAACGCGTCGGTTTTTTCAAAAGGACAGCGCCGGATCGCGCAGTACATTCTGGATGAATATGATAAGGCGGCTTTTATGACTGCCGCTAAGCTGGGGAAGACGGTGGGGGTCTCCGAATCGACTGTGGTTCGCTTCGCTGTAAGCCTTGGGTTTGACGGCTATCCGAGCATGCAGAAGGCGATGCAGGAAATGGTGCTCAATCGGCTGACTTCCGTTCAGCGTCTGGAAGTGGCATCTGACCGAATCGGGGATCAGGATATCGTTTCCATGGTTCTGCAGTCCGATGCGGAAAAGCTGCGCCGGACGGATGAAACACTGAGCCGGGAGGACTTCCGAAATGCGGTTGATGCCATTGTTGCTGCCAAGCGTGTCTTTATTTTGGGCGTTCGATCCGCGGCACCGCTGGCGAACTTTTTGGGCTATTATCTGCGATATCTGTCCGATAATGTCCATATCGTTACGGCATCCGGGGCGGGCGAGATGTTTGAGCAGATCGTAGGAGTCAATTCCGATGATGCCATCATCGCTTTTAGCTTCCCACGGTACAGCACGACCATCGTGAAGGGTGCCAAATATTGCGCCAGCGCCGGTGCGGTGGTCATTGGCCTGACGGACAGTAAGCTGTCACCTTTGGCACAGGAATGCGATATCGTATTGCTTGCCAAGAGCGACATGGTTTCATTGGTAGATTCTCTGGTAGCGCCTCTGAGCGTAGTCAATGCTTTGATTGTGGGCGTGACAGCCCGGCGCAGCGTGGAACTTGCCAAGCGGCTGGATGCTCTGGAGAATATCTGGTCTGATTATGATGTTTATGAGAAGCGGGTCGAAAACGTATGAAATATGATGGAATCGTGATCGGCGGCGGTCCTGCGGGCATGTTCGCGGCTATTACCGCCGCCCGGCGTGGGAAAAAGGTGCTTCTTCTGGAACGAAATGACCGTCTGGGGAAGAAACTTCTGATCACCGGTAAGGGTCGCTGCAACGTGACCAATGACTGTGATTCGAACGAGATCCTGCGGAATATTCCCCGCAATGGGCGGTTCCTGTTCAGCGCCATGGCGGCCTGTCCGCCGGAACGCGTCAAGCGTTTCTTTGAGGACAGCGGCTGCGCTTTGAAGACAGAACGGGGCAACCGGGTCTTTCCGGTCAGTGACCGCAGTGTGTCTATTTTGGATGTTCTTCAAAAAGAACTGCGCCGCAGCGGCGTGACGGTGCGCATCGGCCGGGTCACGGATATTCTCACGAAAGATGGGAATGTTACCGGTGTGGCGGTAGGGCAGGAAAAAATTGATTCCGATTGGGTGCTTCTGGCCACCGGCGGACTGTCTTATCCGACAACCGGCTCTACCGGTGATGGCTATGAGCTTGCGCGCCGCCTGGGTCATACGGTTACCCCCGCAGAAGGGTCTCTGGTGCCTCTGGAAGCCGAACCGGACTGCGCCGAAATGCAGGGGTTGAGCCTGCGAAATGTTTCTGTAAAATTGCTCAATGGTAAGGGAAAGGTTCTTTTTACTGACTTTGGAGAGCTGCTTTTTACCCATTTTGGCGTATCCGGCCCTACGGTGCTCAGCGCCAGTGCCCATTTAAAAGGGGAAGGGTGCCGTTTGCTGATCGATCTGAAACCCGCTTTGGATGAGGCAAAGCTCAATGACCGGCTTCTGCGGGATCTGCAAATGTATAAAAACCGGTCCATGGAAAATGCTCTGACGGATCTGCTGCCCCGCAGTATGATCCCGGTGGTGCTGAGACGGCTGCATATTGATCCGGGCTTACAGGCCAATTCCTTGAATAAGCAGCAGCGCCGAGCATTGGTAGAGCTGCTGAAGGCCTTCCCGGTGGAGATCAGCGGCAAACGCCCGGTGGCTGAGGCCATCATTACCTCAGGCGGCATCAAGGTGGGAGAAATTGACCCCAAGACCATGGAGTCGAAGCTGGTTCCCGGGCTGTATTTTGCCGGGGAGATCATTGACTGCGATGCTTATACCGGTGGCTTCAACCTTCAGATCGCGTGGGCTACGGCTTATGCGGCTGGCATGAGTGTATAAAAAACCACCATTGACAAAAGAGCGGTCTTGCTATAAAATACAGAAAGCATAGCTTTAGAGAGAACACTACTGGAGGATTAAACTATGTACGAAAAACTGGTAGCTTACGCGGCCAAGCAGCTTGAACTCGATGCTTCGGAGATCACTCCCGACAGCACCTTCGAGAGCTTGGGCATCGATTCTCTGGACGTTGTCGAGATGGTAATGGATCTGGAGAGCGAACTGGGCATCGAGCTGGAGATGGAGGATCAGAAGATCACTACGTTCCAGGAGCTGGCTGATTTCATCGATAGCAAGATGAATTGATTTTCCAATCGAATAACCTTGTTGCAAGCTGACCGGCTCGTAACAAGGTCGCACTAGTCGGGGAGATAGCGGTGCCCTGTTACCTGCAATCCGCTACAGCGGGGATGAATTCCCACACCCGGGCTTGTCTGAGTGCTGTCCGCGCTTCGTAAGTAGCGTTGACGGAACGGTCTTGCGCAACGGAAACCCGTGAACCATGTCAGGCGGGGAACCGAGCAGCATTAAGCGGATCTTTCCGTGTGCCGCGAGGCTGCCGTTCCTGAGCTGGCTGCGGAGCTTCCGGGTATTCAGCAGGTTCAAATGTGGGTGTGCGATCTTGTTATGAGCCGGTCTTTTTTGGGGACAGCTTCTCAAAATTGACAGAAAGGATGAGGTTCATGTCAGCTTATCAAGCTTTATATCGTAAATACAGGCCTCAGACTTTCGATGACGTTTCGGGGCAGATGGCGGTTACACAGACGCTGAAAACGCAGCTGCAGACCGGCCATTTAAGCCATGCGTATCTGTTCACCGGTTCCCGGGGCACGGGCAAGACCAGCTGCGCCAAAATTTTGGCGAAAGCGGTCAACTGTGAAAATCCCCAGGACGGCAATCCCTGCAACTGCTGCACGGCCTGCCGAACCATCGACAGTGGTGCCTGCATGGATGTTCTGGAGATCGATGCTGCCTCCAACAACGGCGTTGACAATGTTCGTGACCTGCGTGACGATGCAATTTATACACCCTCTCAGGTGAAGATGCGTGTGTACATCATCGATGAGGTGCATATGCTTTCCATCTCGGCTTTCAACGCACTGCTGAAGATCATTGAGGAGCCGCCTGAGCATTTAATGTTTATTCTGGCAACTACGGAGCTTCATAAGGTTCCGGCAACTATTTTGTCCCGCTGTCAGCGGTTTTCCTTCCGGCGTATCAGCCAGGAGGATATTGCCGCACGGCTTCAATTTGTTGCTTATCAGGAGAATATCGACCTTGATGATGGTGCGGCGCGAGTGCTGGCCCGACTTGCCGACGGCGGTATGCGTGATGGCTTGAGCCTGCTTGACCAGTGCGCCTCTGCTACCACCGGTGAGCTGAATGCTGAGCGTGTTTATAGCTGTCTTGGTATCGCCGGCGAGCAGAAATGCGCTGAAATGATGGCGTATATCGCGGATCATAATTCGGGCAAAGCTCTGGAACTGTTCAACCGGCTTTATGCCGAGGGGAAGGATCTGGGTGCCATGCTGGATGAACTGGCCTGCCTGACCCGGGATCTGATGGTGCTGAAAACTGCCGGAAATTCCGGCATTACTATGCTTTCCGGCGTCTCTACCGAGCGTGAGGCAGGGCAGCTTGCTCAACGTTTCTCTGGTGGTGAATTGGTTCGGATGATGACGCAGCTGCAGCAGACAATGGCGGGCTTTACCCGCAGTGCCAGCCGCCGGATGGATGCGGAGCTTTGTATTCTGTCCCTGTGCCAGCCGGAGCTTTCTCTGGATGCCGAGAGCTTAAACGCGCGTCTGACGAGACTGGAGGAGCAGATCAAAAGCGGCAGCTTTGTGGCGGCTGTTGCAGCTCCCATTCCGGCCGGCAGGCCTGTCGAGCCGGATGATGAGGAACGTCCTCCTGTTCCCGACGATGCGGATGCGCCGCCGATCATGGAAGAGGAACCGGCAGCACCTGTCCCTATGGGCTTCTGGACAGATCTGGTGTCTGCTGTCCGCCGGGAATTGAAGCCTCCCGTATCAGGCTTCTTTGTGCCGACCCCGAATGCTCCGGTACAGGGGATTCTTCAAGGCAATCAGGTCGTTCTGCGGTGTTCCAACAGCTTTACCTTGGAGCAGGTGAATAAGCCCGCGATTCTCGAGCTTGTCAGCCGGAAGGCGACTGCGCAGCTGGGCAGACCTGTGACGGCGAAGGCGGTGGATCAATCCGCGCGACCGGAAAATAATGAGAAAATGGAGCAGCTGCTGAATTTTGGCAGGGCTCATTCGGATATTATTAAGATCAAAGAATAAGGAGATTTTGATATGGCTAAAGGTGGATTTCGGGGTGGCATGCCTGGCGGCATGAACCAGATGCAGATGATGAAGCAGGCGCAGAAGATGCAGCAGGAGCTGATTCGCATGCAGGAAGAGCAGGAGAAGGCTACCTACACGGCGAACGCAGGCGGCGGCATGGTTTCCGCCACGGTCAACGGCAAGCATGAGGTTGTTGGACTTACGATCAACCCTGAGGCAGTGGATCCTGATGATGTGGAGATGCTGCAGGATATGGTCATTGCCGCGGTCAACGAAGCGATGCGCACTGCCGACGCGGAGGCTGCTCAGAATATGTCCCGTCTTACCGGCGGCATGAACCTGGGCGGACTGTTCTAAGGGGGAAATATGCAGTATTTTCCCGCCGCGCTGCAGGAGCTGGCAGACCAGTTTGCACGGCTTCCCGGCATTGGCGGCAAGACCGCCCAGCGCCTTGCATTCCATGTATTAAGTTTACCGCTGGAAGATGCGGAAGGCTTTGCCAACGCAATATTGGAAGCGAAGAAAACGGTGCACACTTGTCCGGTTTGCCAGAACCTGACGGATCGAGAGATTTGTCCCATCTGCGATGATGATATGCGTGACAAGGGGCAGATCTGCGTTGTCGCAGAACCCAAAGATGTGATCGCGATGGAACGCAGCCGTGAATTTGGCGGCGTGTACCATGTGCTGCATGGCGTGATCTCGCCGCTGAACCATGTGAGTCAGGATGACATCAAGATTCGGGAGCTTTTGCACCGGGTGGCCACCGGTGAAGTACGCGAGGTCATTATGGCGACGAATCCGGATACCGAGGGCGAAGCTACGGCAATGTACATATCCCGGCTCCTGCGTCCCATGGAGATCAGGGTGACCCGGCTTGCCTACGGCGTGCCTGTTGGCAGCCAGCTTGAATATGCCGATGAGGTGACCCTGTCCCGGGCACTGGAAGGCAGACAGGAAATATAATTCAATTTTGATTTAGCGACGGTTCTTCCAACGAACTGTCGCTTTTTCTGTTGCGTTTAGTCTTTGTGTGTGATATGATAAAAAATATTAAACGAAAGAAAGCTGGTAAACGCAATGCACGCAGGCAAAAAACGATATATGACACTTTCGGATCATCCGCTGTTCAAGGCTGTCGGGGTGATCACTACGGTGATCGTGATGAGCATCTTGTTTCTCTTGACGTTTAAAGGCAGCATAGATACGGCAATGGTTTTTCTGTGGCCTTGTGTGTTCATTTTGATCTGGGCGGGAATTAAACGGCGGCTTTTTTGGCTGCTTTGGCTCATTCCGACGGGATTGGCTTACGTTATCATGACCTTTTTTGCCGGGATCGATTGGCTGGTATCCGCAGCAGCTTATACTTACTGGTTTATCAGCGCGCTGACTTGCCTGATGCTCATTCTGGGCATGTCTTCTGAACAGAAGCGTGTCCATCGGGTAAAACAGCAGCATCTTGAGGATGAAAAAGCCTACATGGCTGCCGTAAAAAACAGTGCACCGCGTCATGATGCCAGCTTGGACGCCTTGCTGGACAGTCTGGGAAATCAGCCTCCGGAAAATAGAACATAAAAAATGACAGCAGTACGGTTTGAACGTACTGCTGTTTTTGAATTATAGTTTGGAATAGGCTTTCTCCAGAAATTTCTGGCTGCTGACAATGCAGCGCTTGTGGGTGCCTTCACCGATCTTGCCGCTCTCATCGAAGGCGGCGACGCTGAAGGTGATGATTTTGCCGTCAACTGCGGTGACCTCTGCCTCAGCCCGCACCTCCAGACCCACCGGAGTGGCAGAAAGGTGGGAGATACTTAGTTCAATGCCCACGGTGGTTTGATTCTCTCCCATGCATGAGGTGATCGCTTCGCAGGCTGCGCCCTCCATCAGCGCGACCATGCAGGGTGTGGCGTAAACGAGCAGACTGCCGGAGCCAACCTCGGCGGCGGTATCTTCTCTTTCTACCAGGGTGGAGACTTCACCCTTCATTCCTACGGTAATTTCCATGGTTTTAACCTCCTTGCTTTTGCTTCAATATATCCCATGGGGTCAAATATGTCAAGAAAGGGATTGAAATTTAGTATCAGGTGGAGTATAATAAATACAATTTTATCGAAAGAGGTGTATTCCTTTGAAGGTTTACGACAAAATCAATCTGACCATGCTCTGCGATTTTTATGAGCTGACCATGGCGCATGGCTATTTTGAAAAGGGTTACAAGGATCGCGTTACGTACTTTGACCTGTTCTATCGACGCTGTCCCGATGGCGGTGGCTTTGCCATCGCTGCCGGTCTGGAGCAGATCATTGAGTATATTCAGGAGCTGCGCTTTGAGCCGGAGGATATCGAATATCTGCGCGGGCGCAAGCTGTTCAGCGAGGAATTTTTGGATTACCTTGCCAACTTCAAATTTACCGGCGATATCTGGGCCGTTCCTGAGGGCACTCCGGTGTTCCCGAAGGAGCCCATTATTACCGTTCGGGCTCCTGCTATTCAGGCTCAGCTCATCGAGACCTTCCTGCTGCTGAGCGTGAACCATCAGAGCCTGATCGCCACCAAGGCCAACCGTGTTGTCCGGGCGGCTGAAGGCAGAACGGTGCTGGAGTTCGGCTCCCGGCGGGCACAGGGCGCTGACGCTGCCATTCTGGGTGCCAGAGCTGCCTATATCGGCGGCTGTAACGGTACTGCCTGCACCATTTCCGACCAGCTCTTCGGCGTTTATGCCGGTGGTACCATGGCTCATGCGTGGGTGCAGATGTTCGACAGTGAATATGAGGCGTTCAAGGCCTACTGCGAGATGTACCCCAATAATGCCACCCTGCTGGTGGATACCTACAACACCCTCAAATCCGGCGTTCCGAACGCCATCCGGGTGTTCAATGAAGTCCTGAAGCCTAAGGGCATCACCAAGTGTGGTATCCGTCTTGACTCCGGTGATATGGCCTACCTGAGCCAGAAGGCCCGGAAGATGCTGGATGACGCAGGCTGGACGGAATGTCAGATTTCTGTATCCAACTCTTTGGATGAGTATATCATTCAGGATCTGCTGCGCCAGGATGCCAAGATCGATATGTTCGGTGTCGGTGAGCGGCTGATTACTGCCCGCTCCGAGCCTGTGTTCGGCGGCGTTTATAAGCTGGTGGCTGTGGAGCGGGAGGACGGTACTGTAGAGCCCAAGATCAAGATCTCCGAGAATGTGGGTAAGATCACCAACCCCCATTACAAGAAGCTGTACCGATTCTACGGCAACGATACCGGCAAGGCCATTGCGGACTACATGTGCGTCTATGATGAGACTGTGGATGATAGTCAGGATATGGAGATTTTTGATCCTGACGCTACCTGGAAGACCAAGCGGGTCTATAATTTTACGGCTAAGGAGCTGCAGGTTCCCATCTTCCAGAACGGTGAGCTGGTTTATGAATGCCCCAGACTGCAGGATGTTCGTGCATACTGTCTGGAGCAAGTGGACAAACTCTGGGACGAGGTCAAGCGTTTTGATAACCCCCACACCTACTATGTTGACCTTTCTCAGAAGCTTTGGGATATCAAGTACGGCCTTTTGAAGAAGAACAGCAGCTATGAGGCGTAATTCAGCGAAAAATGTGGCTATGGGCGGCGTGATGGCCGCCCTGGCCGTTGTTATCATGTGCATGGGTACCATCATCCCCATTGCGACGTTTATCTGCCCGATGGCATGCATGGTGCTGCTGACGGTGGTTATGAAGACCACCGGAACCCGAATTGCTTGGGCGTGGTATGCGGCTGTCTCAATCTTGTCCCTGCTTTTGGGGCCGGATAAAGAGGCGGCTGCGGTATTTGTTTTCCTGGGATACTATCCGATCATTAAGCCTTGGATCGACAAAAGAAAGTTTCCTTTCCTGTGGAAGCTGTCTTTTTTTAACGCGGCGATTTTGGTGATGTATACACTGCTGATCCACCTGTTTGGTATGGCAAGCATTGCGGAAGATTTCGCGGAACTGGGTATGGTGATGACGGTGGTGACTCTGATTTTGGGGAACGTGACCTTGTTCCTGCTGGATTTCAATTTGACAATTATGGGCAAAAAAGGCAAGCAAAAGCATGGATAAGCAATGGTTTTTGTATATCCTTCGCTGTGGGGACGGAAGCCTGTATACCGGCATCACCACAGATGTGGAAGCACGGCTGGACATGCACCGCAGCGGAAAAGGGGCAAAGTACACCCGGGGTCGGGGACCGCTGGAATTGATCTACACAGAACCATGTGGAACGCGTTCCGATGCATCAAAGCGGGAGTGGGCCATAAAAAAACTGACAAGAGAAGAAAAGATGCAGCTTTGCAGCATGAAATGAGCCTTCCGGTATCCGGAAGGCTCAAATTTTATAAAGTGAGTAAACCTGCGTCCACCATTTTCTGCAAGCTCATGAGGATACCCAGCTTGGCGTGAGCCCAGGTCAGGCCGCCCTGGAAGTAGACGGCGTAAGGCTCACGGATGGGGCCGTCAGCGGACAGTTCCATGGTAGAGCCCTGAACAAAGGCACCGGCGGCCATGATGACCTGACTGTCGTAGCCGGGCATATCGCCGGGGATGGGATCTACATAGCTGTCCACGGGAGCGGCCGCCTGAATGCCCTTACAGAAGGCCACCATCGCTTTCTCACTGCCCAATTCCACAGCCTGAATGATGTCGTGCCGGCTTTCGGTGGCGTTTGGCACGCACTTGAAGCCCAGAGGCTCGTAGAGGTTGGCGGCGAAGATGGCACCTTTTTCCGCTCCGGCAACCACAGTGGGGGAGAGGAAGAAGCCCTGATACAGACTGGGCATCAGCCCCAGATTAGCTCCGACCTCCTGCCCCAGACCGGGAGCAGACAGACGGTATGCGCAGCGGTCAACGCATCGTTTTGTTCCCGCGATATAGCCTCCGATGGGAGCCAGACCACCGCCGGGGTTCTTGATCAGGCTGCCGACAACCATGTCCGCGCCAACGTCAGAGGGCTCCACAGTCTCAACAAACTCACCGTAGCAGTTGTCTACCATGACGATCACATCGGGCTTAACGGATTTACAGAAGGAGATCAGATCGCCGATCTGTTTAACGGAAAAGGTAGGACGTGTAGCGTAACCCTTGGAACGCTGGATGGTGATTAGCTTTGTCTTTTCGTTGATGGCAGAACGGATTCCATCGTAATCAAAACCACCGTCCGGCAGCAAGTCCACCTGATTGTAAGTCACACCATATTCGGCTAAGGAGCAGGGGCTGGGGCGGATGCCGATGACTTCCTGCAGGGTATCGTAGGGCAGGCCGACGGGAGAAAGAAGTTCATCACCGGGCAGCAGATTGGCACTGAGAGCCACTGTCAGGGCGTGGGTACCGCAGGTGATCTGGGGGCGAACCAGTGCGGCCTCTGTGTGGAATACGTCGGCGTATACTTTTTCCAGATTGTCTCGGCCTACATCGTCATAGCCGTATCCGGTGGTAGCGGCAAAACAGGCGGCAGATACCTTGTTTTTCTGCATGGCGGAGAGCACCTTGGCCTGATTGTATTCGGCAATTTTGTCGATGGCAGCAAAGCGATCCTTGATCCGATCCAGCGTTTCCTCGCCATAGGCGTAAACAGCAGGGGAGATGCCCATGGTTTGATATAAATTCAGCAGTTCTTCCATGTATATACCCTCATTTTATACTTAAACTTTCAAAATTATAGCGAATACCGCCCCGACTGTCAAGTACGGGGCGGAAATTAGAGATTTTGGATGTATTGCAGAATATCCTGAGAACAGCACAGCACAAACTTGTCAGCTTGGTCGGCCGTCAAATATGGATTGCCAGAGTCGGAGGCATGTTTCTGCTGATCGAATTCAATGACAGATCTGCGACGGTCATCAAAGGCACTTTCAGAAAAGAATTCAAGGTATCGATTGGGGAAAGCGGTGCTTTGACGATAGATCTCATACGAGCGCAAATTGGGGTGTTTTGTAAGATACAGAAGATCCTGCGCGTGCCAATCTGCTTTGATCTTCTGTACGAGAGCGCTCCGATCAGCGGCACATTCCTGCGCATACTGGCACAAAGTGAGAGATCACGGAACTGGGGGTATAGTCGATCCCATTGACATTCGGAATGCCGCTGTCCGGGGCGAGATTGCCCATGACGAATTCTCTGGGACTCAGCCCATCCAGCTTGTCCATCAACGCATCTGCCACGCGCAGGTGTATCATCTACGATGCCATTAGGGTTCCTTTCTGCGTGTGCGCGTACAGCCAGGGTTTTGGCTGCGGAAAAACAGCAGTTCAATCAGTGCTTTGTGGTATGGGATGAAGGTGCCGTTGTCGATCATGGAAAGAATCTCATCCAAGGTTGCCCACTTTGCAGCCTGCACTTCTTCATACTGAAGCCGAAGCTCAGAGATTTCCAGGTCACGGTGCAGAATATAATGGTCATCAAAACCGCCGTTAAAAGTGATTGTGATGTCCGGAGCCTTATCCTGCAGTTCCGCGGATACACCCAGTTCTTCCAGCAGTTCACGCTCTGCGCCGGTCTGGCTGGTTTCGCCGGTGGTGACGCTGCCGCCTACGGACAGATCCCACATATTCTGCCAGTCGTCTTTGAATGACTGACGCTGCTGGATCAGCAGCTCACCTCTGGAGTTAAAAATAGAGATATGCACAACCAGACGGTAACATCCGGCGGGAGCAGCTGTGCCCCGCACCATGGTTCGGCCAAGGGGGCGGCGCATATTGTCATACAAGTCGAATAATTCCATTGTGTCGCTCCTTTTACATAAGGATGGGGACGGTCAAGCCGTCCCCATCAGGTCAATCGTTTCGTCTTCTGCCCCTTCCACCGAAAATCAAAATCAGACGAAGCAGCTGAGCCAGAGCCACTGCGGTGGCGGCCACATAGGTCATGGCGGCGGCGGTCAGGGTTTTGCGTGCGCCCCTTTGTTCCTCAGATGTCAGCAGCTCACTGTCCTGAATGGCTGCCATGGCTCGGCGGCTCGCGTTGAACTCAACAGGCAGGGTGATCAGCTGAAAAACCAGCGAAAGACCAAAGCAGGCAATGCCCAGATACACAAAGAAATAGGAGAAATCCTCCATAAAAGTCAGCAGCAGCCCAAGCAGAATGAGCGGCATAGCCAGCTTGCTGCCGATGTTTGTGATGGGAATGATGGCGGCACGGAGTTTGATGGGAGCATAGTTGGCGGCGTACTGTACCGCGTGCCCCGCTTCATGACAGGCAACACCGATGGCGGCGGTGGAGATAGAGTCATAAACACTGTCAGACAGACGGATTACATTGGCCTTGGGGTCATAATGATCCGTCAGGTTTCCGCTGACCCGTTCAATGCGGACATCATGAACGTCATTGGCTTTTAGCACCCGCCGGGCAGCCTCCGCGCCGGTGATTCGACGGCGTGAAAGCTGGTTGGAATATTTTTTGAATGTGCTGTTGACTTTGGCACTGGCCCACAGGGAGAAGATCACACAAGGAAGCACCAGAACCAGATAGGTCATATCAAAGCCGTAGTAGAACATAGAGAACTCCTTTAGATATTCTCAGGCTCCATGGCATCGTGCAGGGTATCGGTGATAGCGCCGCGGAAGATGCTGTAAGCCTGACCGTGGAGGGTCTGCAGCGCGCCCGCGCTCAGGTTTACGGGAACCTTTCCGGGCATAAACAGATCCTGATCAAAAATGAACTTGACCTCCTGATCCGCCTGGTTTCCGCGCTTAACCAGACCGGGGCCCGCGTGCAGCTTTAGGCGGCAGCCGCCGCGAATGCCAAGCTCCGCGTCAACGCTGCACCGGCTGGAAGCGGCTTCATTTACTTCTTCGTCGACCAGAGGGCCTAAGTAACAGGGAGTGATCAGTTCGGAGAAGGGGATACCTTCTAAATTCAGATCCTTGCGGGAGATGAAATTCAGATACCGCAAGCCAACGCGCTCAAAATAAGCAGGTTTGTAGATCTTGATGAATGCAGCCAGCGGCTTATCCAGGCGCAGGGCGAAGTCCTCCCAGCTGGTATAGCGGTTACAAGCCAGAGAGATAAATTTGCTCGTCAGGTTTACTCTCCAAACGCCGTCTTCGGAAACAAACTGGTAGTTGATAGTGGTTGGCTGATTTTCCAGAGCCAAATTTCCGGGGGTTCCGGTAATTTTTGGTGCAGGAGACTCCTTTCGGGCGGAATATTGAGGGTACTCGTCCCGAATGGCTTCCTGGAAGGCCACCGGAACATTGGCACCGATGGTCAGAATCTCGGGGAAACGCAGCTGGCAAATCACTTCGCCCAGCTGATTGGCACGATAAACGCACCGCTTTTCTTGAGAAAACATGCAGATCACTCATTTCTTATATTATGTTACTATTATTATACCCCGAAACCTGGAAAATGCAAGGGCTGTACATGGACTGCCCTGCGGATTATCCTTTACATTTCTGTAAATTTTGCTATAATACTATTAAAGCATAATGGGAGGTTGTTGGAATGGGGCTGCTGTATTTTCTGGAAAAACTTCGTGTACCGGTTCTGAATGAGCTGATGCTTCTGGTAACACAGCTCGGAGAAGAAACAGCTTTTCTTGTGCTTGCGCTGATTATCTTCTGGTGTGTAGACAAGCGCCGGGGCTATTACGTAATGGCGGTAGGCTTCGTGGGCACGACTTTGAATCAGATTCTGAAACTGATTTGCCGGGTACCGCGGCCTTGGGAGCTGGATCAGAATTTCACAATTCTTGAACAAGCAAGGGACGCGGCCAAGGGATATAGCTTCCCAAGCGGGCATACCTCCACTGCGGTTGGCACATTTGGTGCCATTGCCATGACGGAAAAACGCCGTTGGATCAAGGTGATTTGTGTTACCCTTATGGTGCTGGTGGGCTTCTCCAGAATGTATGTGGGGGTTCATACACCCTATGATGTTGTGGCCGGTGCGGCCTGCGCGCTTGTGCTTGTTTTTGGCATGAAGCCCATTGTAATGGACAATCGTGACAAGGCAATGAAAATCCTGCTGGCTTCCATGCTGGCTCTGGGCATTGGCTACCTTTTATATGTGGAATGCTATCCCTTCCCAGCGGATTTTGACGCACACAATCTGACATCCGCCACGGAGAATGCTTATACGATGATCGGCTGTCTGATCGGCGTTGCCGTTGTGTATGCAGCAGAGAAGAAATGGATCAATTTCTCCGTAGAGGGGAAATGGTAGGTTCAGCTCATTAAGATTGTTCTTGGGCTGCTTTTGGTGCTTGCTGTCAAATCAGGCTTGAAGGAGCCGTTGATCCTGCTGTTTGGCAGTGAGCTGATCGCTCGTGCGGTGCGTTATTTCCTGGTCGTTCTGACGGCTGGATTGCTGTGGCCCATGACGTTCCGATTCTGGAACAGACTGGGCAGCAAGTGAACCTGGCATACAATTGATTGATGTGATAGATTTAGAATGATTATAAAGGTGGAGTTTCCGAATGAATTACGCGTCCATCAAGAACTGCGATATTGCAAATGGGCCCGGTGTGCGGGTCAGCCTGTTCGTTTCCGGGTGCACGCACCATTGTAAGGGCTGTTTTAATGAAATCGCCTGGGATTTTGACTATGGTCAACCTTTTACGCAGGAGGCCATTGACATGATTCTCGATATGCTGAAACCGGCTTATGTCAAGGGTTTGACTCTGCTGGGGGGGGAACCCTTTGAACCCCAGAACCAGCCTGCGATTGTGGATCTTCTGCGGCAGGTGAAAGCAACCTATCCTGAGAAGAGCATCTGGGCTTTCTCCGGATACCTATTTGACCGTGACATTTTGCCGGGCAAGCTGGGCGATCCTGCGATTACCAGAGAGTATTTGAGTTATCTGGATGTCCTGGTGGACGGCCCGTTTATCGAAGCGAAGAAAAATTTGTCACTGCGGTTTCGGGGCTCCGAGAACCAGCGGCTCATCAATGTGCCTGCCTCCTTGGAGAAGGGGAGTGTGGTGCTCTGGGAAGACTGGCAGGGAAATGGAAGGGGAATGAAGGGATGAAACCGATTCGAGTAAAAAAGCTGCATCCTATGGCGCAGCTTCCTACCTACGGCAGTGCGGAGGCCGCTGGCGCGGATCTGTATGCCTGTCTGGAGCAGGCTGTGACCATTGCGCCCGGTGAAACGGCGTGGATCCCCACGGGGCTTGCCCTGGAGGTTCCCAAGGGCTGCGCGGGGCTTGTGTATGCCCGCAGCAGTCTGGGCGCGAAGCGGGGGCTGGCTCCCGCCAATAAGGTGGGCGTGATCGACAGCGACTACCGGGGCGAGATTCGGGTGGTGCTTCTAAACCACGGTAAGGTGCCACAGACGGTGGAAAACGGCGAGCGGGTGGCTCAGTTTTTGATCACTCCGGTGCTGACGCCGGCCTATGAAGAGGTGGAGGAACTGACCGATACGAACCGGGGAACCGGTGGCTTTGGCTCTACCGGAGCATGAAAATCGGTATTGCGACGAAAATAATTATAGGTTTCGGGGAAATTTTTCTCATTTTGTGTATGTACATTTTGCTTTTTGTTACGTATAATTATAGTAGCCCGATATCGGGTATTGAAAAAAAGAAAATAGGAGTTTCTTTATGGAGATCGTAAGTGCCATAATCCAACTACTTGGCGGTCTGGCCATGTTCCTCTACGGTATTGAGGTCATGGGTGACGGCCTGAAGAACAGTTCAGGTGCTGCGCTGAAGCGCGTGCTGGAAAAAGTGACCGGCAATGTGGTTCTGGGCGTGCTGACAGGTGCGTTGGTTACTGCCGTGATTCAAAGCTCTACCGCTACCATTGTGTTAACTGTGGCATTGATCGGTGCGGGCGTACTGAATTTGAAGCAGGCCGTTTCTATTGTTATGGGCGCGAACATTGGTACCACCATTACGGCGCAGATCATTCGCCTTGGCTCCATCAATGCCGGGGACAACTGGGTGCTTTGGCTGTTCGATACCGATACCCTCGCACCCATCGCGCTGGTGATCGGCATTATTCTGCTGATGTTCATCAAGAAGAAAATGGCTAAACCCATCGGGGATATCTGTATTGGCTTTGGCGTTCTGTTTATCGGTCTGAACCTGATGACCAGCGGCGTGGAGCCTCTGATCGGAACCAGTGTGTTTGAATCGGTTCTCGGCTTCCTGAGCAATCCGATTATTGGCATTATCTTCGGATTGGTGCTGACGGTTATCGTTCAGAGCTCTTCCGCAACTGTTGGTATGCTTCAGGCAGTGGCGCAGACTACGGCTGCCGCGGGCGGTACTGTAATCACCTTCGCTATGGCCTATCCCATTATCATGGGCATCAACATTGGTACTTGCGTGACCACTGCGATGGTTTGTTCCATCGGTTCCTCCAAGGATGCCAAACGTACCGGTGTGGTGCATATTGTGTTCAACATCATTGGCACTATCCTGTTCATGATCGTCGTGAGCATTCTGCAGGCGAACAATGTTTGGGGTGAAAGCTTCTGGCAGATGACGGCCGACAGCGGTGTTATCGCTAATTTCCAGACCCTGTTTAATTTGATTACCGCCATCGTTCTGGTTCCCTTCGCCGGCTGGCTGGTTAAGCTGTCTACACTGATTGTGAAGGATGAAAAGGAGAAGCCCCAGCGTCATCCTGAGCTGCATACGCTGGATGAGAAGCTGTATATCTCTCCCACCATGGCTGTGGCGGAGGCCACGAAGTCTGTGGCTGCAATGGGCGCTATCGCAAAGGCGAACTTTGCCAAGGGATGCAAGCAGCTGGTCAATTACGACGAGTCCCTTAATGCGGAAATTGACGCGGATGAGGATTGTCTGGATCAGTTTGCTGATAAGTCTGACCGCTTCCTGATCGGCTTGAGCAAGGTCATCGAAAGCGACTTGGAGGATCGTCAGTTGGATATGCTCATGCAGACCGTGCCCAATTTCGAGCGGATTGGTGACTATGCCACCAATATGGTTGAACTTGGTCAGCGTTTGGCTGCTGAGGACACTGCCTTCTCTGAAATGGCGCGCAAGGAACTGGATATCATCTGCAGCGCTGTCAATGAGATCCTGGATATTACCGTCGCTGCCTTTGCAAATAACGATAACCATGCTGCCAAGGCCATCGAGCCTCTGGAGGAGGTTATCGATGATATGGTCATGATTTTGCGCGACCGCCATACCAAGCGTTTGAAGAATGGAACATGCTCCGTCGGAACCGGATTGGTATTCATGGAGGCGTTGACGTATCTGGAGCGCGCTTCTGACCAGTGTTCCTCCATTGCTGTTATGATGATGGCGCGCGATAATGAAGCGATCCTGCAAAACCACTATGACTATTTGCGTGAGATCCACGCCGGCAACGATGCGGCCTACAACGCCGAGAAGAAACGCCGCCGCGACCAGTATATCAAGCCCTTGAAGGAGATCGTATGATCTTCTTCACTGGCTATAAAAATAGGAGGAAAGTTATGAAAGCCACGAAGCGTATTTCCGCCTTGCTGCTGTGCATCCTTATGCTGTGCTCCGTCGTGATGTTGAGCGCCTGCAGCGAGGAAAAGCCCGCCGACTCCAATGAAGCCGTTTATAAGGTCACGGTTGTTGACGGACTGGGTACTCCCTACACGGAGAAAGTCATTGTCAAGTTCCTGCAAAACGGTCAATCTGTCGCTATGGCTCCTGTCGATGCCAACGGTGTCGTGGAGAAGACTCTGACTAAGGGCGACTACACGGTTCAGATCGATTCCACCGGCGACAGCGAGTGCTATTATGACACCGCCGCGGCCAAGCTGACCGCTGACCAGACTGAGCTGACTGTCACCATGGCCTACATGGTCGGTGAGAGCACCGGCAGTGTCACCGCCACCTCTCCTGTCACCGGTGAGAGCATGGCCTATGATGTTTATAATGCTGGTGTCGGCAGTGTCTATCTGCCCCTGGATGCCCAGGAACGTACTTATGTTCTGTTCACACCCACCGAGGGCGGTACCTATGAGATCTCCGCTGTCGGCGGCGCTGCCACCATCGGCTACTATGGCGCGCCCCACTTCGTTCAGTCCAATAATGTTGGCGAGGTAAAGGATAATGTCCTGACCCTGTCTGTATCTGCCAGCATGATTGGCTCCGGCAGTACCGGCACCAGCGTTTATGTTATCGGTATCGATGCCGGGGAGGGTACTGAGGGGATCATCCTGAACATTAAGCGCGCCGGCGATCCTGCCTGGAACATTGCGGATGAGCCTTACTCTGTCTACCAGCCCAAGCAGGAGATCAAAGATTTCACCCTGCCCGAAGGCACGGAGCTGACAGCTTTCGACATCACCGCTTCCACCGACACCTATGTCCTGGTGCTCAATGAGGAGGATCACTGCTACCATCTGGGTACTGCCGACGGCCCTGCGGTCTACGCGAACCTGCAGGAAGCAGTTTACGGCATCTCTCTGCTGACCATGGTCGGTGAGAATATCTACGATGCGGACGGCGTTCAGATCGAGAGCGGCACGTCTCCCTTCCGCTATGTTTACAACAACGGTAAGGATGACTTCTTTAAGGAAGATTATACCGCCGTTACCCGCGAGTTCATCACGGCCCGTGATAAGACCACCGGTGTCTATCCTCTGACCGAGGATCTGTACTACATCCTGAAAATGGGGATCGACCATATGGGCTGGGCCGAGCAGGGCACGATGAACTACCTGTTCAGTGGTGAGCCCAACGCCAATGAGGAAATCACCTGGATGTTCCTGCTGTGCCATGCCCAGGGCAGCACCACCAACCCCGGTGACAGCACCGATCCTGGTAATACCACAGATCCCGGTACCTCCACCAATCCCGGCGGTTCGACGACTACGAACCCCGGCGGCAGTACGACCACCAAGCCCGACCCGATCGTAGACAACAAGGATGAGCCCATTATTCCTGTTCCTGCGGATACTGGCCTTGGTGACAACTCCACTCACTTTGAGGCAACCATTCAGCCGAACCACGAAACTTATTTCAATCTGTACAAAATGGTCTCCACGGTCATTCTGACGATTGACAATAAGGATGCCTATGTTATCTATAATAAAAAGACCTACGAGGCTGTGAACGGCGTTGTGACGGTTCCCGGCATCAAGTCGCAGTATACCAATTCTCCTGTTGAGCTCATTATTGGCAACAAGGGGACTGCAGAGACCACTTTTGATGTAAAGCTTTCTCACCCTGTCGGCTCTCAGGGCAATCCCTACAAGATGAAGCTGAGTTCCTTCACCGTCAACGCGGAGAAGAATAACGAGCAGGGCGTGTACTATTCCTGGACGGCCACCAAGTCCGGCACCCTGACTCTGACGCTGGATAAGGTCACCAGCAAGAGCGGCAACGTGCAGGCTGGCATCACCGTGACGGTTACCGGTTCGGATCTGATTCCCCACCAGGTCGTACTGGGCGAGGGTGAGACCTCCGTTACCATTGAGGTCGAGGCCGGAGACAGTGTTGTGGTCATCATTGGCGCTCTGCCCAACGAGAAGAACCAATATCTGGCGGCTACCATCGATGTGACGGCTTCTCTGAAATAAATCAGTTTCCTAATACGCTCCCTCGTATCTGCGCGGGAGCGTACTTTTGTCTTTCTGAGAAAGTATCATTTTGTAAAAGTTGTGAATTTTTTATAAAAAACCCCTTGCGTTTAAGCGCATGAAGTGGTACAATTGATTGCATATAAGCGATCTATTAAGGCTGTGCGTTATTTGCGGAAACATGTCCGCCGCAAGCGCACAGGAATCGCTAAAAACGGAAACCCCCCGATGATCTTCATACATCACGGGTTTTGGCATCGAAAGATGTCTTAAAAAATTTTTATAGGAGGAAAAAATATGAAGAAGCTTATTAGCGTTGTGCTGACGCTGGCTATGATTCTTAGCCTGGCTGCCGGTGTCTTCGCGGCTGATGCTACATATTATGTAGCAGGTACCATGAACGGCTGGAACGTTTCCGGTACTCAGATGGAGCTGGTTGACGGTGTTTACTCCGCTACCTTCGCTCTGGAAGCAGGTACCCATGAGTTTAAGATTACTCAGGGTGATTGGAACAAGGAGAACTGGGGCGACAACGGTCAGAACTATAAGTTCGCCGTTACTTCCGCCTGTAATGTTACCATCACCTTCAACGCCACCACCAAGGAGATCGGCGTCTCCGGCACCGGTGTCGGTGAGGCCAAGATGGAGATCAACTATGTCACCGCTGTCGGTGACGGCCGCAACGGCTTCCTGAACGATGCCCAGTGGGATCCCACCTATGCCTCCAACAAGATGACCGAGAACAACGGTGTCTACTCTATCACCTACACCGATGTTGAGGCTGGCACCTACGAGTATAAGTTCGCTGCCAACGGTCAGTGGACCGACAACTGGGGCTACGGCGGCGAGACCGCTTCCGGTGTTGTCTGCGACGCTGTCTATAACAGCGGCACCAATGCCAAGGTCGTCGTTGCTGAGAATGGCTCCACCGTCACTCTGACCCTGGATCTGTCCGGCATGGACAGCAAGGGCAACGGCGCCAAAATCACCGCTACCGTTTCTGTTCCTTCTGAAGACGAGGGCGGCGAGACTGCTGGCTCTGTTATTGCTGAGGGTTCTCTGAATTATTCCGAGACTTCCTTCTGGGGCGAGCTGAATTACTACACCGCCACCGAAGATGGCACTGTTACTGTTGAGATCAGCGCTTGCGATCCCGGCTATTGCGTCAGTGTCTTTAATATCACCACGGAAGAGTTGGTCGAGGAGTTCAAGAACAGCACTCCCGAAACCGTTTCTTTCGATGTTGTTGCTGGTAACGATTATGAGATCGGTGTGAACGTTTATACCTACTATGGCCCCACCCTGGCTTTTGCTTCTGCCGGTACTCTGACCTATAAGATCACTGCTGGTGCTGCCGGTGAGTCCGGCGGTGAGGAGCAGCCCGAGATCATCGAGACCATTGCCCCCGAGACTCTGGTTGTTGGCTCCAATGATTATGTCATCGGCACTGACAACACTGCTGCTGTTGTTTCTAACTTTACTGCTACCCAGGCTGGCACCCTGACCATCACTGCCACCGCTCTGTCTGCCCATGACGGTATGGCTTGGAATGAGGCCAACCCCGGCATGCAGTTCGGCATGATGTACATGCTGGTCATCAACGGCGAGACTGTTTATTCTCCCAGTACAACTGTTGAAGTGGCTGTTGGCGATGTCGTTTCCATCGGCGTTATGAGCGCTATGGGCACCGCCTCTCAGATCACCCTTGATCTGACCTTCGACGCTGTTCCTGATGAGGGCGGCGATGATGTCGGCGGCGAAGAGGAAGACAGCAATGTCGTTTACGGCGATGGCACCATCAGCGTTTCCGGTGCTGCTTCCACCGACAAGAAGCCCTGGACCTACATCTTCGAGACCGAGTCTGCTGGTATCCTGCACATCGTGATCGGCGAGTGCAATCCCGGCTGGCGTTATAAGATCATCACCCCCGACGGTATTGAGTCCCTGTACAAGACCAAGTTTAACACTGGTGCCGACAAGGAGTTCGAGATGACTCAGGTCGGTACCTACGAAATCCGCATCTATGCCTACAGCTCTGCTGAGGCTGGCAACGTTGACGGCACTATTTCTGCCGACATTACCTTCACTCCTGATGATATCGAAGTTGAAATCCCCAAGGAAGAGTACATCGTTTCCGGCACCGATCTGGCTATCGGTGAGAACGATCTGACCATGGAAGAGAACGCTGAGAACACCCTGTTCGAGTTCGAGCCCACTGAGATCGGCACCTACACCTTCACCGCTCCCGAGGGCGTTCTGATCGGCGACTGGAACACCACCACCTATCCCTTTGATGTCAATGGTGACAGCAAGACCAATGTGGTCGTTTGGGAGTGCACCGCTGTTGGTCAGTCTAAGCTGATCGGTGTTGTCGGCTCTGAGGACACCGTTCTGACCGTTACGAAGACTGCCGACGGCGAGGAGCAGGAGCAGATCGTGTACGTTGACTACGAGAATGTTCACATCCCCTCCGATGACAATCTGGTGGATACCACTGATGTGCAGGTCAACAATATTGACATCACCAAGCCCCAGACCGTTGTTAAGGACGAGAACGGCTTCTACCATCTGGGCAGCGTCGAAGGCCCCATGATCTATGTTGATCTGATGAGCGAGAGCTTCGATCTGACTGGTGCGTATTACTCTGACTATGGTGCTCTGGTCATGCGCGGTGAGTACGATGGCACCAAGTATGACTTCCTGGGCGCTATGCGTGACTATGCTAGCACTGTCTATATGTCTGCCTATGACAACGGCCTGTACCCCCTGACTGATGATCTGGTGGCCTTCCTGAAGGGCTTCGGCTCCTACCAGGGCTGGTACATGCCCAACCTGTCTCCCTTCGAGAACATCGACGGCACCGAGAATGCTGACTCCGCTTGGCTGGCCTCCTGTGTCTATCTGGGCGAAGAGATCGTCGATGAGAACCCCGGCGAGGACGATTCCGGCGAAGAGACCCCCGGCACTGGCGACTACTCCGTCGCTGGTCTGGTTGTTGCGATGATGGCTGCTACTGCTGGCGCTATCGTCATCAGCAAGAAGAAGGAGTTCTAATTCCTCCTATTTCCCTATAAAATGCAGGAGCGGGCTTGCCCGCTCCTGTTTTTTATGTACATATTGTTAGGCACGCATACAATGCGTGCCCTACAAAAACGGCTGTAGGCCACGCTTATTGGAACACTAACGCCCCGCACATTTTTGTGCGGGGCGTAAACAATATTTTAATAGAAAAGCAAATCGGAGTATGTAGGGAAGGGCCAGTAGCTCTTATCGGTCAGCAGCTCCAAGGTATCTGCTTCCGCTCTGACCGCGTCCATATCCGGCACGATTACACTGCTGAAATAGCTGGCAGCTTCAATGCTGCCCGCGGGTGCCGCTTTCAGATCTGCACTCAGCTTTTCACACTGTTCAAACAGCGCTTCTGTGTGGCTGTTTAGGCGGCTGATCAGCGTTTCCTCCGCCTTGACCGTGCAGCCCACGGATTTCTTGCGGTAGAGGTTGGATGCCAGATCCGCGCAGTAGCGGCTGACAGCGGGCAGGATTTGCCGTGTGGCGATATCGACTGTGGTTTTTGCTTCGATATTGATGATCTTCCGGTAAGCATCCAGATGGATTTCGTTTCGCGCCCGGAATTCAGCCTCGGTGAAAATACCGTGCTTGGTCACCAGCTCCACATTTTTGTCAGATACATACCGGGGCATAGCCTCCACGGTGGTGCGCAGATCACTCAGGCCGCGGCGTGCCGCTTCTTCACGCCATTCCTCGGAATAGCCGTTGCCGTTGAAGAGGATGCGCTGGTGGGCGGTGAAGGTGTCACACACCAGCTTCTGCAGGGTGGCATCGAAATCCTCGGCCTTTTCCAGAACATCTGCAAATTTACTCAGTTCCTCTGCCATGATGGTGTTCAGGGCAATGTTAGGGCCGGCAATGGACTGGGAGGAGCCCAGCATACGGAACTCAAACTTGTTGCCGGTGAAAGCCAGGGGGCTGGTTCGGTTCCGGTCGGTGGTATCCTTCGGAATCGAGGGCATGACATCCACGCCCAGGCGCATGACACTTTTTTCGGGATCGGTGTAGTTCGTACCGTTGATGATGGATTCCACAACAGCGTGCAGTTCATCGCCCAGATAGATGGAAATGATGACGGGAGGGGCTTCGTTGGCACCCAGACGGCGGTCATTTCCCGCGGATGCGACCGTGCAGCGAAGGAATTCCTGATATTCATCCACGCCTTTGACAAAGGCAGCCAAAAACACCAAAAATTGAGCGTTCTGCCGGGGAGTCTTTCCGGGACTGAACAGGTTTTTGCCGGTGTCGGTGGCCAGGGACCAGTTGTTATGCTTGCCGGAGCCGCTGACACAGGCAAAGGGCTTTTCATGGAGCAGGCAGACCAAGTTGTGCTTGGCGGCACATTTTTTCATGATCTCCATGATCAACTGGTTGGAATCGCAGGCACTGTTGGCGCTGGAATAAATGGGAGCCATTTCATGCTGGCAGGGAGCCACCTCGTTGTGTTTGGTCTTGGACAGGATACCCAGCCGCCAGAGCTGTTCGTCAAGATCCTTCATAAATGTAGAGACTCGGGTGCGGATGGTGCCGAAGTAGTGATCCTCCAGCTCTTCGCCCTTGGGCGCAGGGGCACCGAAGAGAGTCCGTCCGGTGAGCCGGAGATCTTCCCGCTGGGCATACAGGTCGCGGGGCAGCAGGAAGTATTCCTGTTCCGCACCCACAGATGCGGTGACGCGCTTGGTCTCGGTATCGCCAAACAGGCGCAGGATTCGAATGGCCTCCCTGGACACTTCATCCATGGAACGCAGCAAGGGGGTCTTTTTGTCCAGCGCCTCACCAGTGTAGGAGAAGAAACAGGTAGGGATGTACAGGCTGTTATCTTTCACAAACGCGAAAGCAGTTGGATCCCATGCGGTGTAACCGCGGGCTTCAAACGTAGCGCGCAGGCCGCCGGAAGGGAAAGAACTGGCATCCGATTCACCGCGAACCAACTCTTTGCCGGAGAACTCCATAATGACCCTGCCATCCCCGGCGGGGGAGATGAAGGAGTCATGCTTTTCGGCGGTGATTCCGGTCATAGGCTGGAACCAGTGTGTATAGTGGGTGGCGCCCTTTTCAGTGGCCCAGAGCTTCATAGCCTCGGCGATCTCATTGGCCACGTCGAGGGGGAGGGAAGAGCCGGTCTGGATGCATTGCTTCCATGCGCCGTAGATCTCAGGGGACAGGCGCTGCTTCATGGTAGCCTCGTTAAATACATCGCTGCCAAAAATTTCTGGAACATTCAAGATCGGACTCATAGTTACGCTTCCTTTCGAAAATCAAGTGGAACTTCAATCAATAGATATCCATTAGAATTTTATGCCATGACGAAGTAAATTGCAAGTGTAATAATGAATAAAATTCCTGCTTTGATTGCACCGGAATTGGTCATTCACTACAAATCTTTTGGAAAGAGTGGAATGAAATGAATTTCTTGCGTTTCGGACTTGCATTTTTGAGCCGTTTTGCGTATAATATCCCTATAATTTCCGGGAAAGGATGATGGATTTGGCCACCTACGCTTGCAGAAGCAGAGAAGAGCTTCGCATTGAAGCAAAAAAAATGATCTCTCGTTACGGTAATTTGTTGCAGGAGAATTTGAAACTGGATATGTCCCGAGGCAAGCCAAGCAAGCTGCAGCTTGATCTTGTCAGCGATATTATGACGGAGCTGACGGATGCAGAGCAGTGTATCATCAATGGCAATGACTGCCGCAATTACGGTGATCTGGCTGGCCTGCGCTGCGCCAGAGAATACTGGGCAGATGTGCTTGGCTGCAAGCCGGAGCAGACCTTTGTGGGCGGCAATGCCAGTTTGAGCCTGATGCATGACCTGATCGCTCGCGCTTATACGCATGGCTTGAAGGATAGCCCGAGACCTTGGTGCAAGGAGGAGCGGATCAAGTTCCTGTGCCCCTCTCCCGGCTATGACCGGCATTTCCGCATTACCGAGCATTTCGGCTTTGAGCTGATTACTGTACCGATGCATCCGGAGGGGCCTGATATGGATGTGATCGAGGATCTTGTGAAGGATCCTCAGGTCAAGGGCGTCTGGTGTGTGCCCAAGTATTCTAACCCTCAGGGCTATACCTATTCAGATGAGACCGTTGACCGTTTTGCAAATCTGAAGCCTGCGGCTCCTGATTTTGCGATTATGTGGGACAATGCCTACTGCGTCCATGAGTTTGACGGCGAATTTGAGCCGTTCCGGGACATCGTTTCTCTGTGCGCCGAGGCGGGCAGACCCAATATGGTCTATGAGTTTGCGTCTACCTCTAAGATCACATTCCCCGGTGCCGGTATCTCTGTCATGGCATCTTCGGAGGAGAATATTAAATACCACACGAAGCTGATCGGTGTACAGACCATTTCCTACGATAAGGTCAACCAGCTGCGTCATGTGCGTTATTTGAAGGATAAGGCGCATACGCTTGAGCTGATGAAGAAGCATGCGGAGATCCTGGGACCCAAGTTTGAAATGGTTTTGAAGATGCTCCGTTCTGAGCTGACCAATAAGGGTATCGCCCACTGGCATCACCCCAAGGGCGGCTACTTTGTATGTGTTGCGGCTATGCCCGGTACCGCAAAGCGGACACTGGAACTGTGCAAGAAGGCCGGAGTTGTTATGACTGAGGCCGGCGCAACTTATCCCTACGGCCACGATCCGCATGACTCCATGATTCGGATCGCCCCCAGCCTGCCTCCCATTGAGGAACTGGAAAAGGCCATGCTTGTTTTCTGCACTTGTCTGAAAATCGCGGCACTCGAAAAGTACCTGGGTCTGGAGATCATTGAGTAATTGCAAAGCGGCGGAGGCCATGTGTCTCCGCCGCTGTTGCTTTATACTTATGACCGGACTTTACATTTTCGCAGAATTACGTTATGATAAAAAGAAAAGGAGTGTGACCTGCATGAGCGAAATGCATCAGAAATACTACGAAAAGAGAGGGGCTATCCTGGTAAAGAACCTGAAAAGCCGCCATTTTGACGCTTACTACTGCGCTACCAAGGTTGAGGCTCTTTCCAAGGCGTTGGAGCTGATCCCGGAGGGTGCCACAGTGGGCTGGGGCGGCGCCATGTCCGCCAAAGAGATCGGCCTGATGGATGCCCTGAACACCGGTAATTACCGCACGCTGGATCGGGAGAATGCCAAAACACCGGAGCAGCAGGAGGAAAACCGGAAGGCGTGTATGTTTGCTGACGTATTCCTTACCGGTGCCAATGCCCTGAGCCTGGATGGCGAGATGGTCAATATCGACGGCACTGGTAATCGGGTGGCTGCCGTCGTCTATGGGCCGAAGCAAGTGCTGGTCATTGCCGGTATGAATAAAGTCACCGATACGCTGGAGGATGCCATTACCCGCGCCCGGACGGTGGCGGCACCTCTGAACCAGCAGCGCTTTCTACTGAACAATCCTTGTACAGCTACTGGCTCCTGCGCCGATTGCAAGAGCGAAACCTGCATCTGTAACCAAATCCTGATCACCCGTCACTGCCGTCCGGTGGGCAGAATCAAATTTATTCTGGTGGGTGAGGATCTCGGTTTATAATGTGAAAACAAAAACCTCGCTGCAGCGCAGCGAGGTTTTTGGAGCTAGTGACCTGACTCGAACAGGCGACCTTCTCATTACGAGTGAGATGCACTACCGACTGTGCTACACTAGCGTTTCTTTCAGCCTGAATATTATATCGGTTTTCTGCGGGATTGTCAACAGCTTTTTCCACGAAAATAGGGAATTTGGATTGCCAATCTTCGCCGTGAATGATATAATAACTCAAAAGCAATTTCATGAAAGAGGGAAATGAATTGAACCGATTATTCAAATACATGAAAGGCTATGGCAGAGAGTGCATTCTTGGCCCGCTTTTTAAACTGCTGGAGGCCAGTTTTGAGCTGATGATCCCTCTTGTGGTTGCGAAGATCGTAGATACCGGTATCGAAAATGGGGATACCGGTTATATCGTGAAGATGTGCTTGGTTATGGTAGCGCTGGGAATCGTGGGTCTGATCAGTGCGGTCACGGCACAGTTCTTTGCGGCCAAGGCTGCTGTGGGCTTTGCAGCGCGCTTAAGAGCAGCGCTGATGAAAAAACTGCTGGGACTCAGTTATACGCAGATCGATGGTCTCGGCGCCTCAACTATGGTTACGCGGATGACCTCTGATGTGAATCAGGTGCAGAATGGTGTAAATCTGACATTGCGCCTGCTGCTGCGCTCGCCATTTGTGGTGTTCGGTGCGATGATCATGGCGTTTTCCATCGATGCGCAGGCAGCGCTGGTTTTTGCTGCGGTCATCCCAATCTTGTGTGTAGTTGTTTTTGGTATTATGCTGATCACGATGCCCATGTATAAGAAAGTCCAGGCCAAACTGGACGGTATCACGTCTGCGACCCGACAGAATTTGACCGGTGTCCGTGTCCTGCGAGCTTTCTGCAAGGAGCAGGACGAGATTCATGACTTTCAGGAACGAGCACAGGCATTGACGCAAAGCCAGCTTTCTGCCGGACGGATATCAGCCATTATGAACCCGCTTACATTTGTGATCATCAATCTGGCGGTGGTAGTGCTGGTGCACGTGGGTGCTCTCAAGGTCTATGACGGTGTGCTGACCCAGGGACTTGTGATCGCGCTGTATAACTATATGTCGCAGATCTTGGTTGAGCTGATTAAGATGGCAAATCTGATCATCACCATTACCAAGGCGGTAGCCTGCGGCAACCGGCTGGGAGCGATTCTGGAAATGGATACCTCCGTGGAGAAGCAAAGCGGTGAAGCGCCTGCTATCCGTGGAGCTGTTGAATTTCAGGATGTATGCGTTAAGTACGCCGGAGCTTCCGGAGACTCTCTGGAGCACATCTCCTTCCGGGCGGCGCCGGGGCAGACCGTTGGCATTATCGGCGGTACCGGAGCGGGCAAATCGACGCTCGTGAACCTGATTCCGAAGCTGTATAGGGCAGGGAGCGGTCAAGTGCTGATCGATGGAATGGATGTGAATGACATTGATCAGAAGTTCCTGCGCAGCCAGATCGGCATTGTCCCCCAGAAGGCGGTGCTGTTCCGGGGGACAATCCGGGATAATCTGCGCTGGGGCAGGGAAGATGCCACCGACGCGGAGCTGTGGCAGGCGCTGGAACTGGCTCAGGCTCGTGAGGTAGTAAAGGACAAGCCCGGCGAGCTGGACGCTCGCGTAGAGCAGGGCGGCACCAATTTCTCCGGCGGACAGCGGCAGCGTTTGACCATTGCCCGCGCACTGGTTCGTCAGCCGAAGATCCTCATTATGGATGACAGCGCGTCGGCATTGGATTATGCCACCGATGCCCGGCTGCGTATGGCGATCCGCGGGATGAAGAACCCGCCCACTACCTTTATCGTTTCTCAGCGCGCCGCGTCGGTACGCTTTGCTGATCTGATTCTGGTTCTGGATGACGGCGAGTTGGTGGGCAGCGGAACTCATGATGCTCTGCTGGAAACCTGTCCGGTCTACCAGGAGATCTATTATTCCCAGTTCTCGAGGGAGGTGGCTGCAGATGTCTGACAAGAAAGGTCAGGGGACGATCCTGAAAAAAGTATTGCTGCGCCTGCGCCCTTATTGGGCGGCGATGGCCGCCTCCATCGTTCTGGCGACTGTGTCTGTGGCGATGTCCCTGTATATCCCCATTTTGGTGGGTGAGGCCATCGATTATATCATTGATGCGGGCAAGGTGGACTTTGAGGCCATGGGCGTGAAGCTGCTGGGGGTGGCGATATGTGCCGGGGTGTCCGCGTTGGCACAGTGGCTGATGAGTGTGATGAATAATCGTGTGACTTATCGCGTGACACGAGATATTCGTAACGAGGCTTTTCGGCATATCCAATCCTTGCCTTTGCGATATTTAGACCGCCATCCCCATGGTGATGTGGTTAGCCGTGTAGTTTCTGATGTAGATTCCTTTGCTGACGGCCTGCTCATGGGCTTTACACAGCTTTTCACAGGTGTCATGACCATTGTGGGTACACTGATTTTGATGCTCTCAATCAGCTGGCAGATCGCTTTGGTGGTGATCTGCATTACGCCGGTGTCGCTGCTGGTGGCGAATTACATTGCAAGATCCACCTACTCGATGTTTCAGCTCCAGACCAAAACGAAGGGCGAGCAAACCGCTGCCATCGATGAGACTCTGGGGAACCTGAAGGTCGTCAAGGCTTTTGGGCACGAAGGTGCCTCGCTGGCAGAGTTCTGCGAGGTCAATGACCGGCTGGAAAAGTGCTCCCTGCGAGCAATTTTCTTCTCTTCGCTGGTCAATCCATCTACCCGGTTTGTCAATTCTCTGGTTTACGCAGGGGTTGCCCTTGTGGGCGCTCTGGTGGTCATTGGCGGTGGCGGCGCATTCTCTGTCGGCATGCTGACCAGTTTCCTGAACTATGCAAACCAGTATACCAAACCCTTTAATGAGATATCCGGCGTTGTTACAGAACTTCAGAACGCGCTGGCTTGTGCCGGACGTGTGTTTGAACTGATCGAAGAACCGGCTCAGTCTTCCGAGCCTGAGGATCCGCAGCAGCCCGCAGTGGTACAGGGGGCAGTTGAAATTCGGAACCTGTCGTTCTCGTACCGCAAGGATAGATCCTTGATTCAAAATTTCAATCTGTCCGTTAAGCCGGGGCAGCGGGTGGCCATCGTTGGCCCCACCGGCTGCGGAAAGACCACCTTTATCAACCTTCTGATGCGCTTCTATGACCCGGATGGCGGCGAAATCTGCCTGGATGGCATCAATACCATGAAGATGAACCGGGGCGCTCTGCGCCGCAGTGTGGGCATGGTGCTGCAGGATACATGGCTCCGGGCTGGGACAATCCGGGAGAATATCGCCATGGGGAAGCCCGATGCCACGGATGAAGAGATCATTGCTGCGGCAAAGCAGGCTCATGCCCACGGTTTTATCCGCCGCCTGCCAAATGGCTATGATACGGTCATCGGCGAGTCCGGCGGCAGTCTGTCCCAGGGACAGAAGCAGCTTCTGTGTATTGCCCGCGTCATGCTGTGTCTGCCGCCCATGCTGTTCCTTGATGAAGCCACTTCCTCCATCGACACCAGAACAGAGCAGCGGATCCAGAAGGCGTTCGACACCATGATGCAGGGACGAACGTCCTTCATTGTGGCTCACCGGCTGTCTACCATCCAGGAGGCTGACCTGATCCTGGTCATGCGCAGCGGGCAGATCGTGGAACAGGGAAAGCACGAGGAGCTGCTGCAAAAGCGCGGCTTCTACGCGGAGCTGTATAAAAGTCAATTTGCGCATTGATGAGAACACCCCGGATCGTTTTCTGGATCCGGGGTGTTTGTTGTCATCGAATACATTAAAGATGGGGTAAACAAGGGATGACGAGCTTCAGCAGTCTCGTGATCAGACGGAGTCTGATTACCGGGAGGGGCGGATCAGCGAAGAGGAATACGATTCTGCAATGGACGAGTATGACCGGGCAGAGGATGAGCGGTTGGGGCATTCGCTGGAGAAGTATTCGGTTGCTGATGGGCAAAAAAATACCACCCCGGAGGGTGGTGTAAAAGGTTCTATGCGCAATGTAGACATTGATCGTGTGTTTGTGGATTTCGGAGATACAGAGGCAGAGCAATTAGCAATAGACAGCACTGTTGCTGGACTTGTGGATAGGGGAAAGGTTGTTTGGATCAAAGTAAATGATGCATAGAAGAATTCAATTAATAATAACTTGAACGATGGGAAAACTGCAAGGAATTATCTGAAAGGTATCTTGGAGAAATTCATGGGTTCATCTGTCTACTTTACGCATAACAATCAGTACGCAGAGGCTTACCTGACCAGGGCAGGAGTTGATCACTCGGTTGGCGGAGTTATTACCGCAGACCGAGTAGAAGTTTTCAATCAATTCAAAGAATTGGTTGAAAATGCTGAGTATTCGTTTAGCTCTAAGAATGATGCCCACAGCAATATGAACAAAAAATAGGTGGCAGGATTGATTGGGACTGCTTTGTTGCTGTAGCAAAGATTGGTGATGCATCTTATCCTGTGGTTTTTAAAATACGGACCTTAGATAAGGATCTGCGTAGCCAAATCTACGAAATGGCAACAAAAAAGAAGGTTGATAGCTCCCACGACCCCGGCCAGCAGAATGAACAACTGGGCGGAATGTCGGCTTACGGAGTAGTTCCATCAACCTTTGAGATTATGTTACCACAAAATGCGAATGAAGTCAACAAGCAATTCTCCTTTAGCGGTTCGGGTGTATTCAGCGGTCTGGATAATGCCTATATGGATGCGGTCAAGCGTGGCGATACGGCAGCGGCGCAGAAGATGGTAGATGAGGCTGCGAAGGCGGCGGGTTACACCTTGAATTTATTCCACGGAACAAGCAAGAGCTTCAACACATTCGAGCCCACGGGAAGTAAAACAGGCGCACGGTCAGCTAAAATGGGTATCTGGCTTACTGATTCTGCCAATACCGCAATGGCGTATTCAACGCCGCAGGGAACGGATTACGCGGAACAAGAAACCTGGACCCAAATCTGTCAAAAGGCTGATGCAGTCATGGAAGGGGTCGACTTTGCTTTTAAACGACCTGGAACTATACCCATTGCTGAGGGTTCGTTCTCTGTGTCGAACAACTATTTCGACATGGATACCATTGGGGATTACTTTAAGAAGTATCTTCCTGATGAGTATGAGGAATTGTTCCGCCTTGGCGCGTTCAAGAACACCAAAACATATATTCCGCTGACCTACGAAACATACCAATCTAATATAGATGTTTTTCGTGATATGGTAGAACGGTTTGGAATCATGTTGGAGTGGTATAACGATTCGCAATACAGCTATGGTCGCATCCACCCCGCACGGTTTGTTGATTCAATCAGGAATATGCTCGATGCCGCTGTTATCAGAAACATTACAGATGGAGATGAGATTTCCCCAAGGGTGCTTAACCTGAAAGTTCGAATCCCAAGTTATTCTGTGGCAAGCGGTGATTTTCGGGCTGACACAGAGAAAGTAAAATGGACAAGGAAAGCAATTAAAAATGGGGACGATGGGATCATGTTTCCGAACATTATTGACGGAGGGAGATCGTCAAACCATTATGTTGTCTTTGATCGAAACAACATCAAATCTGCCGATCCTATCACCTATGATGATAATGGCAATGTAATTCCTCTTTCAGAACGGTTTAATGACAAGAAAAGCGATATCCGCTATTCCTTCTCCGATACGAAGACTGACGAGCATAACCGACGGCCGTTGGAGGGCAGCTACACCACGGACGAGGTGGAGATGCAGGCTTCGGGTTTCCTATGTAAACATGCAAAAAGTATTAAAAAACCGTCTGAATTCGTAAATTCAGACGGTTTTTGTTATGGCGGAGAAGGAGGGATTTGGTTGCATTTTTCGCCTCGGGCGAAAAACTGATGTGTTGCCGCCGGCGAGACCGGCGGCAAGCAACAGTCCACCGAATTGAATTATTCATTATTCATCAGCGAAGCGGCTTCATCATTCATTAAGAAAAGCTGCATTCGGAAATGACTAATGACTGTTGAATAATGAAT
>CANBCW010000003.1 GCA_947367115.1 uncultured Clostridia bacterium | reverse complement strand
ACACAGACTGCAAGCCCTCTTGGCTGCTTGAACAATTTTTGTTAGAAATATTTGTCTAACTTTTTGGGGTCACTTCAATCTGGGTCGGCTCAATTACTTTCCAATTATTGCGCGGCTTCAATGGCGGCGATCACGCCATCTACCTTGGAGGTGTCAACTGTCTCCATCAAGCCATTGTCGTAGCTCTGAGCCACCTTGGGGTCGATGGGCAGCCGAGCCAGAACCGGCAGGCCGAAGGACGCGGCCACCTCATCCAAATGGCTTTCGCCAAAGACGTTGATCTTCTTGCCGCAGTCCGGGCATTCCAGATAGGAATAGTTCTCCACGAAGCCCAGCACAGGAATGTGCATCATGTTCGCCATCTTCACAGCCTTGGACACGATCATGGACACCAGATCCTGAGGGCTGGTCACGATGACGATGCCGTCCACCGGCAGGCTCTGGAACACAGTCAGGGGCACATCGCCGGTTCCGGGGGGCATATCCACGAACAGGTAGTCCACATCCTCCCAGATCACGTCGGTCCAGAACTGCTTCACCGCGCCGGCAATGACCGGCCCCCGCCAGACCACAGGATCAGCAGGGTTATCCAGCAGCAGATTGATGGACATGACCTGGATGCCGCCACGAGTCAGCGCCGGGTACAGGCCATCCTCGTTGGCGCCCTGGCACTCGGTGACACCAAAGGCCGTGGGTGCGGAGGGGCCGGTGATGTCGGCATCCAGAACGCCGACCCGCTTGCCCTTGCGGGCCATGGCTACCGCCAGCATGGAGGTGACGGTGGACTTGCCCACGCCGCCCTTGCCGGAGACCACGGCGATGACTTTCTTTACGCTTGCCTTGGGGTTCAGCGCCGCCAGCAGGCTTTCCGCCTTGCGGTCGGCGCAATCACTGCCGCAGCTGCTGCAATTACCGTTACAAGAACTCATTTGTTCATTCGCTCCTTTGAATTTATCTTTGCTTATTATAGGACGGTTCATCCAACGTGTCAACCAAATTGAGGGCCGATTTCAGAAGTTGGATCTTCTGCGTATCTTTCCCATGCTTCTTATCCGCCCGGTAGCCGTCCTTAGATGAGGCGGTATAGACCCTCAGATAGTCCCGCAGATCCAGCAGGAGAAAATGTGCGCCGCCTGTCTCTTCCATTGGGATCTTGGAAATGTCCACTCCGGCAAAGGGCTTCAAACTCTCGATGGCGGCAAAGGCCACGCTGGCACCGTCCTTTTGGAAGGCATGCTCATGGAGATCGTACAGCGTATAGCCCATCTCTTCCATCAGCGTCACAAGGTCATGCCAGCCATCATGCAGATACACTTCCGGCACAAGGATATCGATATCCTCAGCCTGCAGATCTGTATTTAGCCGCCGCTCCAGCCCTAGCGAGCCAAACAGCAAAGGTGTAACATTCCATTCATTCAGTGCCCGGGCTGCGGATAGAAAACGTTCAAATTTCGTCACATTCATTCCTGCGCCTGTTCCCACTGCTCCATCATATCCATCAGCACCATTTCCGCGTCTTCCTTTTCGGAAAGAAGCCGGGTCAGCTCCTGATAGTCGGCAGAGGCCGCCTCGATCTTCGTGTCGAATTCCGCGACGATCTTTTCCTGCTTTTCGATCTCCCGCTCCAGGCGGCGGATCAGCTTATCCTGATCCTTGGTGCCGCCCTTGGGCTTTTCTTTTTTCGGCTTGGGCGCAGAGGGAGCCACTGTTTTGGCCGCCTGTTCATGCTCGATGATGGAGCGGTATTTGGCATAGCCGCAGGGGAAATCCCGGATCTGCCCATCTTCCAGCAGCCAGATCCGCTCCGCGAACTTTTCAATGAAATACCGGTCATGGCTGACGAACAGCAGCACGCCCTCAAATTCCTCGATGGCCGCCTCCACCCATTCACGAGACGCGATGTCCAGATGGTTCGTCGGTTCGTCCAGGATCAGAAGATTGATCTTTTCATCCATCAGCATGCACAGCCGCAGCCGTGACTGCTCACCGCCGGAGAGCGTCCCCACAGTCTTGAACACGTCCTCCCCTTGGAACATGAACGCGCCAAGGCGGTCACGCGCCATCTGGGGGGAGCAGTTCTTTTCATAGAGCATGGTGTCGTAAAGCGTCCGCTCTGGGTGGCTGAACTTGATGATCTGGGGCAGATATCCCCATTTCACCGTAGGGCCGAACTGGAGCTTGCCTTCGCAGTCCTCCTCCCCCAGCAGGCATTTGATAAAGGTGGACTTGCCGGTGCCATTGTCGCCCAGCAGGGCGATCCGCTCGCCGCCTTCCACATTCAGGTTCACATCCGAAAACAGCGTCCGTTCACCAAATGCCTTGGATACATTTTTCATTTTGAACACCACATCGCCGGAAAAATCCTTCTCCCCAAAGCTGGCCTTCATGGTCTTTTCCTTCTGGGGCTTCTTGGTTTTCTCGATGCGCTCCATGCGGTGCTGGATGGACATGGCGCGGCGGAACAGGGTGCGGTTGTTGATGCCCCATCCCTTCATCCGGTCTAATGTATAGCCAAGTTGCTTTAATTTCGCCTGTTCCTGCTCGTATTGCTTGAGCTGCAGGTCAAACCGAGCCTGCTTTTCATCCATATAGAAGGAGTAGTTGCCGGAATAGAATTCCGCATGCCCCTCCGTAATCTCAATGACCCGATCGGCCACCTGATCGATGAAATAGCGGTCATGGGAAATGGCCAGCACCGTTCCCTTGAAATTGTTGATGTAGTTCTCCAGCCATTCCACACTGCGAAGATCCAAATGGTTGGTAGGCTCATCCAGCAGCAGAATATCCGTCTTTTCCAGCAGCAGCCTTGCCAGATTCACTCTGGTTTTTTCGCCGCCGGAGAGGCTGTCGAATTCCTGAACGCGCTGCTCGGCAGTGATACCCAGGCCGTTGCAGACCTTGTCCACATCCACATCCATCTCATAGCCGCCCCCGGACTGGAAGCGGTTCGTCAGGTTATCGTATTCCCGAAGCTGCTCGGCAGAAGCGCCGGCCGACATGGCGTGCTCCAGCGACTCCATCTTTTCCTTAATCTTCATCAGTGGTGCGTAGGCAGAACGGAGCACATCCTCCACAGTGTAACCCGCAGGGAATTTGGGAATCTGGGAGATCAAGCCAATGCGCTTATTGGGATTGACATAGACCTCGCCGTCGTCATAGTCCATTTCACCGGTGAGGATCTTAAACAGGGTGGTCTTTCCGCAGCCGTTGCGGCCTAAGATCGCCACACACTCCCCTTCCTGAATATCGAACGTCAGTCCTTCCAGCAGGTTTTCACCGATGACGAAGAATTTTGTTAAATTGTTAACCGATATATCTACCATGGTGTTACTCCATATTGTGAGGTAAATTGTTGTCTAGCGCACTAAGAAACGCTGTCATTGCGAGGAGCGAAGCGACGTGGCAATCTCACCGTTGAATGGTAAAATGATACGATTACCGACTCAAAATGCCGCAAGAACCGGGGGATTGCCACGCCAGTGTCTAGCCCCGCAGGGCTGTGCAAGCGAGCAACCGATGCGCCAGCATCGGCTTTTAGCGAGTCGCAGCGCACTGGCTCGCAATGACATGCTTCTTTTTTCGTGCGCCAATAATCCCATAAACAGCAATCTATCTCTCTTCCAAATCGTTGACGATCTGAGTCAACTCATCCAAATCATACAGCATATTCAGTGCCTGCAGCATGGCATTAGCGCTCAAGTGTTCCGGCAGCTCCAGCTTTTTCAGCAAGGCCAGACGTTTCGCGCTGGCATCCTTGCCGCCGGATAGACCCAATTCCATCAGATCCTGCTTGGTGATCCGTTCAGATGTAACTGCACTCTCTCCCTCAGCGGTTGCGCCGCAGCGTCGCAGCGCGTCCAGAAGGACTTCCTTCGTCATCCCCTCTACTCCCAGCTTCCCTTCCTTGCCGGGAGCCGCCTTGCGCCGCTCCTTGCCAAAAATATCCGGGATATAGGCATGCTTTAAATACTGCGCCGGGATACAGCTTTTAATTCGGTTGCGGATCACAAAGCCGGCACCATCCGAATCCGTAAACACGATCAGCCCGTGTTTTTCCGCCACCCGGCGCAGCAGGTTCATACGCTGCACATCCTTGAAGATCCCAAAGCCGTTGGTTTCAAAGATCGTGGCATCCACGATCTGACTCAGGGTGTTTTTATCGTAGCGTCCCTCCACCACGATGGCCTCTTTGATCTTAATCACGGCGGGCCTCCTGCGCAAGCTGCAGAATCAGCAGCTCCAGAAGCCTGTCCTGGTCATCAAAGGAGGTCTTCATTTTATAGTCCGTCTCCAGCACCAGTTCCGCGGCCTTGCGGCAGAAATCCGGAGAAAACCGACGAGCCATATCCATTGTCTTCTGAGCCGGATAACTGCCCATTGCGCACAGCTTCATCAGCTCACCAGCCTGCTTGCCGTTATCCAGCAGCGTCCGGGCGGTACCGATCCGGCGGAAGTGGCCGCCTACCGCGCCCAGAATCGCAATAGGCTCCTGCTGCATTTTCAGCAGTTGATGGAGCTTCGCCAGAGCCGCGGCATACTGCCCCTGCCCCAAAAGGTCGGTCATTTGGAACACCACCGCATCCATCACCGGTTCCGTCACTGCGTCGATATCCGTCTTTTGAATGTGCTCTGCTCCGGAGTAGGCACAGATCTTCTGAATCTCGCCGGAGAGAGCCGTCATCGTTCCGCCGGTGATCTCAATGAGGTAGCCGCACAGATCCGTAGAGATACGCTTTCCCTTCGCCGCGAAATGCCGGGTGATCCATGGGATCAGATCCCTGGGTTCCTGCTTGGCAAATTCCACCACAGAGCCGTTATTCTCGACCGCCTCCCACAGCTTCTTCAGCCGCTTGTCCGGCTTCCAGGGCACGGTCACATAGGTAAAGACAACGGTACAGTAATCCGGTATATCGGTCAGAACATCCACGAGCTTGTTCCGGCTGTCCTCCGGCAACTTAAACAGGTCAATATCATCCACCTGCACCAGCGTACGCTCCGCCATCATGGGCAGATTTTCTACCGCATCAGCAAAATCGCGGATGTCGAAGGTCTCCGCCGTCAGACGGTGGTAGTTAAAAGATTCCGTCAGTTCATCCAGAAGAAGCTTCTTAAGCTGCTCCAGATAGTAATTCAGGAGAAACATCTCTTCACCGTGAAAAAAATACAAATTTCCCACGCTTTTGGCGCGAATCGCCCCTTTCAGATCATCAAAGGCGGTATGATCTGTATTCTGCTTCGCCATAATGTCACCTCCTGAAAATAATCGTACCATCCTCATCGGTACGGTAAACCGCGCAGCCGAACATGGTCAGCCGATCCAGCACCTCGCTGCTCGGATGACCGTAATAATTGTCCGCGCCCACAGAAATAAAGGCATATTCAGGCCGGGTCGCTTCCAGCAGCGCCTCGCCTGTGGATGATTTGGAGCCATGGTGCCCCACAACAAGGGCAGTCAGCTTTGGAATCGGCTTTTCCATCATCAAAAGCCGCTCGCCCAAACGGCTCAGATCTCCGGTGACCAGTATATCACACTTTTCACCTTGGAACAAGACGCAAAGGCCCCTTTCATTATCCGAAGTAGATAAAATCGGAGCAAACACAGTCATAGATGTATCATCCCACCGAAGCAGCAGATCCTCGTTCACGAAAACCTGAGCGCCGCGGCAGTATGGAAGGATGGTATCCAGTATGCCATCCTCGTCCGGACTGTCCGGCAGGAATACCGTATCTGCCGGAACGCGGGACAGAAGATACCCCACCCCACCTGCGTGGTCACTGTCGTAATGGGTCACGATCAAGCCATCCAGCCGGGATATTCCCTGCGACAACAGCGTTTCTGCCGCCAGATCCGCGGCTTGCGTATCACTGTCACCGCCGCAGTCCACAAGAAAGGTTCTGCCGTCAGATTGGAGAATGATACACTGTCCCTGTCCCACATCCAGTACCGTCATCCGCGTATCATCCAACAAAGGCTCCATCCAGGAACACCCCAACGCCAGGCACAAGCCCAAAACACCGCAGCAGATCAGCACAAAGGGCTGACGCTTCTTCGACAGAAGGAACACCGCAATCAGTCCGTAGCATAATACCAGCCACAAAACGATGAACACGCTCTGGGTATACACGGCTGCCAACGGAAACGCAGACAATGTTTGGGATACCCCCAACACATAACGAATCAGCCAGCTGATCAACCACGCCAGTGCTGCAGCCGCTTTCGCCCAAACAAAATACAGCAGACACACAGCCATAATTCCATAAAAGATCATCGATACCGCCCATAGCGTCAGCAGGTTGGTAACGATACTCACAAGGCTGACCGCTCCAAAATAATACGCCACCAGTGGCGTGGTAAAGAACATGGCGCTCAGGGTTACGCCAACGCCGCCGGATATCCAATTTCGAAACCGAACTCGAAGGCTTTTCCCTTTCCATCCCTTCCAGAAAGCGTAACCGCTGACCCAAGCACTGATACGCTTGGAGAACAGGAATATCCCCGCCATGCATCCAATAGACAATTGAAAGCTGGCAGAGGTAATCACGACCGGATTAACAATGAGCATCACCAGTGCCGCAAAGGAAAGCGCCGTGGCCGGGTCATATTCCTTGTCAAAGAGTAACGCCAACAGCATCAATATCTGCATCAGACAAGCTCTCGTAACAGATGGGGTGAAGCCTGCCACCGCGGCAAAAAGCAGCAGAACAGGAATACCAAGCAACGCTGTCAGCACCCTTCGTCTGCCTGAGATCAGCATGATCAGTGCAAAAAGAATCGATACATGCAGACCGGATACCGCGATAATGTGACTGATCCCGCTGACCTTAAACGCCGTATTGATCTCATAACCGACATCTGTTCGATCTCCGAGAAGCAGCGCCTTGGCAAAGAAAGCCGTGTCAGACGGAAATATTTGCTCCAAAATAGTCGTCAGCCGGCGACGCAATGCCGCCGGATAATATTGATACGGAACCGCGTCTGTTAGTGTGATTTGAATATCACCGCGCTGGTATGCAAGCAAAAATGTGCCGTTTCCCCTGTGATATGTTGGCTCTTCCCTGTCATTGGTGTAACGAAGACGAAATTCTCCCATGATCCGGTCACCGGGTATCAGATGCTTTGTATCGTCAAGGTACATCCGTACCGTATAGCGTTTGCCGCCTGCACGGATCTCTGCCTCTACAGCACAGCCGTAATCGGTTTCGTAGCTGTAATCCGTCACTTCAGCGGAAATCGTCAGTGTCTGCCCATCCAAAAGCCACGCTTCTTGTAGGTACAAACCGTTATAAGCATAATACCAGCCGGTTCCCACCGCAATTCCCAGCAGGATCGCAGCGGCCACGCGAAGAGGCTTCCACTTCTTTCTCATGAAAAACGCCGCCACGCCCAGCAGCAGCGCCGCCAGTGCCATCCACCAGTGGCAATATACATAAGCACCCAGGGCACAGGCCGCGCCGAAGCCCAAAGTGAACCACATCAATTTACGCATGGGGCAGCCTCCCTTCGTTAAAAATGGGCACCGCGTTACACGGTGCCCACAAAATCAATTCAGCTTGGAAACGATGAAATCATCCACCAGGGCCAGCGCGTTGTCGACCTTGGTCAGATCCTTGCCGCCGCCCATCGCGCTGTCCGGCTTTCCGCCGCCGGAACCGCCGCAGGCCGTGCAGACCAGCTTCACCAGATCACCGGCCTTGATTCCCTTTGCGATTGCCTCCTTGCCGCAGACAGCCAGGAAGGTCGCCTTGTCGCCGTTGACCGATGCCAGCACCGCGGCAACGGATGCGTCCTTATCCCGCAGCATGTCGCCCATCTGCCGCAGCTTATTGGCATCCGCCGCACCCAGCATGGCCGTCAGAACCTTCAAGCCGCCAATATTGTGAGAACCGAACAGGAAGCGGTCAACTTCACCGGCAGCCTCCTTGGCCTTGAAGCTCTCAATGGCACGCTTCAGGTTTTTGATCTCGTCAAGCTGGGTCTGGATCTTCTCCTTCAGCTCACCGGGCTTGACCTTGAGCTGAGAGCAGGCACCATAGATCAGCTCACGGCTCTTGGCCATGTCCGCCAGACACTCCTTGCCGGTGATGGCAACGATTCGGCGGACACCGGAGGCAACGGATCCCTCGCTCTCAATGCGGAAGGGGCCAACCTTAGCCGTGTTATCCAGATGCGTACCGCCGCACAGCTCAATGGACCAGCCGCCCATATTGACAACGCGAACCGTATCGCCGTACTTTTCGCTGAACAGTGCGGTGGCGCCCATGGCCTTAGCCTCATCAATGGGCATCTCACGGGTGTCGATACCGTAGCCCTCCAGAACAGCGTTCTGAACGATCTCATCCACCTTTGCCAGCTCCTCGCCGGTCATGGCGGAATAGTGGGTAAAGTCGAAACGCAGGCGGTCAGGCTCCACCAAAGAGCCCTGCTGGTGGACATGGTCGCCCAAGACGGAAGTCAGCGCCTTCTGCAGCAGGTGGGTAGCAGAGTGGGCACGCCGGATGGCATTGCGGCGCTCCACATTGATGGAGGCGCAGACCAGATCTTCTACTTTGATCGTGCCGGTGGTCATTTCACCGTAGTGCAGGTACTTACCGCCCTTGTCCTTCTGAACATTGTTGACCACAAAACGGCTGTCGCCAACCAAAATGACACCATGGTCAGCCACCTGGCCGCCCATTTCGGCATAGAAGGGGGTCTTGTCCAGCACGATGATGCCCTTTTCGCCGCCGGTGATAGAGCCGCTGAGCTCTTCATCCACGCAGACAGCCACAACCTTCGCTTCACAGACATTCTCGGTATAACCAACAAAGTCGGTAGGCTTGATATCCTGACCCAGATCAATGCCAGCCCAGCCCAGATCGCCCATCTTCAGGCGATCCTCACGGGCACGCTTGCGCTGCTCCTCACGGCAGGCAGCATACTTGTCCATATCCACGGTGAGGCCTTCGTCCTCCAGCATTTCGATGGTCAAATCCACCGGGAAGCCGTAGGTATCAGACAGCAGGAACGCGTCCTCGCCGGAGAACACGGTGGCACCGCTGGCCTTATGCTCCGCCAGCTTTTCATTGAAGATCCGCATACCGGTGTCAATGGTCTTGGCAAAACTCTCTTCCTCGGTCAGCACGGTCTTGACAATATAGTCCGCCCGCTCCCGGAGGTAGCCGTAGTGGCTCTCATTTTCCTGAATGACGGTCTCGACCACTTCATACAAGAAGGGTTTCTTAACGCCAAGGAGTCTGCCATGACGAGCGGCCCGGCGCAGCAGACGGCGCAGGACATAGCCCCGACCCTCATTGGTGGGGCGTACGCCGTCGGCGATCATGAAGGTAGAAGCGCGGATATGATCCGTAATCACACGCAGGGAAACGTCCGTCTTGGTGCTCTGGCCGTAGCTCGCGCCGGTGATGGCAGTGACCTTGTTGGTGATGTTCATCACGGTGTCCACATCGAACAGGCTGTTCACGTCCTGGCAGACCACTGCCAGACGCTCCAGACCCATGCCGGTGTCGATATTCTTCTGAGCCAGCTCCGTGTAGTTGCCCTGACCGTCGTTGTCGAACTGGGAGAACACGTTGTTCCAGACCTCCATGTAACGGTCGCAGTCGCAGCCCACGGTGCAGCCGGGCTTGCCGCAGCCGTACTTCTCGCCGCGGTCGTAATAGACCTCGCTGCAGGGGCCGCAGGGGCCGGAACCATGCTCCCAGAAGTTGTCGGACTTTCCGAAACGGAAGATCTTCTCTGCGGGGACGCCGATCTCCTTATTCCAGATCTCGAAGGCCTCGTCATCGTTTTCATAGATGGAGGGATACAGCCGATCCGCATCCAGACCGACGATCTTGGTCAGGAACTCCCAGCACCAAGCAATTGCCTCGTGCTTGAAGTAATCGCCGAAGGAGAAGTTGCCCAGCATCTCAAAATAGGTGCCGTGGCGGGCCGTCTTGCCAATGTTTTCGATATCGCCGGTACGGATGCATTTCTGGCAGGTGCAGACCCGGCGGCGGGGCGGCTCCACCTCACCCTTGAAGTAGGGCTTCATGGGAGCCATGCCGGAGTTGATCAGCAGCAGAGACTGGTCATTCTGAGGGATCAGGGAAAAGCTGGGCAGACGCAGATGACCCTTGCTCTCAAAATAGCTCAGGAACATCTCACGCAGCTCGTTTACGCCGTAAGGCTTGGGATTCATAGGAATTTGCCTCCTTAAGTTTCTCTGTCATTCCGAGCCAGTGCGCACACTGGCGTGGGAATCCCCCGGTTCTTCAGACAATGCTATCCATTCGGGGATTGCCACACCAGTGACATCGGTCACTGGTTCGCAATGACACTTATTTTTAATATAAAACGCCGCCCCTGACACATAGGGGCGACGTGAATCGCGGTACCACCCTAATTCGCCTGCTGTGCAGGCATCTTAGCCGCTCTGTAACGGGAGCCCCCGTCCCGGTCCTCCCGGGCTGCTTGGAAGTGGCTTGCAGGATCTGTGCCAAGGGGCTTTCACCGCTCCCCTCTCGCTAAAGGCCATCCGCCTGCTTGGTTTCCGCATCGCTTTTGCATATCTCTGACATTCTAACACAAAATGTGAAAAAGTCAACCATTTTCATCAAAATCCCGGATGGAAAGCTCCATCCGGGACAGCAAAATCAATATCAATCGTAATTGCCAACGAAATCAGTATCCACATATAATTCCACTTCTCCAATATGGAACCACTGGACCGGCTCGGAAGATATAAAGAAAAACCCCATCTGTGTCCCACATAGTTCCCCACCTTCCAAATCAAATCCATCTGTAAGCCAAGAATCGAAGCCATTGACATATACTTGTTCAACATCAAAGAAATAGTCTTTAATTTGAAAATCATCGTCAAAAGTTGCCTCTATAAAGTTGTAGTAGTATCCTTCTTTCCCTTTAAGCGAATGCAGAATTGCCACACGTTCATTCCCGTCAAACACTCTGTAACACGGAACATCTTCAACCGTGTATCCCCAGAAATGCTTTTTTACCGGACAAAGATGTACCAGCATACAGTGGTTCTCAATCTCTTGATCATTTTCACCCACAACAGTATCACGAAAGTAATAGAACCGATACTCGTCTATACCGATGTAAGGCCGATCAGCCCAGATGCCTGCAGACATTTCCGGTGTTAAGCCATAACCGTATTCCTCGATCCAGAACGGTAAAAGGCACATTACAACCACGGCAACGATCACGCCCAAAATCACAGCCGTTTCACCAAACCGGCGCAGGCGGCGGTTTTTCTCCACGATCACCGTCTCCGGTTCACTGGTAGCAATGTCCTCTTTGCTGATTTCAAATTCCTGCTCCAGCCGCTCCATAGACTCCGGATTGGGAAGGCCCAAGCCATTCTCCCACTTTGCCACCGTGCTGCGGCTGACAAAAAGCAGCTCTGCAAGCTGCGCCTGTGACAGCCCCTTCTCCTTACGAAGCTGTTTTAGTTTATCTTTCAGTTCCATGACACATCACTCCTTCGCCCCGATTATAGCACAAAAAAGGAAAATGTGGTGTTACTTTTCCTGTTACCCCCGATTTTCCCTGTTCTTCCGCACCGTAACAGGCAAATTCCCGGATGGCGGCTGCCATCCGGGATGAAAAAAATCACTTATACAAGGGGAACTGATCACAAATATCGGCAACCGTTGCCTGAACCTCAGCCTGGGTGCCCTCGAAATCGCGGGCAGTCAAACCAATGCAGTGGGCGATGCGCTTCATCTCCGCCTCACCCAGACCTCTGGTCGTGACCGCAGCCGTACCGATTCGGACACCGCTGGTGACGGCGGGCTTCTGGGGATCGTTGGGGATAGCGTTCTTGTTCAGGGTGATGTGGTTGGCATCGCAGCGGGTCTGCAGTTCCTTGCCGGTGATGTTCATGGGACGCAGGTCAGCCAGCATCAGGTGGTTATCCGTGCCGCCGGTGACCAGATCAAAGCCCTCCTCCAGCAGAGCGGATGCCATAGCCTTGGCGTTCTTGACCACATTCTGTGCGTAGGTCTTGAACTCAGGCTGCATAGCCTCCTTCAGACAGACCGCCTTGGCAGCGATCACGTGCTCCAGCGGGCCGCCCTGGGTGCCGGGGAACACGGCGGAGTTCAGCTTCTTGGCATACTCCTCCTTGGCCAGAATCAGGCCGCCCCGGGGACCACGAAGGGTCTTGTGGGTAGTAGTAGTGACGATATCGGCGTAAGGCACAGGGCTCTGGTGCGCGCCGCCGGCAACCAGACCGGCAATATGTGCCATGTCAACCATCAGCACAGCGCCGACTTCGTGTGCAATGTCAGCAAAAATGCTGAAATCGATGGCTCTGGGGTAAGCGGAAGCGCCCGCAATGATCAGCTTGGGCTGGCAAGCCTTTGCCATGTCCCGAATCTGATCGTAGTCGATCAGGCCGGTATCATGGTTAACGTCATAGGAAACCACATTGTAATACTTGCCGGAAATGTTGGCAGGGCTGCCGTGGGACAGGTGTCCGCCATTGGCAAGGCTCATGCCCATCATGGTGTCGCCGGGCTGCAGCAGCGCAAGCTGCACGGCCATGTTGGCCTGAGCGCCGGAGTGCGGCTGAACATTGGCAAACTCCGCGCCGAACAGCGCCTTAGCGCGCTCGATGCAAAGAGCCTCCAGCTCATCGACATACTGGCAGCCGCCGTAATAACGCTTGCCGGGCAGACCCTCGGCGTACTTATTGGTCAGGATAGAGCCCATGGCCGCAATAACAGCGGGAGAAGCAAAGTTTTCGGAGGCGATCAGCTCCAAGCCGTCCTGCTGGCGGGTCAGCTCACGACCCATCATAGCCGCAAGTTCAGGGTCATACTGGGAAACAAATCCGATGGAGTCAATAGGTTTACCGTACATAATGCGTTTCCTTCTTTCTGAAAAATACCAAACAAAATGCAGTCCCCATAAAATGAGGACTGCAGCAAAGTCGCAATTGTGCTTCTCTGTCCGTTTGCCTGAGAGATTCGGCTTTCGCCTTGCACCTTCGGCACACAACTGAATGTGTTCTCCAGAGAGTCCTCAGTATTCGGTTAAGTCGACCTTTCCCGAACACTTCATAGGTTATTTGGTTTCATGCATCATAGTATACATGTTTTTCCGGGAAAGTCAACCATTCCGGAAAGTTTCGGAATATTGTACAGCACAGCGCCCCATCCCCGGCGGGATGCTGTGTATTTTTATCAAAGACAGATGTCCTCTTTGGCGATCAGGAACAGGCGGTCAGCAAAGCCGCCCCGCTCATCATGCTTCGCCTGATATACCTTCATCAGCAGCTCCCGGGACGCGCCCAGATCTTCTGCCAACGCAAAGACCACCTCCAGGATATCCGCTAGCTCCTCCAAATTCCTGTCCCGGTGGTATTCGGCCACCTCTTCATCCAGCTTCTGTTCCAGACATTTGGTATATTCTTCATCCTCCAGAATGCGCAGTATAGGGTTCTGCCCCTGCTGCCGGATGAGCTCCGGGATCTTATCGCGCACCAGCTTATTGTAAACGGTCATATTCTTCCCTCCTCAAACCGTTTCCCCCGGTTTCACACAACGCACCGCACCGTCAATGGAAAACCACAGGGAAACATCACTTGGATTATGGATCTTATTTTCATAAACCTCTGCCAGCCTCATGGCCCGGATATAGCGGACGATTTCCAGATGGGTCATCGATAACACATCCTGATCTTCAGATACTCTGCGGATAATTTCCTCCATCTTTTCCCAGAGCTGCGCCGCATCCAAATCATAGCAACGCCGGATCATACTTTCTCCCTTTCTGATTTATACGTTTCAGTATCAATCAAGGGCTGCTGCGAATCGCAGCAGCCCTTGCGCTCATTCAATCAGCCACCCAGATTTTTCAGGAACTGGCTCTTTTTCTCCGGCTGGTATGCCGCATACTCCTGATCGCGCAGCTTATTCAGACCAACCTCACGCAGCTCCGTCCAGCTCTCCGATTCTTTGTTCACCAGAATGGGATAATACCACACGCCGTTTGTTTCCGCCGCGTCGCAGTCGCCGGGGGCATCGCCGACCATAAGAACATGATTCTTCTCATAGCCAAACTTCAGCATTTCAGAAATACAGTGTGCCTTACTTCCGCAATCCTGCGCCAGCAGGATATCCACATGCTCCAGCAAACCGTGCTGCGTCCACTCTTCCTGGACAGCATCCCGGTTGGCACTGGACACAACCGCAACATCCGCAAAGGTATGCGCCGCTGCCAAACCTTCCTTGGCACCCACATAGGGAACCTTCAGCTCATCCGGCAGCTGAACGATGCTCTCATTCACAGCCTTGCTCCATGACAGCGCTTTCTGCAGGCACACCTTGCCGGCACCCTCGGGCGCGGCCTCGATAGCGGCGATCAAGGCATCATTGGACAGCGCCTTGGTCGTTTCCACCCAAGCAGACAGATCCTCCACGCCGGGAATGGAAGTGTATTGGGCGTTGATCTCCGTCAGCGCCATGGCAAGACCCTTGAAGCGGTTGATCCCCCGGGTCATCTGGAACAGATTGATTTCATTCCAGCGCTCCAGAATGGCAACGCGCCATTCCTCCAGTTCCCACTCCATAACCATGCAGGGGCCAAAGCAATGGAAATGTTTACAGTTCATGGTGTCCATGGCACAGCCATCGGAATCGACGCACACCAGATAGTCGTGCTTTCTAATAAAAGAATCAAATACGGACATGATTTCCTCCAAATTTACATATGGGTATCCCACATACCGCAGTAGCTGTCAATGGGATCCGTGCCCTTGAATGCCTCAGGGCCGGTCAGCAACGCATCCACCAGCGCGTCCATGGTATCGTCATTGCTGTCGTAAGCGTTGATATAGGTGCGCAGCATGGGACAATCTGCCAGCATGGTGGGCTTATTCACAGAGATGCCCACAACAGGCAGCTCGTGGACATACCAGGGAATCTCACCGCCGCCCTTGGACATGCCGAAGGAGGGATGACCGTTGGCCACATTGAACAGTGTAATAACCAGATCCTGCTGGGAGGTGAACTCGCTGATGGCGTTTTTGCCTGCGAAATAGATATTCAGATTAAAAGGTTTACCGGCCTTTACATCTGCCATAATCTTGTCCAGAGGGCTGACATAGATGAACGCATCGAAGCCCTTTTCGATCAGACGGTCACGCAGCTTTTCGGCGGGGGTCTTCTTGGCACCGCCCATCCCCATTGCCATGGCAGCCAGGGCGGCCATGGGGCCGTCGGCACCCTTGACCTGAACGATCATGACCCGCTTGGTCTTTTCGGGGTTCAAAGGCAGAATACCCTCATCCTTATACTTGACCAGCGTCAGGCAGTCCTTGGTGATCTGACCGGCAACCGCCCGATACTCCGGATTGTTCAGTTCGGCAGCGCAGTATTCATCGCTGGGGCAGATCTCTCCCTTCGTCTTCTTGTTCAGCCCCATCTTCGCTTTCAGGCCAAGAATGCGGGTCAGAGCCTCCACCATGCGTGCCTCGGAAATGATGCCGTTCTTGTAGGCATCCAGCATGGTGTTGTAATCCTCGTCGGGATCATTAAAGAACAGGAACATATCACAGCCCGCGTTGATGGAGGCGGGAAGCATGTCCTTGCGCTTCATCCGGTTGGTCATACCGACCATGTGGGAAGCATCGGTGACCACCATGCCATTGAAGCCCAGCTTATCACGCAGCAGCCCGGTCATAATCTCAGGGCACAGGGTGGCAGGCATCATTTCATCCATGGTGATGTCGGGATTCAGCTCCTGCATATAAGTGGGCATCATGATATGGCCGCCCATAATGGCATCCAGGCCGCCATCGATCAGAGTTTTATAAACATGGCCGTAGGAAGCCATCCAGTCTTCCTCGCCAAAGTGGTTAATGTTGTTGGACATATGGGCATCACGGTAGTCCTGACCGTTGCCGGGGAAATGCTTGGCACAGGAGGCCACGCCCGCAGTCTCATGGACACCGTCCATGTAAGCCTTGCCCATCGTTGCGACCATCTTGGGATCATTGCCGTAGGCACGAGCCAGAACTTCTTCACATTCCCAATTGTATGTGATATCCACAACAGGAGCAAAGGTCATGTTGCATCCGGTGGCATAGGTCTGAGCACCGGAAACACGTCCCATCGCCTGTGCATACTCGACCTTACCTGTCGCACCGACCTTGATCTGGTTGGCAACGAAGGTACCATCGGGGCAAACACCGTTACCGCCCTGCTCCGGATTACAAGCGATGAACACAGGGATCTTGGCGTACTTCTGCAGGGTACGGTTCTGCTCCAGAACCTTCACGCCGGGCATGGCGTTGTAGCGGCAGCCACCCAGGTGGTACTTCTCCATCAGTTCCTTCAGATAAGCTTCTTCCTGAGATGCTGTGAGCTGGAAGAACAGCTGCCCCACCTTCTCCTCATCAGACATGCCGGCAATGGTAGCTTCTACCCAGCGGATATCCTCATCACTCAGGTTATAGGGCTTGGCGCGTAAATCAACCATGTTCATCACATTTCCTTTCATGTACAGTAAAATCGATTCCTTGAGGAATACTCAGCATGGATATTATACCAAATATCAATTATTTTGCAATAGAAATCGCAAATTATTTTATCATCATTTGGTAATTTTACACAACACCCATCCGTATACACACCTCACAGCATGACTCCGCTCTACTTTTCCGGACATCATTCCTATGAATATGAAGCGAAATCCGGGGCTGCAGCGCAGCCCCGGTAAATGTATAGAATTATCGCAGCTTATGTCCGCAGTTAACGCAGAAGCTCGCACCTTCCACGCATCGATGGCCGCAATTGGAACAGAACCGGGGTGTAACCGGCTGAACAACCGGAGCGGTCTGGGGTGTGGAGACAGGTGTAACCGCAGGCGCAGGCATCGGCTCGGGTACAGGCTCAGGAACCACCACAGGTGCAGGCGCTGGCTCGGGTACAGGCTCAGAAACCACCACTGGCGCAGGCGCTGGCTCGGGCATGGGCTCAGAAACTACCTCGGGCACAGGTGCTGGCTCGGGTACAGGCTCAGAAACCACCACTGGCGCAGGCGCTGGCTCGGGTACAGGCTCAGAAACCACCACAGGCGCAGGCGCTGGCTCGGGTACAGGCTCAGAAACCACCACTGGCGCAGGCGCTGGCTCGGGCACCGGCTCAGGAACTACCTCGGGCGCAGGTGCCGCAGGCGTTTCCTTCTTGGGTTTGGGCTGCTTGGGAGGCTTGGGAGCCTTAGGCGGTTTATTCTGATTCTTGCCCGCGATGATCGCCGCAACAGTCAGGCCAATGGAGATCACCACCAGCACGACCGTCGCAATCAGTGCAATCAGGAACCACTGGTCATAGAATCGCAGATCCAGCAGCGCTGCATAAGCCTCATCAACGGATGCCTGAACCCTGTCGAAGAATTCAGCAGTATTGACTACATTGGAAGCCATTACCTTCTCGATCAACAGCCAAACGGTAATACCCAAGCCAGCCGCACTGAGAATCCAGGTCAGAATACTCCAGCGCTTCAGCGTCTGCGCAGCAGTCAGCTTCTTCTTGATTCCAAACAAAGCCAAAATCAGAACCGCAAACACCAGAGAAGCGCCAACGGCAATAAACAGAGGCATCCAAGTCTTCCAGAAGGGCTGCACATCATCCGAACCAACGGAGGAAGCCACATCGGAACGGTTGATCAGAATGGTTCGGCGTGACAGATTTCCGGCGGGATCGGAAGAAACGATCTCAAAGCTGTTGGCACCGGGAACCAGATTCAATTCGATTAGGAAGGAGCCATCAGCATTGATCTGGACTGCATTTCCATTTACAGTAACAGCAGCCCCTGCCTCGGTCATTCCGGCCACACGGAAGACAGCTTCCGCAGTCGTCACCGAGCGGAGTTCTTCAAAGAAGGTCAGAATCGGAGCTTTGCGATCCACAAAAATATCCTTGGACTCCATAATGACAACATGCTCAGCGGGCTTGTAGGCAACATACAGGGTGTTGTCATTTTCCTCAAGCTCAAAGGCCACCGTGCCGGAGCCGCTGACCGTGATGGGTTTTAAATTGCCATCGTCATGCAGGAATACATACAGATCGATTTCACCCGATGGAATATTGTAGCTGACCTGAGCCTGCAGTGATGCGGTATTCTCACCGGTTGTGATCTCAAAGTCCACCGCATTCGGCTCGATAGTCATAACCTTCGTATGCGATACCGCAGGGATATCCGTCGGCACATAGCTCAGCTCCACCCGCAGCCAGTCAGCAGAAGCATCCACCAGCAGCGAGGTGTTTGTGATATCGCCCCCAAATGTATTCGCATAGACCGGTTCATCCGGGGTCAGGCTGCTGTAAACCGCAAGAACGTACGAGTCTGCATTGTCGAGCGCCGCATTACTCCAGTCGATCCGCAGATCTCCGGTGGTGCGGTTCAGAATAATATCGAAATCATCCATCATCCCCGGGGCATAGGGATTGTCATAGCCAAAAGAATCGGAAAGCTGATTGTCCGTCACCTCAATGCCATGATCGTCCACATAAACCACAAGCTGCAGATAATAGTCCGAAAAACTGCTCAGCCCGCCCAGTGATACCGTGGCGCTGACCGTCTCATTGGTTGCGGCAAAGTCGGTCCACAGCTCCTTGGTGCCCATGATCGAGCCATCCGGATACAGGGTCACCGCATTGATCACATACTCAAGGGGCATATCCACCGGGAAAGAGGTCAGAAAGGAAATGTCTGCGTAAAACTCCTGCATCCCCACGATCTCAAACTCCTCGATCAGCAGATCCCGGGAGTAAGGCGCAGTGGTGACCTCCAGCCGTCCGGAGAAGGCATCGTCATACCGGATCAACCAGTTGCCCGCCGGGGCATCGGGGATGTAGAAATAGAGGGTCTCGCCGGATTGCTCCACGGTCATCTTATCTTCAGGGGTAACGCCCTCCTGGAACACTTCACCGCTTGGGCTGACAAACGCCAGCCGCGGAACGGTTCCGGTTCCGTCATCTGTATAGGTCACAGCAATGGCCAAATTCATGGCGCTGTCCAAGGTGACCAAGTCCGCTGTCAGGGTCTCGGCATGGGCAGTAACGCCCATGCCGCAGACGATCAACGCCAGTGCCATGATCAGCGACAGAAGTTTGCGCAAAGGTACACGGTATTCAATCGAAGTTTTCATTGTTCAGTTCCTCCGATCAATAATATTTGGTGTCGACATCCTTGCCATGGCGCTTCGACCAGGTCACGTTGATGCCGCGATTCTTGTTGCCATCGGTACCGGTGGCACGAACGGTGAAAATCACATCGCCGGAGCGATCCTTGTAGACACCCATCAGGCCGGTGCCCTTCAGTTCAGCGTCCTTCTTAAACACCCACCACTTGACCTCAATACTGCATTCACCGGTAACCATGACACCGATGTACCGGTCGGTGATGGTAGCCTCGACCTCGCCGGTCATATTGATATCACAGTTGTCGGAGTCCCAGTCAAGACCCTTGTTCACAACGACCCGCAGGCCGCTGGTACTGACTCCCTCCATGTCAAGCAGCTCATTGGTATAGCTGAGTTTTCCGCACTCAATCAGGACAGAGCCCATCTTGACCTTATCAAAGAGCTTGAATTCCGTAGATGCCATAATATAGCGCTGACCCAGGCTGAACTTCAACGTGGTATTATCCAGAGAGCACAGAGCTACGTCGCCAATATAATCATCCAGCTTTGGCAGAACCGCGGAAACGCTGGCAACAGAAATTTTTGTCTTTCCCTCCAGCGACCACTTCAGCACGGATACGCTGGGATCAATATCGCCCAGAGCCAGTTCAAAGTCGCTGAATGTAACCGGTACGCCGCTGAAATTGGTATTCAAATCCGCGTCGCAGTACAGCCGGATCTCCTCGGGTACAAGGCTGCCGCTCCACTTCAGCGAGAATCCCATGCCATCCACAGGCAGGAACATGACCCGAGTCTTGTACTTGACGAAGTACTCGTTCTCCACTGTATTGATCTTCACTTCGAACTCAGCAGGGTTCAGATAGATGGGCATGGAGCCAAGGTTCACAGTGGAATAGTTCTTGCTGTCATGCTCAGACTTAAACTCCGCATTCAGACCCACCGTCATGTTGGTCAGGATCACTTCCGCGTCCCACTCAAACGAGAACAGCTTTGTCATACCACTGGACTTCAGGACATCACCTTGGAAGGGGAATTTGGTATCAAAGGCACTGATGTCATACTTAATCGAATTCGGATACAGACTGATACCGGGGGTAGAGAAAGTCAGAACATTGGACACATATGCCGCCGGCAGTGCCACCGTGTCTACTTTGTAATCTCCGGAGGTTGCGGAGTGGAAGGTATCGTTGTAGAGCGTCAGGCTGCCCAGAGCGGGCACGCCAACCGTCTTATTCTTCTCCGCCAGATATTTCGCCAGTCCCTTTGCGTTGCTGGTGCTGTACTGGATATAGCTGCCGCTGCCATCGTACATGCTGATGGACGCACCATCCTCCAGGTCACCAGTCAAGGTAACAGAACCGTTGAAATACAGCCAGCTATTCATGCAGACATAACCGGACAGCTCCACACTGCTGCCATTTTCCTTCTTGACGCAGGAGGTAAAGGTATAGGGGCCATAGGTCGTGATAAAGTCCTCCGCGCCAATAATCAGCTCCTTATTGAAGTAGGCCGTGTAATCATTGACCGTGACGATCATATCATACTCACCCACAGCAATGTTGGAGGGAATGGTCAGCGCATAGCAGGTCTCACTGACAAACTTGCAGCTGACGGAATAGCTCAGGTCGCCTTTGAAGGTAACTGTGACCTTATCATCTTTCGTGAAGCCTTCACATTTCAGGTTGATGCTCTGCGCCTTATCGGACTTGTAAAGCAGTCTGGTATCCAAACCATAGAGGTACTTATCCTTCAGAACCTCCTGCGCCTCTTCATCCGTTCCTTCTGCCCCCAACGTATAGTGGCGCTCATCATAGGCGAGATCATCCCCATCGATCTCCACCCGAACCGTACGGTCATTGGTGAAGGTATCCACCGCCTTGAATGTGATTCGATAGCGGTTAGCAATCAGATTATGCAGATACTCATAGAACGCAGCAAGAGTTTGAGAATCGGAAACATACAGATAGCTGCCGCCGGTACCGGTGGCGAATGTATCCAGATAAGCAGAATCGACACTGCTGCCCAGACCAATGCTGTACAGCACGATGCCGTTATTCAGGCAGGGCTGGCAGATATTGCTGTTGATGCTCTCCTCAGAGTGATAGTTGCCATCGTTACCATCGGACATCAGGATGATGATATTCATGGCATCATTCTCCGCCTCCAGCATGGAGATCGCATGAATCACCGCGTCATACATATTGGTGCCGCCGCTGGCATACAGAGCGGAGGCTGCCGCGTTCAGCTCGTCAACCGTCGCGTTCAGGCCGTATACATCCTTCACACTGGATGCGAAGGTGACCAGGCCAATATGTTCCTTGTCTGTCTTATCATTAACAAACAGACTCACCGCGCTCTTCAGATCCTCAATCGGAGAACCGTCCATACTGCCGGAAACGTCACAGACCAGAATAATATTGGTTTTATCGTAAGAGATATCTTCCACAGTGAAGTCCACGATCTCCGCACCGCAATCGGTGATATTCAGCAGACTCTTCAGCCGTTCCGCGGACATGGCGATATCGCCGTCCACGCTGACATCCATGACGATTTCAGAGAAGTTGGAGGTGTTAAGCTCGATGATGCTGATCGCGGTACGTTTCTGACTAACATAGTCAGAAACATATGTATCGAAAGCAACCTTCTGCTCCTCTTCCTTATCATCCTCATCCTCGCTGGGCGCAGGAACACGCACCGCGGCGTGCAGCTGCATAGTCGTGGAGTTCTCCAGAATCTGATCTACATACTGATCAATGTTCTTCAGGCCTTCGGTGTTATCCTTGTCATTGATCACACCGATGATCTGATACATCGGGTCGGTATATGCCTGATCGGTACAGTCACCAACGGTGTTCATCGCGCCGGTCATGTATTCATCCGCGGCGCTGTCGCTGCCCCGGTCATGGGCCAGATTGGAAAGCTGCAGATAAACTTTAGATCCGTCCGTCGCATTGGCGCTCTCGGCATACTCTTCCAGCATTTCCTGAATCTTGGCAATGCCGGGATTATCCACACAGTACTGCAAATCATCCATATATCCCTTGACCTGCTTGCGGATCGCAGCACTTTCGTTGATCAATTGAGAATTGTACACTGTCCTCAGCTGATCCAGAACAGCCTGGTACTTCTCAACATTATCGGACGCAAAATCCTTGGAAAAATCCTTTTTGGAAATATAGTCGTTGAGGTACAATTCCGTCACGACCATCAATTCCTTATAATCGGCGTTTGCATCCACATCAGAGGCAATGCCGTCATAATCTCCCTGAATCAGCCGCAGCTTGAGTTTGGCCAGACGGGCAATAGACTGGGTGAACACGCCCGGATGCTTGCGCTCCATCGTCGTGAGCTTCTTAAGCACGGTTTTGACCTGTTCCTCATCAACGCCCTCGTCATTGACGTAGCTGTCGTAGAGATCCTCTGCCTCACTGATGCCGGCAGCGCCCTCGACCAGCGCGTCTGTTAAGTGTTCCGTTTTATCTTCTACCGCCAACTGTACCGCCGCGGTCAGATCAATCTTCGCCTTTTCGGTGTTCGCAAGCAATGTATCCACATTGGGGATGGAAGCACCGTAGCTGCTGTCATGCTCCAGCAGAGCCTGATCGATGTTCTGACCGCTGACGCATTGTGCCGCCAAGTCATACTCCGAACGGATATCATCAGTAGACAATCCCTCCGCAATGACCTTTTCGTACATTCCCTTTGCCGGTACATAGTTCCCCTGCAGCACATAGAGCCGCGCTTTACACAGGCTGTATTCCGGAGAATACACCGTGTCGGTCATTAGCTCGTCAAGGAGCTCCCCTGCCCTCTGAGAATCACCGCTTGCGACCAGCGCATACACCAGATCCATGGTATCTGCACTGTCAGCGGATACATTGGAAGCAGTCTCGGTCTGTCCCATGAAATACCCGACTGTTCCGCCTGCGCCAACGCACAGCATAAGTACCATGGCAATGATTTTCGGCACCAGCTGCTTGCGGGCAACAACCGTGAACACCAGCAGGAGCAGGAACGCAGGAACCACACCCAGAGCAATCTGCAACAATAGATCCATAGCACCCTCCTCATTCCCGGCTATGAAGCTTTCACCACCGGGAAAATCCTTTCCTAAATTTATGAACTACATATTAAATGTACCATTCTTTGAAGCGCAAGTCAATGCGATGTTGTCAAAAAACATCGTTTTGCCGAACGATAAACCGCAATGATTTTGTTAATTCATTGACAACCTTAAAAAAGGGTGCTATACTTTAAATGTAAACTAAATCCGAAAGGAGAACTCACTATGAACTGCACCAAATGCGGCGCTGAATTGGCGCCGGAATCCAAGTTCTGTGTCATCTGTGGCACCCCCATTGCCCAGCCTGACGTGACTGCTCCCGTCGCCCCCGCCGCTCCTGTCGAGCAGGCTGCCGCCCCCGTGGCAACCGCCGCTCCCGAGAAGGAAGGCTTCAAGATCGACGTCAATGAAGTCAAAGATCAGCTGGTCAGCACCGTTAAGCCCCTGTGGGACAAAGTAAAGCCTTTCCTTTCCAACAAGAAGGTTCTGTTGGGCATCGGCGTTGTCGTACTGGTTCTGCTCATTGCCAGTATCATTTCCGTCATTGCTTCCGGCAGCAACGGCTATGTTCAGCTGAAGCAGACCACTCTGCCTACCACCATCGACGGTGAGATCCACTTTGTCGTCGACAAAAAGGCACTGTCCGACACTATCGAGGCCGATGGTGTTGACGATTACAACACCAGTCTGGACGGTAAGGTCATGGCTCTGACGACTGACGACGGCGTTCTGTACGTTCTCAACGGCAAGAAGCTGAAGCAGGTCGCCGAAGATGTCTACGACTTTGAGATCAGTGTGTCCGGCAAGGGTGTCGCTTATGTCACGAAGGACGAGGATACTTACACGCTGAGTTTGTACAATGTCGGCAGCGGTAAGTCCACCACCATCACTGACGAGCTGAGCAGCATGAACTATGTCATTGCTCCGGATGGCAAGTCCGTAGCCTACTATGTTGAGAACGACGACGATGAAGCAAAGCTGATGTTCTCCAAGGGCAAGGATCCTGTGAAGATCACCTCCGCTGAAACTGATCTGGTCGGCATGTCCAACAACGGCACGTACATCTACGCTATCCGTGAAAACGAAGAGGGCGAAAGCAGCCTGTACAGCTACGACACGAAGGGTGAAGGCACCAAGCTGGGTGCTATCAGCACCACTTCCGTCCGTTTCAATGACGATCACACTCAGATCATGTTCTACAACGAGGGCAAGACCTACATTTCCACCAAGGGCAAGGAAGGCGTAAAGGCTTCCTCTAACCGCCTGAGCCTGATCGTTGCCCCCAACGCCTCCTCTTTCTACGATGGCAACTATACCTACCCTGTTTCCAACCTGTATGACCATGTTTATACCGCTACCGATAACGACACCACCAGTGTCTGGCTGATCAAGAAAAACTCCGATAAGACCGTTAAGCTGGTCTCCAAGGTTTCCAATGTGACCCTGGACGAGTCCGCTGAGTACCTGTACTACATCTATGACGGCGACGAGCTGCGTGTGGTCAAGATCAGCGATGGCGATAAGGCCACCGAGCGTTACGTCAAGCTGGCTGATGATGTGGATGCCTACATCGTCACCTCCGATCGCAAGCTGGTGTACTACTACTCCGATAGCTCCCTGTACAGCACCAATGGCAAGAAGGGCGGCAGAGCTACCGTTGTCTGCAACGACAGCATCGAGGGTCTGGCAATCAACGCAAAGGACGTTGTCTACTACATCGTGGATGGCGACCTTTACGCTACCAGCAACGGCAAGAAGGGCTCCAAGGTTCTCAGCGATATCTCTGGTATCAATTCCACTGAGAATGGTATCGTCTATGCCGCGAACGAGGATAGCATTTACGCTACCGATGGTTCCAAGAAGCCCAGCAAGGTTCTGGATCGCGAGTAATCATCTTTGATTCAAAAATGCCAAAGCACATTTAGTGCTTTGGCACTTTTTCTTATGTGTGCACATGTTTTTCAACAGCGGCCATTTTCAAATTGACAATTCTCCCGGTTCTGATATAATAAAAGTATCAAAACAGCATGAGGAGGCGTTCTTATGGAAACAAAAGTCATTACCATCAGCCGTGAATTTGGCAGTGGCGGACGTAGCATCGGCCGGGAAGTTGCCAAACGGCTTGGCATCCCCTTCTACGATAAGGAGCTGGTGGATCAGATTGCACTGGAGTCCGGTTTCGCTCCCACATTTGTGGAAGAACATGGTGAGCACGCCCCGACGCGCAGCCGTTTTGCCTACGCCTTTTCCCATCAGGGAGTCCCCGGTGTCATGAACGGTATGTCTACGGCGGATTTCCTGTGGAGTATCCAATGCAATGTCATCATGCAGCTTGCCGACAAAGGCCCCTGCGTCATTGTAGGCCGCAATGCGGATTATATCCTCAAAGACCGCAAGAATTGTTTAGATGTTTTCATTCACGCTGATATGGATTATCGGGCCGACCGCATCGTTCGGCTTTACGGCGAATCCGAAAAAAGTCCTGAAACCCGGCTCAATGAAAAGGACAAGCGCCGTATGATCAACTATGAGCACTACACCGGGCGTGTCTGGGGTCAGGCCCGCAATTATGACCTTTGTCTGAACAGCGGCACACTCGGCATCGATACCTGTGTCGAGCTGATCGTCGCCATGGCCAAAACCAAAGAATAAAGAAAGCAAAACATCCTGCTGGAAGGTATGAGCCTGCCAGCAGGATGTTTTTACTTTCTTGGTGTTTTCTCGCTCATGCCTGAACACAGGTAAAATGCTATCATTTTATACGGTTGCAGGCTCAGCTTCAGCGATATGGATGTTAACACCGTTAACCTCCACATCCTCTTCCGCATTGATCAGAATGTATTTTACGCCGCCAATGACGCGGGTTTCAATTAGATCCGTCCGATCCGGCGCCACCTTAATGGACACATCCGGTGTGTGTATCTCAAAACGCTTGTTATCAATGATATTCTTGGGATGAAGATCCGCTTCAAAGCCAAATACCTCATCATAATCCACACTGAATTTGGCAAGATGCTCCTCCGACACACCGCAGGAGGATAATACTTCCTTCACATCGGCTTTGCTGACCATCAGTGCCTCCGGGATTTTGCTCTCCTTATGCAGTTCGATACGCTGGCAGATCTGATCGTGGACAGTTTGCACGACATCCAGATTGCAGTCCTCGTCCAGTGCTGTGGATAGCAAGGCCTCAAAGGATTTTTTCTGCTCGGCCGCGGGCTTGGGAATGGGCGTATTGAATACCGCAGTCACAAACTCCTCGTAGCTCTCCTTGGGGCTGTGGGTGTAATAAAGGGCATTATAGATATTGGTAGCCCGGTTGTCAAAGGCCGGGAACAGGAACCCCAACTCTGGTGCGGAAACGATGTTCTGCATACCGCCGTCGTGAAATTCCTTTGATTCCGGAATATAATGAAGGTTGGCCTTGGTCTGCTTCACAGGACAGACGGCACACAGAAGATAGGTGTAGACCTCGCTGGACGCGTCAGACTGCGTTTCATCATCCTTGCTTTTGAAAGGTACATCGTAGCTGTCGCAGCCGATTAGAATCAGGTAATTACACTGCAAGGAAACTGTCTCAATCACCTTTTTATAGAATTCCATGCGAAGGTTCTCTTCCTTCAGCTTGGTATTACGCAGTTCCATCAACAGCTTATGTTCCTCGCTGTCCGCTACCTGTGCGGTCTTGAAGGTAATATCAATGAGATTCTTACCTACCGTACCGGATAAACAGCGCCGCATCAAACCAAAATACTTATCCGACTCATTTTCCGGCATAATACCGGTGCTCTGATGAAATTCAGAGATAATTTCCTTATTTTCATTGACATAGCACCCATAAAGCGCTGTCATATTGCTGCGATCCCGGCGCACGCGCCGTCGGATCTCGCCAATTTCTTTTGTATTCATAATTGCCTCGCAGTATGTAAATTTACGGCACAGCCGCTTTTTTATTATAGCATATCGTAAACCGTATTTCCAGAAGTATTTTGGCGTGCCGATTTAGCGGCACGCCAAAATACTCAGTCCCAAAGGCACTTCCAATTCTGTATAAAATACTCAATTCCGGAATACACCGTGGTGACCACAATCATGCCAACGACAAGCCAGCACAACCAGCCCACCGTCGGGAAAGCCATCAGGAAACATAGGCCGATCATAGAGCTGGCAGTCTTGACCTTACCGCTCCAGCCGGCAGCAATAACCACACCTTTGCCCACAGCCACCAAACGTAAGCCAGTGACAGCAAACTCCCGGGTCAGGACGATCATCAGCGCCCACGCGGGAACCTGCCCCCATTCACAGAACATGGTCAGCGCGGCAATGGTCAGCAGCTTGTCCGCCAGCGGATCCAGAAACTTGCCAAAATCACTGACTTGATTATACTTTCTCGCGATCTGACCATCGACATAATCCGTCAGACTGGCCAAAATAAACACCCCCAGTGCCAGCCACATCCACAAACCGGGCTGACCGCCGCTTAAATACATCAAAACCATATAAACCGGGATAAACGCGACCCGGATCAGCGTGATCTTACTAGCTAACGTCATTCTTCATCCTCCACAAGATAACCGGACAAGTCGCCTTCCACCAGGCCGTCGATACACACTGTCACAAAATCACCTTCAGACAAGTCTTCCTCACAGGCAATCCAGACCCTTCCGTCAATATCCGGAGAGTCAGCGTATGTACGGCCGTAGTACTGCTCGAATTCTTCATCAAAACCATCGACCAGAACTTTAAGCGTTTTCCCGATCATGCCCTCGTTATATTCATCCATGATTCGAGACTGGATCGTCTCAACCATAGCGGCACGTTCCTGCGCAGTCTCGCTGTCCGGATGCTCCATTTCAGCGGCAGGGGTCCCCTCCTCCGGAGAGAATGGGAACGCGCCAACCCGCTCCAGCTTCAGTTCCTTCAGGAACAGGCACAGCTCCTCAAATTCCGCCTCCCCTTCTCCGGGCAGACCGGTAATGATGCTGGTACGCAGCACAAGCCCCGGAATACAGCTGCGAAGTTTTGCAAACAACCGGCGCAGGTAATCACCATCGCCACGACGGTTCATCAGAGAAAGAATTTTACTGTTGCAGTGCTGGATGGGAATATCCAAGTACTTAACGATCTTGGGTTCAGAAGCAATCGCATCAATAAGCTCATCATCGATCTCATCCGGGTACAGGTAGTGGACGCGAACCCACTCCAGCCCCTCAATTTCGCACAGCTTATGCAGCAGTTCCGGCAGCAGCCGCTTATGGCCGGGAAGATCCGTACCGTACCGGCTGGTATCCTGCGCCACAACGATGAGTTCCTTCACGCCGCTGTCTGCCAGCAGCCGCGCTTCATAAAGCACGTCGTCCATCTGACGGCTGCGGAATTTTCCACGCAGGTATGGAATCACGCAGTAGGAGCAGCGATTATCGCAGCCTTCCGCAATTTTGATAAACGCGTAATGCTCCGGGGTGGTAACGATGCGTCCGGTCTCCTGCTCCGGTGCATCAATAGAACCGAATTCCGAAACCGTTCCCCCCTCCAGCAGCCGGTCAATGGCGGGAACCACTTCCGTATAACTGCCGGTACCGAGGACACCGTCCACCTCCGGCAGTTCTTCCATGATCTGCGCCTGATAGCGCTGTGACAGGCAACCGGTGACAAGTATTTTTCCAACCAGCCCCTGAGCCTTTAGCTGGGCAGTCATAAGGATGTAATCGATGGCCTCTGATTTTGCCGAATCGATAAAGCCGCAGGTATTGATAACTACAACATCGCAGCCTTCAATGCCAGCGCAGACCTCATGTCCGGCTTCCCGAACTCGATACATCATCCGCTCACAGTCAACCTGATTCTTTGCACATCCAAGGGATATAAAACCTATATTCGCCATTTTATTCCTCCGGGAATTCATCTTCTAAATCTAACTGACGCAGCGCCTGACGAATGCTGCCATAGCTGTGCCCCCGGCGCAGCAGAGCATCCACAGACCGTTTGCGCTCCCGTTCATCGGCATTTTCCTTCAATCGGGAACGCAGGAATTCAACAATTCCATCCATCTGGTCAGGATAATCCTCCAATGCCTCCGCCCAATACTCCTTGGGGATCCGCTTCTCATACAGTGCCTGTTTGGCACGCGCCAATCCGTAGCCCTTTGCGGCGCAGCGGTTGACGATTTGCGCGGCGGTCTCACGGTCATCCACCAGTTTCAGATCCTCCATCCACGCTACCGCATCAGCAGCCTGCTGCGGATCCTCCCCCTTTCGGATCAACCGCTGCTGAAGATCGTCTTTCGACACATTGGAAGCAGCCACAATTCGAACCGCACGCATCTTGGCAGACATCTGCCCGGCGGCAGTCCGCAGCTGGGCTATCTGTGCATCCTCCAGTTCAAGGCCAGTATAAAGGGAAAAATCCTCCACCGTTTGCCGGTACAGGCGCATGGTGCTGCCGTTTTCAAACCGGACAAGGTATCTCCCTGCCCGGTCAGGCTTGGCAGATAAATGCTCAATCCTCATCGCTGAAATCGTCAGCACTTACGGCAACAGGACGCTCAGCAGCCTTAGCGGGAGCCTTAGGCTCAGCGCCCATGATCTTGAACATATTCTCCCGCACCTGCGCTTCCACGCGCTCCGCAACATCGGGATTGGCCTGCAAATAGGCCTTGACGCTGTCCTTTCCCTGACCGATGCGCTCATCGCCCATGGAGAACCAACTGCCGCTCTTCTGAACAATGTCCAGCTGCACAGCAAGATCAACCAATTCCCCCCATTTGCTGATGCCCTGACCGTAATAAATGTCGAAATAGGCTTCCCGGAAAGGAGGCGCTACCTTGTTCTTGACCACCTTGACGCGAGTCTTGTTGCCGATGACATTACCGCCTTCCTTAATGGACTCTGTACGGCGGACATCCAATCGGACAGAGGAATAGAACTTCAAGGCATTGCCGCCGGTGGTAGTCTCCGGGTTACCGTACATGACACCGATCTTCATCCGAAGCTGATTGATAAAGATGACGACGCAGTTTGTCTTAGCAATGGTGCCGGCCAGCTTACGCAGAGCCTGAGACATGAGCCGGGCCTGCAGACCAACGAACGTATCGCCCATCTCGCCCTCGATCTCCGCACGAGGCGTCAGAGCGGCAACGGAGTCCACAACAACCGCGTCCACAGCGCCGGAACGCACCAGTGCATCCGTGATTTCCAGTGCCTGCTCACCGGTGTCCGGTTGGGAAACCAGCAGGTTGTCCGTATCCACGCCCAGCGCGGCAGCGTATACAGGATCCAGTGCGTGTTCCGCATCTACGAAGGCCACTTCGCCGCCGCGCTTCTGCGCCTCTGCCAGAATGTGCAGCGCCAGCGTCGTCTTACCTGAGGACTCGGGGCCGTAGATTTCGATGATTCTGCCCTTTGGCACACCGCCGATGCCCAGCGCAGCATCCAGCGCCAGAGAGCCGGTGGGAATAGCCTCCACATTCATTTCAGGGCGGTCGCCCAGACGCATAACCGTACCCTTGCCGAAGCTCTTGTCGATCTGAGCCAGGGCAGTCTGCAATGCTTTCTTCTTATCAGACGCGGGAGTAGGTGCTTCATAAGTTGTCTTTTTTGTCGCCATTTTTATACTTCCTTCCTGCCGTATTGGGCGAGAACCGCCCGTTCTCTGTCGTTATAGTCTCTGGAACGTTCCAGAATGGTATACCCATTTCTCTCCAGGATGCGGCACACATCATCACCCTGCCCCATGCCAAACTCGAAGCAGATATATCCGCCGGGTTTCAGCGCCTGCGTGTAGTTTTTAACAATGGCGCGGTAGAAATCCAAGCCATCCGCACCGCCATGCAGCGCCAAATGCGGCTCATAATCCTTCACACTCTCCGGAAGCTCCTCCATCTCCTTTGTAGTCACATAGGGAGGATTGGATACGATCAAGTCGAATTTCCCAAGGAATGAAGCAGCCGGAGCCAATGCGTCTGCCTGAACGCAGGAAACACGTCCAGCCAGCTTTTGCCGGGCGATATTTTTCTTAGCTACCGCCAACGCATCACGCGAGATATCCGCCAGCGTCACCTTCGCATCCTTGACACGGTTCGCAACCGCCAAGCCGATGCACCCGGAACCGGTGCAAAGATCCAAAATCCGGGGATCCTGATCCAGAAACAGCCCCTTTTTGATAGCAAGGGCTGCCACAGCACAGGTATCATCTCTGGGAATCAGCACATTGGAGTCTACATACAGGGTCATGCCATAGAACTCCCATTCCCCCAGCACATAGGCCAGAGGCTCCCCTGCCAAGATCCGCTGAACCGAGGACTCCATCGCTTCGCACACCGCTTCACAGGCATACTTTTCACGGTCAGCAACAATCTGCTCCTGACTCTTACCTGAAACGTAGCACAGCAAATTCCGTGCCAACAGGCTCGCGGTCTGCTGATCTTCCATTTCCATAAAAGCCCGGCGGGCTTCCAGATATAGCTGAGAAAATTTCTTTACCACCGATCTGTCCCCTCTTTCTCCGGCAGCACAGCCACCACGGCGGCAATGCCCACCTCGATCATAGAGTCATCGGGCTCATTCGTGGTGAAGTTCTGCATCCACATACCGGGAGCGGTCAGGATGCGGGTGAACCAATTATCATGCCGCCCCACCAGCCGGTTGATCTCATATGCAATCGCCACCACCAACGGCAGTAAGAGCAGTTTGAACGCGATCATAATGATCCGGTAGCCCACGGTTCCCTGCATCGCTTCCAGAGCCGGCACAACAGCCAGCAGTGCGGAAGACGCAATGGAGAACACCAAGATGGACAGAAGCATAACCACCAGCAAGAAGCTTGTACCGCAGCGAGGATGCAGCCGGGTCATTTTTTGCACATTTTCAACCGTCAGGGGCAGACCTGCCTCGTAGCACCGGATGGTCTTATGCTCCGCGCCATGGTAAGAGAATACCCGACGCATCTCACTCATGCGGGAAACCAGCAGCATATAGCCGCCAAAAATGACCATTCGAATCAGGCCTTCTACCAGATTGAGGAGCAATGCGCTTTCGATCCACCGGTCAAAAAAGCTGCCAACGATCATTGGCAAAAGGAAAAACAGCGCAATGGACATGCCCAGACCCAGTGCTACGGCGATGCCCAGAACGACCTTCTGGAACTTTTCATTGCCCAGCTTTTCTTCCAGCCACTTGTCGAACTTGGACGGTTCTTCCTGCATCTCTTCCGGAGCCAGATCAGCGGACTGCATCAGTGCCTTTACGCCGGTAACCTGAGAGTCGAAAAAACCAACCGCACCCCGAACCAGTGGCCAGGTGGCGAAAGAGCCTTTCTTGTGGATCTTCCTCGGCTTAACCTCCAGCTTCAGGCCATCTTTTGTTCGCACCACGATTGCGTCCTTCTCCGGGCCGCGCATCATGATTCCTTCGATCAGCGCCTGTCCGCCGATCATTGTTTTAAATTTTTCACAACAGGGTTCATTCTTTGTCTTTGCCATACTGATCCTTTCTCATTGCGCAATCGGCAGGCGCACCGTTACCAGCGTACCGCCGCCGGGAGCATTCTCCAAATCCAGCGAACCGCCATGGAAACCCACGATTTCATCGCAGACCGCCAGACCGATGCCGGTGCCGCGAGCCTTTGAACTGCCCTTGAAGAACTTTCTTTTTACCAGAGGCAGCTCATCTTCGGGAATACCGGGGCCAAAATCCCTTATTCGGACTACAATCTCCGCCCCCTCCAGACACATGGATGCCTCGATTCGCTTCCCTTCGCCGCCATGCTTAGCGGCATTGTCCAATATATTCAGGAATACCTGCCGCATCCGTTTGGGATCACAGGGAATTTCCGGGATATCATCGTCATTGTCAATCAGATCCAGCAAAATGCCGTCCTGTGCCAAACGGCTGCCGTACATATAGACTGTATCCTCAAACTCCGAGCGGATATCAGTCTGCTCAACGTTCAGTGTAAAGCGTCCGTCCTGAATGCGGGTAAAATCCAGCAATTCAATCACCATTTCGGTCAAGCGTCTGGTTTCACGATGGATGATCTTCATGCCGCGCTGGGTCTGAGGATCCAGATTAGGATCTGCCAGCAGCGTTTCACTCCAACCGTTGATTGCCGTCAGAGGTGTCCGCAGCTCATGGGAAAGGGATGAGATGAATTCCGCCTGCATCTTCTCATTCTGGTTGATCTTAACAGACATCTCGTTGATGGTCTGAGCCAGCTCCCCGATCTCATCATCATACTTCGTTTGAATCTGGACGCCGTAGCTGCCATTGGCAATTTTCTTTGCCTTTTGGGTGATCTCCTCCACCGGTGTCAGAATGGAGCGGATAAAATAATCGCCGCTGAGCAATATTGCTACCAAAATTACCAGAAATGCCGCAATAGAATACAGAGCAACACGAACGATCTGCTGATCCATGATCCGGGTAGAGGTCACATAGCGCAGCACGCCAATGACTTCACCGTTGCTGTAGATCATGGGGCTGGATACCGCGATGATATGCTCGCCGGTAGCCGGATCATTTCCTGTAAAGCTGCTGATTCCACGTGTACTTACCGCATCAGAAATGTCAGTAGTAGTGGGCGATTCCCCCGCCCAGTGGCCATAGGAGGACACAACCAGACGTCCCTGTGCATTAATGAACTGCAGCTCCAGAGAGTTGCGATCCTCAAATGTTTGGGCATACGTAATACAGGACTGGTAATATTCGTTATAGTTCTGGTTGAGATAATCGGCAAAAAAATCCGTGGTCTCCGCAGCACGGCGGCGCATATCCGATTCCAGATTGTTGTAGTAATACGCCGCGAAGACCGCCGTGATCACCAGGACGCAAAGCAGCCCCAGTACACAAACCACACCTACGATGTTAACGAACCAGCGCCTGCTCAGGCCGCCGACTTTGCGCATAGTCATTTCCTCTTTCCGATTTTCAGCTCCCCCACTTATAGCCAAAGCCCCAAACAGTGGTAATATAAGTAGGAATATTGGGGTTATCCTCCAGTTTGATCCGCAAACGGCGGATGTTCACATCCACAATTTTCAGTTCCCCCTCATATTCCCTGCCCCATACGGAAGCAAGAATTTCTTCCCGGGACAGCGCCCGGCCGGGGTTCTGCATGAACAGCTTCACAATGGAATACTCCACCTGCGTCAAGCGGATCCGCTCGCCGTACTTCTCAAGCGTCCGGTTTCGTGTATTCAGAATGAAAGGCCCCTGGCTCAGCAGCTCACTGACTGCCACACTGTCACCGCGAACACGACGCACAAGGGCATCCAGCCGGGCGGTCAGCTCCGCAGGAGAGAAGGGCTTGGTTACATAGTCATCCGCACCGGTCATCAGGCCGGTGACCTTATCCATTTCCTGAGTCCGAGCCGTGAGCATGATGATGCCCATGCGCTTATTTGTCGCCCGAATGCGGCGGCAAACCTCAAAGCCATCGATATCCGGCAGCATAATATCCAGCACTGCCACGTCGATATCCGGGTTTTCCTTAAGCTTGTCCAGTGCCTCCATGCCGGTACCGGCCTCCACGGTCACATAACCTGCCCGCTGGAGGTTAATAACCACAAAGGAACGGATATTTTCTTCATCTTCCAAGATCAATACTTTTTTCATATCGATACCTCTTTATGTCTCTCCGGTTTTCCAATCCTGATGGATCAGATGAAAGCTCTTGATCAGTGTATCCTGCGTGATGCCATAGGCTGCTGAGGATACATCCAAATTGGCTGCGTACAGAACTGTATCGCCCTTAAACAAAACGAAACGGTTGTCCAGCAGTGCTTGTTCCTCCCGGTCACTGCCGGTAAGCGTATACACACTCATCAGCTTCTGTGCCGAAGTAAAATCCTCATCCCAGACATAAAATTCATAAGCACTCCCCTGCTGCAGTACTGCCACACGAGATGCCCATCTGCTGTCCAGCGTCATGTACCAGCCGCCCTGAAAATTGTGATAGGTATATATTTTCTCAACCTCATCACCGGTTGCCGTCATGGCATACCAGCGGATCAGGTATTGCATGGTCGCAATGTTTACATCCATCGGCGAGTGCATATTGATCAGATCCGGCAGCTCTACCACGCCGTCATCATCGATATCGTCAGCGTAAACATAGTAATTCCGAAGGGTTTGAACACTGGTGCCCGACTCGTTGGAGAAGCTGACATTGGTAAAGTGGCCGTCTACCATAGCAAATACATCCGTGATGATGGCGCTTTCTCCTACGGCGCTTGCTACATACACAGCAGGCCGACCGCCGTGGAGTTTTCCCGCTACGATTCGCTTCAGCCGGTCGGCTGACTCAGACATACTGGCTTGGTTGGAGCGCTCCATCGTTCCCCCCGCATAGTAGTACAGTTCCGCCAGGCCGTTTGCCTCATCGGACTCGCCGGGATGGAGCACCATCAATTCGCTCCGTCCATCGGCGTTGATGTCATAGGGTACGAATTTCGTGTAATTGGCCGTCATAAGCTGCACAGCCTTGCCGCCTTGGAAGCTGTACACCGAAACAGACCGCGCTACCTGGTCGCTGATCTGGCGGCCAACGATAAATTCATAGCCGGGCTTATCGTCCATCCGGGCGTATTCTACAACATCGAATGCTGAGCCGGTACTCTGGATGGTATCTGACAGCACATATTCCCCATCCTCTAAGCGGAAAATCAAAATCTGAAGGGGCTTATCCGACGTACTCTTTGCAAAAAGCAGATACTCCTGTGTACCATCGCCATCCAGATCCGCCATTTGCACCGTCTGCAGATTTTCCCCGGACAATGGCGCACAGTATTCCCGGTTGCCCATATGCCGGTCTATGGCAGACTGAAGATCATTATATTCTTCCGAGCGCTTCGGCACGCGATACAACTCGTCCAGCGTTCGCATGGAGCAGCCGGTCAAGAGCAGCACCGCCAGCACGGCACTGAGAATTTTCAGTTTTCCGCCCACAGTATCACGCCCCCTCAAAGATTGATTATAGCACGTTCCAGAACAAAAGGAAAGCTATTTCAGAACAACATTTGCCTCACCCAGAACTTTTTTCAGTTCATCCAGCATACGCGTATCCAGCGCCGCCAAGGCGCCGCGCATCCTCCGGGTATCCGCGAAGAACACCTTGACCTGACTGTCACCAGGGAACATATTCACGATAGCCCGAACCTTCTGATAGCTGGGATCATTCTCGCCGGACAGCTTCAGGTACAGCGTCCCGCTGAGAATCTTGGGCTTCTCAGGCTGGGGCGGCATAACATTTTCCGGAGCCTCCGAAAAATCTGTAATGGGTCTGGCGCGGTTAATGACGATCTGTGGTTCCTTTTCATCCCGGATAGACAGCCGCCCGGTAATGACCACCGCCACATTCTCCTTCAGATAGCCGCCAAACTGGGTCAGCACATTGGAAAACGCCAGCATTTCAATGGATGCCGTATCATCCTCTACGGTCACGTAGGCCATCATGGAATTATTCCGGGTTGTCTTCATCTTTACGGACTGGACAATCCCCGCCACCGAAACGATCTGGTCATCCTGATAGCGGCTCTCCTCGCCCATCAGATCTGCCATTGGAATCACATGTGTCCCTCGCAGGTACTGGCGGTAATCATCCATAGGATGCCCTGAGATATAGATGCCCGTTGTCTCCTTTTCCATGGCCATCAAATCTGCTTTTTTCATTTCGGGCATCTTGGGGATGGGAATAGCGGAAGCATGATCCTCTTCTTCCAGCATACCGAACAGGCCGATCTGACCATCCAGATTATGCTTACGGGTGCCGGAAATGCTGTCCATCATGCTGTCATACACCGCCAGCAGCTCGCTGCGGTGATAGCCAAAGCAGTCCATAGCGCCACACTTGATAAAGTTTTCCACGGCTCGCTTATTCAGCTCGCCCTCACCCATTCGCTGAATGAAATCCTCCAGAGATCTAAAGGGGCCGCCCTCATTCCGTTTCGCCGCCACACTGCGGATCAGGCCATGCCCCACATTCTTCACCGCTCCGAGGCCGAATCGAATCGCATTGCCTTCAACGGTGAAATGATCGCCGGAATGGTTGATATCCGGAGGCAGAACCGGAATATCCAGTTCCTTACATTCGGCAATATAGCCGGAGATCTTGGTCGCGGAGTCCAGAACAGAGGTCATCAGTGCCGCCATATACTGCCGGGGATAGTGGCACTTCAGGTATGCCGTCTGGTAGGAAACCACCGCATAGCACACCGCGTGAGCCTTGTTAAACGCATAGTTCGCAAAGTCAACGATCTCGTCATAAATCGATTGGGCAACCGCCTCGGGAACACCGTGACCGATACAGCCGGTGATGCCCTGCTCCGGGTCACCATAGACAAACACCTTCCGCTCGGCCTCAATGACCTTCATCTTCTTTTTGGAGATGGCACGGCGGATATTGTCCGCCTGCCCCATGGTGTAGCCGCCCAGGCTGCGGAAGATCTCAATGACCTGTTCCTGATAAACGATGCAGCCATAAGTGACCTTTAAGATTGGCTCCAAAAGGGGCGTTTTGTAGCGGATCTTCCGGTGATCCAGTTTGTTCGCAATAAAAGTCGGAATAGAATCCATAGGGCCCGGACGGTACAGTGCCACGATAGCGGTCATATCTTCAATGGATGTGGGCCGCATGTTGACGCACACACCGGTAATACCGGCGCTTTCCAACTGAAATACGCCCTGGGTCTTACCCTCTGCCAGCATAGCGAAGGTCTCAGGATCGTCATCCGGCACTTTGTCGATGTCAAAATCAGGAGCAATTTTCCTGATCTCACGCTCCGCGTCCTCAATGACTGTCAGGTTTCGCAGCCCCAGAAAATCCATCTTGAGCAGTCCCAGCTCCTCGATGGTGGTCATGGTGTACTGGGTCACGATGGTATCATCATTCCGGGACAGGGGCACATAGGTATACACCGGGTCTGCGGTGATAACCACGCCTGCCGCATGGGTGGACGTATTGCGCGGCATCCCCTCCAGACTCATGGCGGTGTCGATGAGGATCTTGACCCGCTCATCGGTATCGTACATTTCTTTGAGCTTTGGGCTGACCTCCAGCGCATCTTTCAGTGTGATATGCAGCGTAGTGGGCACCAGTTTAGCTACCACATCGGTTTCCGCATAGGTAAAATTCAGGGCACGCCCCACATCCCGGATGGCACCCCGTGCAGCCATAGTACCAAAGGTGGCGATCTGCGCCACATGGTCAGAACCATACTTGCGCATGACGTACTCAATGACCTCAGGGCGGCGTTCCTGACAGAAATCCGTATCAAAATCAGGCATACTGACCCGTTCCGGGTTCAGAAACCGCTCAAAGATCAACGAATATTGCATGGGATCCACTTCCGTAATATGCATACAGTAGGCAACGATGGATGCCGCGCCGGAGCCACGCCCCGGCCCCACCGGAATGCCGTTTTCCTTGGCATAGCGGATGAAATCCCAGACGATCAAATAATAATTAACATACCCCATCCGGCTGATCACGCCGATTTCGTATTCCAGCCGCTCCAGATAGTTCCCCGGTTGGTCAGGATACCGTTCCTTGAAACCGTCATAGCACAGCTTGCGGAAGTATTCCTCATTGGAGTATCCCTCCGGTACCGGGAAAGAGGGAAGATGATATTCATGGAAGGTAAATTCCAGATTGCAGCGGTCAGCAATTTTGGCCGTATTTTCAAAGGCTTCCTCGCAATTGGGGAAAAGCTGACGCAGCTCCTCCTCGCTCTTGAGGTAAAATTCCTCTGTCTGGAATTTCATGCGGTTCTCGTCGTCCACTGTCTTGCCGGTCTGGATGCACAGCAAAACATCCTGCATCCGGGCATCCTCTTTACGAAGGTAGTGGGCATCATTGGTCACCACCAGAGGCAGACCAGTCTCTCTGGCCAGGCGCATCACGCCCTGATTAACAGGCCGCTGCTCCTCAATGCCGTGATCCTGCAGCTCCAGATAGAAGTTCCCCTCACCAAAGATGTTCGACAGCTTCAGGGCATATTCCTTGGCGGATGCATAGTCCTCATCCATCAGATACTGCGGAATGGCACCGGCTAGGCAAGCAGACAGTGCGATCAGACCCTCATGGTGTTTTTCCAGAAGCTCCAGATCCACTCTGGGCTTTCCGTAAAACCCATTGATAAAAGCCTCGGACACCATCCGGCACAGGTTCTCGTAGCCCTTACGGTTCTCGCATAGCAGAACCAGATGGTAAGGGTCATTATCGATACCATGGACGCGATCCTCCATCCGTCGGCGGGCAACGTAGACCTCGCAGCCGATGATGGGCTTGACCCCCGCCGCCTTGGCAGCCTTGTAAAAGTCGATGCAGCCATACATGACACCGTGATCGGTGATGGCAACGGCAGTCTGCCCCAGCTCTTTCACCCGATCCATAATGCCGCTGATACGGCAAGCACCGTCAAGAAGGCTGTATTCTGTATGTACATGTAAATGGGCAAAACTCATACCACTGCCTCCTTGGCGATTTGTAACAGTTTTTTCATGCGGCTGTTCATGGCTGGCTTGGAAATTGGAGGATCCATCATAGCCGCCAGTTCCATCAGAGAGCTTTCAGGGTTTTCTTGACGAGCCTTAGCCGCAGCCTGCAATTTCTGCGGCAAATGTTCCAGTACCCCCATTTCATACAGGAGCCGAATAGCCGCAAGCTGCTCTTGAGCCGCTTCAACAACTTTGGATGTATTGGCATCGTCGCAGTTGCAGCGGCGATTGACCTTATTGTTCAATTCTTTTTCAAGTTTTGCTTCCATGATGCCCATGGCAGCAACCGGTGCCCCCAAATAGGTCAAACAGTCACAAATCATGTCGCTCTGCTTAAAGTACAGCACCTGTCCCCCGCCCCGAGCCGCTGTTTTGGGATAAACCCCCAAGACTTCCTCCATCAGCGTGTAGGTCTCCCGCGCTACACTTTGGTGGGTAGTGGTGATCTCCATATGATAGCCTTTGCTCGGATCCGTCACGGAGCCGCCAGCAAGAAATGCCCCCCGCAGGAACGCAGTCTTGCAGCAGTCTTCTTCCACAACAGGAAGATTCACATGCAGTGAAAGTGTGTTTTGATCGAAGCCGAAGGAAGCCATGATGGTTCTAATCTTTTCAGGCTCCTGAATCTGAAACACCAGCTTTCCCGGAGCTTCCAGACTGGGATAACTGTCAAAATCCACTTCAAAGGCTTTTTTGAACAATTTAGGAAGGCTCTGAGCGAATTCACGGCTCTCCGTAATGATACGGATGCCATCGGTTGTAAAACTGTTGCAGAACAGCAGAATACCAAAGCATTCTGCCAATGCACAGCACTTTTTCTGCGGGATGGACCGGCATACTTCGGCCTTGGCACTAGCGGAAAAAGAAATCGCCACAACGAACCCTCCCTTCAAAAAATCAAATTTTCTGATTTACCAAATTCTAACCTCAGGTTCCAGACGGATACCAGAGTTTTCGTATACCAGATCAGACACCTGCCGCAGAAGCTCCTTCACATCCGCAGCTGTTGCACCGCCCAGATTAACGGCAAAGCCCGCATGCTTAGTAGAAATGGCTGCGCCGCCAACCTGAAATCCCTTCAATCCAGCCTGATCGATCAGCGCCGCGGCATAGCCGCCCACTGGGCGCTTAAACGCAGAACCGGCAGAGGGCTTATCCAGAGGCTGTGAAGCGGAGCGCCTGCCCATCAGCTCCTTCATCTTCTCCCGAATTTCCTCGGTTGGCTTCTTTTCCAGAACAAAGTCTGCTGAGATCACGATGCCTTCCTGCTCCTCCAGCACGCTGTGTCGGTAGGAAAATCTCATTTCTTCATTGGAAAAGGTGCGGATTTTTCCCTGACAGTCCATCACTTCCACACGTTTGCAGACCTGACAGATCTCGCCGCCATAAGCACCGGCGTTCATATACACGCCGCCGCCCACCGTACCGGGGATGCCGTGGGCAAATTCCAGACCGGAAAGCCCCAGATTTGCCGCAAACACCGCCGCCCGGGTCATGGTCACACCGGATGCCACCCGGATGGTGGTATCGTCTACCTGCTCCATGCCATCCAGACAGTCCTTCAGGCAGATGACAAGTCCTTTCATCCCCTCATCGGGAGCCAGAACGTTGGTTCCCGCTCCAAGGATAACAGGCTTGCAGTCCAATAAAGCGGACGTTTTCAGAATTTTCGACAATTCCCCCGCATTTTTCGGGAACGCCATCACCTCCACTGGGCCGCCGATGCGGAAGGAAGTGTGTCTGGCCATCGGCTCGTCAAACCGCAGTTCAATTTCAGAAAGCAGTTCTGTCATCTTTTGCTGAAAATCAGTCATATCAGTCATAAACGCCTCCGGGCATATCATATCGAATATACTATATCATACTCGAAAGAATTATGCAATTGTTACAATATTGAAAATTTAAAAAAGCAGCAGGGTCATCCCTGCTGCCGAAGCGTACTGATCAGACGGTCAATTGTTGTATATCGTAATTTTTGCAGAGCACACATACAATGCATGCCCTATGAAAAATTTCATTGGCTTCCGGAGCCATCAAAGGCGTGGTCTTCGATATAGATCTGTCTTTGATTTCTGTAATGTGTGATCCGCCACAGCGCAACAAGCTCGACCGCTGTAACAAACAGCAATTCATCCAACCACACGCCGATCACAAAGAGTATCAGAATGACGATTGCTTCTGCGATCATCTCAAACAAATGCTCCCGGATCCATTTTTTCCTGAAATACCCGATTTTTTCCTTCAGGGTGAAGGTACTTTTGCTCAGGGCCGTTTTGATATTCTCCTCCGCTTTCTCCCGGTATTCCTTCTCCCCCAGCCGGTCACCGCTCAAGATTTCGTTGATGGTGATGCCGTACATCTCACTGAGTAGCTGCAGCATCTCCACCGGTGGCAGGTACGTACCGGTCTCCCAGCGGGATACCGTTTTGTTGGTTACGCCTAGCTTTTCTACAAGCTGTTCCTGTGTCAGCCCTTGCTCCCGGCGAAGCTGGCTTAAAAAGGAGCCGATTTTTTGCATATCCATTGGATCACCTCTGAATTTGATAGAAATATCCTATCAAATTCGTTTCAAAATGTATTCCCCATAAACAGAGAATGGGCAGCCAAGGGCTGCCCATCTATGTATCCACTTACTTTTCCACGATCTCCAGGATCTCCATGGGGCAGGCCTTGACGCAGATACCGCAGGCGATGCACTTGGAAGCAGGATTTTCGGGCTTCAGAACCATGACCTTCATGGGGCAGGCCGCCACACAGGCACCGCAGCTGACGCACAGCTTCTTGTTGATCATGTAAACGCCGGTCTTGGGGTTCTGGCTGATGGCACCGTGCTCACAGGCCTTCATGCACTTGCCGCACTGGATGCAGGTCATCGGCTTGGCACCAGCACCCTTGGCAACAATCTTAATGCAGCTTAAGTCCTCGTCAAATTCCTTGTAAAACGCCGTAGAGCAGGCTTCGACGCACTGCAGGCAGGCCATACATTCCGTGTTTTTCTTAACAGCGAGCTTCTTCATCGTAAAGAACTCTCCTTTATTTTTTATTTACATTGTACATTATACATATAAAAATTAAAAAATGCAACGATAAAAACAGTATTTTCCGAACTTTTTGGTTAGCATTCGCTAACTTCCGTTTTAGTTGTAAATTACCAGCGTAATTGTCGTTTTCCCGGAGATAATAGCATTGAATTCTTGATCATAAGGAGGAAAAACATGAAAAAGCTCAGCATTATCGCACTTGTCTTTGTTTTGACAGCCACGGCGCTGACTGCCTGCCGCAGACCCTCTACCCACGAGACTACCAGTCCTGTAGAGACCAATCACGCCATGACCACCCCAACCGTGGAGACCACAACTCCTACTACCCACGCAACGCACCCCAGCACAGCCATGACCGATCCCATGGACGACATGACCCTGCCTGGTATCATTGACGGCACAGATGGCACGGACGGAACGCACAGCACCGATTCCACCGACAACGCTGACGGTGCACGCCGCCGCAGACTGCCCCGGTATTGATACCGGGGTACATACATCAAACGATAGTCAGATACCGGCTGAAGGTTTTTCGCATCCGTTCCGCGGCCTGTACAGCCTGCTGCACATAGTCGGTACCGTCTGTCTCCGCAGTGTACCACGCCGCGGTAATCGCAGGACCGGCACTAATCGCAGCACCATGCCCCATACGGTCAAATGCCGCGCAGCAGTTTTTCAGATTGCCGCTGGGATAATCCAATCCGTCAACCAGTTGGAACATACGCTTATACTTCCCTCTCAGCTCTGTCAGCACGGCAGGTACCCCGGAAGCAGTCAAAGCGCCCACTCGGGAGTAACCACATTTCCCTACAATGGGATCTCCATAACGGCTGACCAGATCCGCTGCTGCCGTATAAACATGCCGTGCGCCGGTCAGAAGATCCTGGAGCTCCGCAGCAGACTTGTTGGGTGTGCGCACAGCGAGGAAAAGATCCTTCCCTGCGTCCTTGCAGTAAGGAATAAATGGTTTGATGGCATCGGAGCCGATGTAGGGCGAAACGATCAATCCGTCGCATGGATACTGAGATGTCTCTGCGAAAAAGGCTTCCGCGGCACGCTCCGCGCCCCAGGGCGTCAGCACCTCTGCCGCATCCAAAATGACATAGTACCCCAATTTCCGAGCCGTATTGAGCAGTTCGGACAGCATCGCTAAGCCGTCCGTCCCCATCAGCGCAAGCTGACTGAAGGAATAACGCACCGCGCCCACTGTTCCTTTAAGCCCCTCCATCAATTCCCGGCAGAAGCGGGCATCCGCCGCCACCGCGTCCACTCCTTCCCGGATATGGGGTGGAATCTGCTCAGGCAAAACGGAAAACTCCACAATTAGCGGATTTTTCAGCTTTCGAATCTTTTCCTGCAATACATCAATGGACATAACCAGCACCTCCATGATCTGTTTTTTATTACTATACCACAAATTCTTCCTACCGGAAACCTCAAAAACCATTTTCCAGCGGTGAAAAAGGTGCTTTCGGGCATACTAATGTCGAAGGGAGGGAGAAAAATGAGTGTAAAAGGATGGGCCGTCACAATGGGTCTCGGTGCCGCGGCAGGTGCGGTAGCGATTCTGATGATGCCAAAAAACAACCCCGCCAGAAAATTGGCGGACAAAGCTGCCGATAAGGTTGAGGACGCAGCCATGATGGTGGGCGACAAGATCAGTCAGAAGATGGAAAAGTAACAGCATGCCGGGAGGAACCACTCCCGGCACTTCCTAATCAAAAAAGAATTGCACTTTTCGCCTGATGGATGTATGATAGTGCAGGAAAGGATGGATGCACATGGGATTTTGGATGTTTCTTGGAAGCTTTTTGGCAGTAGGACTGGCGATCGCCGGGGTAGCGCTGTACATATGCAAACGCATTCGCGGTTTTTCCAGACGAGTCTTTGGAACCACAGACCTTCTGGGGACGCTGAAGGAGATCGACACCAGCCATCTGGATACCCCCCGATCCCTTAACGGCTGCGACAGCCTGCTGCTGCCACAAATATTAAAGGATTTCCCGGATTTTGATGTAACGCTTGCGAAAACCTACGTCCGGGACAAACTGCGGGAACAGTTTGGTCACCAACAAGGCTTCAAAATTCACAATGTGGTCATCGCACGATATTTACGCGCAGCCTCTCAGCGAACAATCGTTTTTCAGGCAGCGGCTTGCCACCGTGAGAATAGTAAAACCGTCCAAAAACGTTATGATCTGCATTACACACATCTATTGTCCTCAGCCAGCGACAGCGTGGCTGCTAACTGCCCGAATTGCGGCGGTGCCCTGGGCTATGGCGTTACAGCATGCCCCTACTGCGGCAGCCGAGTGGCTAACGTGCTGGGGAACACATGGACATTTACAGAGGTCAGCGAAACATGATACATAAGGGAATACCTACCCTCATCGAAACCCCCACGCTTGAGGACGGCGCCATGCTTTGCCGCTCACTGGGGCTTGATTTCATTGAGCTGAATATGAATCTGCCGCAGTTCCAGACCGATGCTATGGATCCTGTCCGCTTTCAAAGGATCGCCGAGCAATATGGGATCTACTACACCATCCATCTGGACGAAAATTTGAATGTCAGCGATTTTAACCCCCATATTGCTCAGGGCTATCTTCGCACCGTAACAGAAACCATCCGGTTCGCACAGCAGCTCCACATTCCGGTGCTGAATATGCATCTGCCGAAGGGTGTTTATTTCACACTGCCAGATAGAAAGGTCTATCTGTTTGAGGAATACAGGAGCCGGTATTTAACCAGCATCCGCACCTTCCGCGACGCGTGTGAAAGAGCCGTTGGCAGTGCTCCAATTCGGCTGTGCGTTGAAAACTGCGATGGGTTCCTGCCGTTTCAGAAGGAGGCCGTTAAACTGCTGCTGGATAGTCCTGTGTTCGGTCTGACCTTTGACATTGGTCATGACCACGGCATTGGCGGCGCGGATGAGCCGTTCATTCTGCAGTACAGAGATCGGCTGTGCCATATGCACATCCACGATGCCAGAGGAAAGAGGAACCACCTTCCTCTTGGCGAAGGCGATATTGTGCTTTCGCAGTACCTTGCCCTTGCAGAACAGCAGCAGTGCCGAATCGTGCTGGAAACCAAGACGGTCGCCGGACTGAAACAGTCCGTGCAGTGGCTCCACCATAATACCCCCACCAAATAACAGGACTGCGCCATACGGCGCAGTCCTGTTCAAATTTATTCGACTTCCAGCTTTACCGCACCGTCGACAATACGGACAGTGATGTTGCTGATGGGTTTTTCGAAGCTGTCGATGATCGCTTCAGAAATAGGATCCTCCAGCTCCTGCTGGATGGTTCGGCGCAGGTTCCGGGCACCGTAGGTAACGGAATAGGCCTTTTCCACCAGGAACTGCCGCAGGTCATCTTCCCATCCGATGGTCAGGCCACGGTCTGCAAGGCTGCCCTTCAGCTCCGCCAGCATGATATCCGCGATGCCCAGGAAATTCTCCTTGGTCAAATGGTTGAAGGTGATGATCTCATCGACCCGGTTGATAAACTCCGGACGCAGGAACTCCCGCAGCGCGCCCATGGTCTTATCCTTCACCTGATCCTGTTGGGTACGTCCAAAACCAAGGCTGGACACCCGCCCCTCAGAACCGGCATTGGAGGTCATAACGATAATGGTATTCTCGAAGTTGACCACCCTGCCCTGGGCATCGGTGATTCTGCCGTCATCCAAAACTTGAAGAAGAATGTTCAACACATCCGGGTGCGCCTTCTCGATCTCGTCGAACAGCACCACGGAGTAAGGCTTGCGGCGAATCTTCTCTGTCAGCTGACCGGCTTCGTCATAACCCACATAGCCGGGAGGCGAACCGATGAGCTTGGATACTGTGTGCTTTTCCATGTATTCAGACATATCCAAACGGATCAATGCGTCCACGCTGTCGAACAGATCATCGGCCAGCTGTTTGACCAGTTCCGTCTTGCCCACGCCGGTGGGGCCGACAAAGATGAAGGATACAGGCCGTTTCTTGGCAGAAAGGCCCACGCGGCTGCGGCGAATCGCCTTAGCGACAGCGTTCACCGCCTCATTCTGACCCACAATGTGCATTTTCAGCCGGTCAGAAAGGCCTTTGATCTGCTCGTATTCCTGCGCCTTGATCTTCGAGGCAGGAATTTTAGTCCACAGCTCAATAATTCTGGCCAGGTTCTCCATGGTCACCTGGGGCTTGGGCAGTGCCTCCAGCCGCTCGATCTCCGCGGCAATTCTCAGCAGCTTGCTGCGGATGGTTGCAAGGCGCTCGTAATGCTCATTTTCCGTATCATCTGTGAGCATTTTCAGCTCCAGCTCGTAGTCATCCCGTTCCTTTTTCAGCTCCGCGAGCTGACTGATCTCTTTACAGCGCAGATTCACATCAGAGCAGGCTTCGTCCAGCAGGTCGATAGCCTTATCCGGCAGGAACCGATCGGTGATATACCGCTCAGAAAGAATGACACACTGACGTGCGATCTCCGGAGAAATCGCAACTCCGTGGAACTCGGAATAGGCCTTGGCGATCCCCTGCATGATCTGGCTCGCTTCCTCAATGGTGGGTTCTGCCACGCTTACCGGCTGGAACCGGCGCTCCAGCGCCGCATCCTTTTCGATATGCTTGCGGTACTCATTGAAGGTAGTGGCACCGATAACCTGAATCTCACCGCGGGACAGCGCAGGCTTGAGGATATTGGCTGCGTTCATAGACCCTTCCGCGTCACCCGCGCCCACCAAATTGTGAACCTCGTCAATGACCAAAATAATATTTCCACATTCCTTGATCTCGCCAATCAGGCTCTTCATACGGCTTTCAAACTGGCCGCGGAACTGGGTGCCCGCCACCAGTGCGGTCAGATCCAGCAAGAACACTTCCTTATCCCGCAGCTTGTAGGGCACATCTCCTGCAACGATCCGCTGGGCAAGACCCTCTGCAATTGCAGTCTTACCGACACCGGGCTCACCGATCAGGCAGGGGTTATTCTTCTGGCGGCGGTTCAGGATCTGGATGACACGCTCTGTCTCCACATCCCGCCCGATGACCTTATCCAGCTTTCCCTCACGAGCCCGGCCTGTCAGGTTCATGCAATAGCTGTCCAGAAACTTATGCTTTTTTGTCTTCTTTTTCTTGGACTCCTCCCCTTCCGGCTCCTTCTTGGAAGGACGCTCCGGCTGCTTGATGGGCAGATTGGAACCGCCGCCGAAGAGTTGGTTTAAAAGCGGGAAGGTCGCGGTCTGGCTTTCGGCTTCATCGTCATCACTTTCTTCATCGTCACGCTGGCCGAACATGCTGCTCATCTCGTCCGTAAGCAGATCCAGATCCTCCTCGGACATTCCCATCTGCTTCACCGCCTGATCGATCTGCGGAATCCCCAGACTCCGGGCACATTTCAGGCAGTAGCCTTCATTTAAAGTCACACCGTTCTCCATCTTGGTGATGAACACAACGGCAACATTTTTCTTACATTTGGTGCACATTTTAGGCTGCAAACTAATCACTCCTTTACAGGAAAGTTTCCTTTTCGGCGTAGTATAACACAAACTCCGCCGAAAAGGAAAAATAAATTATGAACATTAAAGAACAGGGGTGCATTCAAAGCTTTCTACTCCGTCATCGTACCACAAATGGGTCATATACAGGCCACCCGGCGGAACAGTAGGCCCTGCGGCAGTGCGGTTTCCGGAATCTAAGATCGCACCGATCTCATCCGGTCTGATTTTCCCTTCGGCGGCATAAACCACAGTACCTGCCATGGCACGAGCCATGTTGTACAAAAATCCGTTCGCACAAACCTTTAGACGGATCAGGTTCCCCTCCCGCTCTACATGATAATAGTATACGGTACGCACCGTGGATTTAACATCGGTGCCCACACTTCTAACTGCCGCGAAATCGTGGGTGCCAACAAACTGTCTGGCAGCTTCCTGCATAATGGTTTCATCTAAATGCTTGGGATAAAACCACGCCCGGTTGACATAGAAGGGATCCCGGACGCGGGAGTTATAAATGGTGTAAGTATACTCCTTCCGTGCGCAGGAGCCTATGGCATTGAAACCGTCATGGACTTCAAAAGCCTTGGTCACCACGATGTCAACCGGAAGGTGGGTATTCAGAGCATAGGGCAAACGATCCACCGGGATCGTGGAACTGGTGCGAAAATTTGCCACATAACACTTTGCGTGAACGCCGGCATCTGTACGGCCGCAGCCAGTCATATGCACCGGATGTCCCACCACCATGGCAGCAGCCTTCTCCATCGTCTCCTGAACGGTGGGAAGATTTTTCTGCATCTGCCAGCCGTGGTAGGCCGTGCCGAGATAGGTCAAACACAGAGCAATATTGCGCATAGCACACCTCACAGACCGAAGGATGCCAGCGTAATGACACCTGCCAGCAAAGCCACGCCCACACCGAAGGCCTCAAAATCCAGGCGTGAGTAACGCAGCAGCTTCATCTTCGTCCGCCCCTCGCCGCCGTGGTAGCAGCGGCACTCCATGGCAGTCGCCAGCTCGTCGGCTCGACGGAACGCGCTGATAAACAGGGGAATCAGGATCGGCACCAGTGCCTTGACCCGCTGCATCAGGCTGCCCGTCTCAAAATCCGCGCCTCTGGCCTTCTGTGCGGACATGATCTTGTCCGTTTCCTCAATCAAGGTGGGGATAAAGCGCAGCGCAATGCACATCATCATCGCCAGCTCATGAACAGGCAGACGCAGCTTTTTCAGAGGAGAAAGCAGGCTCTCCAGTCCATCCGTCAGGGCAATGGGTGATGTGGTATAGGTCAGCAGGAAGGTACCGGTGATCAGCATCAGGATTCTCACCATCATTTGAACCGCCCGGATGACACCCTCAAGCGTGATCGTAATGATCCAGAAGCGCACCAAAACCGTCTCACCCTGGGTCATTAACAGGTTTAAAATGGCAGTAAAGGCGAGGATCATCACCATGGGCTTCATGCCGCGAACGATGCTCTTGGGTGGAATTTTGGAAATCGCGATACAACCGATCAGGAATACCAGCATCACGGCGTAGCTGACCCAGCTAACCGCCACGAACAGCGCGACGATATACACGATCAGCATGATCAGCTTGGTGCGGGGATCCAGACGGTGTATAGCAGAATTTCCCGGGAAATACTGACCGAGGGTAATGTCTTTAAGCATGAGCGCTGCCCTCCTTCAGTTTTTTCAGTACCGTTACGGCCTGCTCAACGGAGTACACCGGCTCAACAGGAAGCCCCATTTCTTTCAGCCGCAGGAACACACGAGTCACTTCCGGAATGTCAAGCCCCATTTCCACCAGCTCCTGCGCATGCCGGAACACCTCATCAGGCGTACCGTCCATAGCAAGGCGGGAACCGTTCATCACAAGCAAACGCTCCGTCAACCGTGCAACATCACTCATAGAGTGACTGACCATCATAATGGTCGCATTCTTCGCTTTGCGGTAAGATTGGATATTCTCCAGTATCCCTTCCCTGCCCGCGGGATCAAGTCCCGCAGTGGGTTCATCCAGAATCAGGACTTCCGGTTCCATGGCAATCACACCGGCAATCGCCACCCGGCGTTTCTGTCCGCCGGACAGGTCAAAAGGAGACACGTTCAGCTGTGCCTCCGTCAGTCCTACAAAGCTTGCGGCCTCCCGGACGCGGCGATCCACTTCATCTGCCTTCAAGCCCATGTTCTTGGGACCAAAGGCAATATCCTTATACACCGTTTCCTCAAAAAGCTGATACTCCGGATACTGGAACACCAGACCCACACGGAAGCGCGCCTGACGAGTCGTTTTTTTGTCTGTCCAGATATCAACGCCGTCCAGCAAAACAGAGCCGGAGGTAGGCTTTAAAAGGCCGTTCATATGCTGCATCAATGTGGACTTACCGGAGCCGGTATGACCGATGATGCCGATAAACTCCCCCCGCTCCACGCTGAAGGACACCTCGTCCAGAGCCTTGTGCTCAAAGGGTGTTCCCGCGCTGTAGAGATGGGAAAGATTTTGAATCTGTAAAATAGGTGCCAATGTCGTTTCCTCCCGGCACGTCAGGCCTTTACCTCATTGTAAAGTGCCTGCGCGCATTCTTCTGTATCCAGGGCATCCAAGGGCAGTGAAAAACCGTTCCGGTTCAGCTCGTAGCACAGTTCCGTTGTATCGGGCGCGGCAAGCCCCAGCCCATGAAGCAGCTCCACCTGGGCAAATACCTGCCTAGGGGTGCCATCTGCCGCAACGCTGCCCTTATGCAGCACCACCACGCGCTGTGCCTTCGCCGCCTCATCCATGTGATGCGTAATCAGAACAACGGTGATATTCTTCTCGCGGTTGAGCCGAAGAACCGTATCCATGACCTCCCGGCGGCCTTTGGGATCCAGCATAGCCGTTGGCTCATCCAGGATAATACATTTCGGTTCCATGGCAATCACGCCGGCAATGGCGATGCGCTGCTTCTGTCCGCCGGACAGAAGATGGGGCGCGTGTGTCCGGAACTCGTACATCCCCACCTGCTTCAGCGCCTGATCGACTCTTCTGCGGATCTCAGGACTGGCAACGCCCAGATTTTCCGGGCCAAAAGCCACATCCTCCTCCACCACATTGGCAACGATCTGGTTATCCGGGTTTTGGAACACCATCCCCACCGTCCGCCGGATGCGAATCAGCAGATCTTCATCGGCAGTATCCAAACCGCAGGCATACACCTTACCCCCGCAGGGAAGCAAAATAGAGTTGAAGTGTTTCGCCAAAGTAGACTTTCCGCAGCCATTGCTGCCCAAAACTGCAACAAAGGTGCCTTCCTCCACAGTCAGATTCAGGTCCTCAAACACACGAACCCCGGGCGTGTCATCCACGCCCGGATACTCGTATTTCAAATGTTCGACAGAAATCGCAGTAGCCAAAATCTCTCACTCCAATCAAGGGGTCCATCTGCCGGTAGAACCGCAGGGCAGCATGATGCCGGTGGACTTCACCGGCAGTCCCAGCTCGCCCACAGCCGTCTTGCCCCCGTGCATGCTGCCAAACACCACATCCGAAGCGTAGCCCACTGCGGCGGGAGCCAGGCCGGTGGTGTAGGAATTAATGATGACAAACAGCGGATTATCCGTGAGCAGCTTCGCCGTTTCCAGCAGAAACGGATAGAAGCTGGTCTCCATCTTCCAGATCTCACCGCTGGGCCCTCGTCCATAGCTGGGAGGATCCATGATGATGCCGTCATAACGGCGGCCCCGCCGGATCTCCCTCTGGATGAACTTGCCGCAGTCATCCACGATCCAGTGGATCGGGCGGTCTGCCAGCCCGGAGGCCTGGGCATTCTCCTTTGCCCAAGCGACCATGCCCTTGCTGGCATCCACATGGTATACCTCTGCCCCGCCCGCGGCGGCAGCCAGCGTAGCACCGCCGGAATAGGCGAACAGGTTCAGCACACGAACCGGACGTTTCGCCGCAGCTTCCGCCACGGTATTTCGGATAAAATCCCAGTTGGCAGCCTGTTCCGGGAATACACCGGTGTGTTTAAAATTCATGGGTTTGACGTTGAACGTCAGATAATCCCTATAGCGTATCTGCCAGCGATCCGGCAGGTTATGCTCCGTCCACCGTCCGCCGCCGGTATTGGAGCGAACGTAACGAGCATCGTATTTTTTCCAACCCGGGTCGATCCGGGGGGTATTCCAGATCACCTGTGGGTCGGGACGCACCAGAAGGTACTTACCCCAACGCTCAAGGCGTTCTCCATCGGTGGTGTCAAGGACTTCATAGTCCTTCCACTCATCGGAAATCCAGATCATTTTCTCTCTCCTTCAATATTAAAAGGGCCAAAGATTCTCCCACCAGTTATCCTCCGGCTCCTCGGTGCTGCCATTATTACCGGTATCACCCGTACCGCCGGTGTTGCCATTGTCCGGATCGGAAGGTTCCGTGACATTGGGATTGTCGATCCAGGGGTTCTCTGCCTTGTACTGTTCCCAGCTTTCCCGCGTATGAATCTTACAGGTCACGCAGGAGTCTGTTCCATCCGCATTGATGTCGCCATGGATACCGTGGAAGGGGACGGGATTGCCAGAGTCGTCCACTTGATAGATATAATTATCTTTCAAATAAATACTCTGAAGATTAAAGTCCTCGGCCTTTTCCAGTTCATCGATCATCGACTGGGTCATCTTCACCAGCGCACGCTCTTCAAGCTTGAGCATACCGACCTCTGCAAACTTCCGGCAGTATTCATTCGCTACAGCTCCGCCTTCCGTGCAGTAATCCAGACTGATGTGGTGATCGCAATACTCTTCAGGAATGTCCTCCTCGTATACCAGCACTTCCTCCGTCCGGCTAACGCCGCGGATATCGTTCAGGCAGGCATCTGTTGCCAGCTTGCCGGAATCGAGGCAGACTGTAACCTTAACCATATTTTCCTCATTGTAAAGGGGGATATTCTCCTTGCCCTCGTGCAGCGGCTCCATGACCTTTTTCCACAGGCGGGCACCGGGGTGTCCCGTTTGACCCACCAGCACGATCTCAGCAGGCGTTTCAAAGCCGCACCAGACAGCAGCGGTATAATAACCGGTGTAACCGCAGAAATAGCGATCCATACGGCTGTTGGTGGTACCGGTCTTACCGCAGACATCAATGCCGATATTCTTCAGATCCGCCAGTGTACCGGTACCGGAATCCACCGCTTTATCCAAGCAGTAGTTCACATAGTCCACGGTCTTCTGACTCAGAATCTGCTCCGAATCCTGCGTGTTGTCAATGACAAGGTTTCCCTGGGAATCATACACCTTGGTATACGTCCGGCCTTCCCGGTACACGCCATGGTTTGCAAAGGTCGCATAGGCACTGGCCATATCCCGGACGGTCGCGCCCTGGGTCAAGCCGCCCAGTCCCAGAGGGGAATAGTCGATATCCGTCGTACCGTTTTTTCCGGACTCGATCAAGCCGGAGATACGGAACAGGTTCTTAGCGAAATTATAGCTGTAACGGGTACCGATCAGATCCAGCGTGTTGACCGCCACCGCGTTAACGGAATCCATCAGGCCGCCCAAAACCGTTCTGGAATAGGAATAGTACCGCTCCGCGTTTCTGGGATAGGCCGTAATCGAGCCATTCTCATCCTCCGTATAACGCAGAGGCATATCCTTTATCACGGTAGCCGGGCTGATCACACCCAATTCAAAAGCAGGCGCGTAAACAGACAGCGGCTTGATGGACGAACCGATCTGCCGCTTGGCATCGGTCGCCATATTAAATCCGTCGAAAACCACCTTTTCACCAACGCCGCCGGCCATAGCCACGATGTCGCCGGTGCGGTTATCAATCACGATGATACCGGACTGAAGCTGCTGGCCGCCGCGTGTGTCAGGAATTTGGGTTAGATCCGTATAGATCTTGTCAACCTGGTTCTGAACCTCCATGTCCAGCGTAGTATAGATGTGATAACCGCCCCGCTGGATGAGCTGGAGGTAAAATTCGCGCTGCGTTTTTCCTAAATCAGCCCATACCAGACCGTCCTTGGCAGCCAGTTCACCGGCAACATCCTCCAAAACGGTATCGACAAACCAGGAATAGACCTCTGTGGAAGCGTAATCCGTAACGGAAACCTCCGCATCACACTGAGGGCAGTAATAGACTTCATCCTTTACGACCAACGTTCCCACAGTGCCAGCATATCCACATTCCTCGTTTTCACAGTAAGCCATCCGATCCTCTGCCGCAATTCCGCTCTTGAATTCGATCTCCTGCGCCAGCGCGGCCTGGTACTCTTCCTCGGTCAGATACCCTTCATTGCGCATCATCCACAAGGTGTTTTCCTTACGAATATTGTTGCGCTCAACGCCGCTGAGCACCTCTCCCTTATATTCGAAGGTATCCGTGTAGGGCGAGAAAATAGATGGGTTATTCGTAATACTGATCAGCGAAGCGCACTCGGCGGTGGTCAAATTACACAGCTCTTTGCCGAAATAATGAGCCGCTGCACTCTTGACGCCATTCTTTCGGTCACCAAAGTAAATCAAGTTCAGATACCATTCCATGATGGTCTCTTTATCATAACGGCGTTCAAAGTCCTGTGCCTTGAAGATCTCAACGACCTTACGGCGGACAGTGACGGAGTTATCGCCGGTCATATTTTTGACCAGCTGCTGCGTGATTGTTGAACCGCCGGCATCTCCGGAGCCAAAGAACATGCCGGCACATGCTTTCACAGTGGTGATCCAGTCAACGCCCTGATGTTCGTAGAAACGCTTATCCTCAATTGCAACCGCGGCATGAACCAGATCCTCAGGGATCTCCTCATAGGTAGCCCAGTCACGATCCGTTGTCTGGGCGTAGATCTCCTGAAGCTCCTGAATGTTGCCGTTCGAATCCACATAGTGAATAAAGGACGTTTCGTCCATATCATAGTTTTCCTTGACCATCTCAGAATCAGGCAGAATATCCTCCTGCAGATAGTCACCCAAGATACCGATAAATACAAACGCGCAAACCACAACGATCATCAGAACCGTAGCTAACGCGCCCATAGCGATCTTGAACGCCGCAAAGATTGCCAGCCACAGCTTATAGAGTGCATTGGGCAGCCAATGCGGCTTCCAGAACTGGCGGGGCTCCTTCTTCATTCGTTTCTTTTTTTTCTCAGACATTTTGTTATACCTCCATAACAGCAGCCAGACATCGGGCCGAAATGGTAACGTTTTTTCCTTAGTGTACAGCACTAGTCGTAACATTATAACATACCGAAGCCAAAAGCGAAAGCCCCAAAATGTAAACAATTCAAGAAATCCGCTTTATTGCCATACATTATAATATATAATTCTGATCTCCTGCTGAAAATATACCATTCACATTTGAAAATTTCGGTATGCGGCGGTCATTGGCGGATATACTATTGCCGAGAGGAGCGTATGAATATGAAAAAGAAATATTTATCACAGCTGCTGTGCGCCGCGTTTCTGTCGGTTTACCTGCTGGGCATCCACGACGGAAAAATCGCCCTGTGGAGCGGCGATGACCCCGAACCCATACGAGTATTCCCTTACAGCGTTTCCATGCTGCCTAAGGAAGCCCGCAAGCAGCTGGAGGCCGGTATTCCCATCGAGTCCATGGAGGATCTGAACCGGCTTGCTGAAGCATACCTTTCGTAAGTGCCATTTTCCCTCTTGATTCCGCCATGGAATGATGCTACAATACAGGTGTAAATTCCGAACAGATCATCAGGAGGAAGCCCACCATGGAAAACGAGTACGGTTCCGATTTTATGACCATCGTCGACGAGGACGGAACGGAGTATGAGCTGGAGGTACTGTCCAGTCTCGAATATAACGGCTTTACGTATCTGGCTGTCATTCCCGCGGGAAGCGACGAAGCGCAGGATCTGCAGGTCAGCATTCTTAAGTCTGTGGAAGAGGACGGCGAGCCCATTCTCTGCGCCATTGAGGACGAAAGCGAACTGGAAGCCGTGTATGATCTGATCATGGATGAGCTTTACGCCGAGGAAGGCGAAGAAGAGGAATAAGGTTTTCCTGCTTGGTGCGTGTTGTGTCCTTTTGGACCCACATTTTATAATTGGGAAGTTAGACTTCCTGCCCGGTTTGCAGGCCTCCCGCCTACGCTATGACGATAGGTGGACGTTGGAAGCAGTTAAGGACAGGAGCGGCATCCCACCTGCCGTTTCGTGCAGGTCACATCGGATGCACACGGCCAAAGCGGGTTAAGGACATGGGGAGCTTCGGCTCCCCATGTTTCTTTCAGGCTGCATAAAATCTATTTGTAAATTTTTTTGATTTTTTGTGAATTCATCAAGAATGCCACTTGAAACATGAACACAAATCGGTTATAATGCTAGGGTCTATGCGTCAAACTCATTGGCGTAACTTACCAATAGCATATAAATGAGAGGAATTGATTACCATGAGTGCATCCAGCAAGAAGAAGCTCCGCAAGGAGCAGAACGCTGCTGCTATGACCCAGAAGCAGCAGGCAGCAGCAAAAGAAGCGAAGAAACTTAAGATCTACACCGCCACCTTCTGGGTCGTTCTGGCTCTTTGCGTGGCTCTGGTAGCAGGTCTGGCTCTGAAGGCCCCTGTCACCGGCATGGTCACCCGCCTCACCACCGCTGTGGTCGTCGGCGATCATAAGGTGTCCGCTGTTGAACTGAACTATTTCTACATTGACGCGATCAACGAGTACTGCAACGAGTACAGCAGCTGGATCAGCTACATTTTGGATACTTCCAAGCCTCTGAGTGCGCAGTCCTACGACTCCACCACCGGCACCAGCTGGGCTGACAACTTCCTGACCATGGCCATCAGCAACGTTAAGAATACTTACGCGCTGTACGATGCAGCCAACGCTGCCGGTCACAAGCTGTCCGAGGAGGAGCAGAAAGCCGTCACCACCCTGTACGACAACATGGATGTGTACGCTACCGCTTACGGCTACAGCAACGCTGACGCTTATCTGAAGGCCATCTATGGCAACGGTGCCAGTGAAAAGAGCTATAAGGCGTACTACGAAGTCACTGTTTTGGCCAGCTCCTACTACTCCAAGTACGCTCAGGATCTGGAGGACAGCTATACCGATGTGACCCTGCGTGATTTTGAAAAGGACAAGATGTATGAGTACAACTCCTACACCTATGCCAGCCACTATTTGAGCGTTGATGACTTCAAGATGGGCGGCACCAAGGGTTCCGACGGCAAGATCACCTACTCTGACGACGAGGTCAAGGCCGCTGAGGAAGCTGTTAAGAAGGCCGCCGAGGAACTGGCTGTTGCAGACAACAACACAGTTGAAAAGCTGAACGCCGCCATCGAGGCTCTGGAGAAGTGGCTGGCAGAGGAAGCCAAGAAGGAAGAGAACCAGCCCACCGACGGAACCGAGGATAAGACTGAGGATACCACTGAGGACACCACCGAGGATAAGACCGAGGATACCACTGAAGACACCACCGAAGATAAGACCGAGGATACCACTGAAGACACCACCGAAGATAAGACCGAGGATACCACTGAAGACACCACCGAGGATAAGACCGAGGATAAGGAAGACGAGGAGGAGCCCACCTACTCCACCGCTACCGAGCAGGAAGATGTCCTGTACAGCAAGGTCAGCACTCTGATGCAGGAGTGGATCCGCGATACCGCGCGTAAGGAAGGCGACATCACCGCTCTGAAGTACACCACAAAGTCCACCGACGAGGATGGCAAGGAAGTCGAAACTCTGAAGGGTTACTACGTTGTGCTGTACAAGAGCTCCAATGATAACACCTATGCGCTGGCGAATGTCCGTCACATTCTGGTTGCCTTTGAAGGCGGCACCACCAACAGCACCACCGGCACCACCACCTACAGTGACGCTGAGAAGCAGAAGGCTAAGGATGCTGCTTACGAGATCTATGATGAGTGGCTGTTTGGCGAAAAGACCGAAGAGTCTTTCGCGGCACTGGCTAAGCAGTATACCGATGACAGCAACGGTGAGGACGGCGGCCTGTACGAAGATGTCTACCCCGGCCAGATGGTCACTACGTTCAACGACTGGTGCTTCGACGAGGATCGTAAGGCCGGAGACCACGGTATCGTTGAGACCACCTATGGTTATCACGTCATGTTCTACTCCGGTGACAGTGAAACCAACTACCGTGACTTCATGATCACCAACGACAAGCTGACTGAGGACATGGAAAACTGGCAGACCGGGCTGAATGATGCCATCACTCTGACCGAAAAGAACACCAAGTTCGTTAACAAGGATCTGGTTCTGAGCTCCAACTGATAACTTGAATAAAATCGCCTCCTGTGCAGATACTGCTACAGGAGGCGATTTGTTTTGACATTGAAGAAAAAGCTCCGTTCTATACTGGCAGGCGGAGCCGCCGGGGCAGTCAACGGTCTGTTCGGTGCCGGCGGCGGAATGATTCTGGTGCCCATGCTGGGATCAAACAGCGAACTTCATCCCGAAGAAGTTTTTTCGTCCTCCATCGTCATCATCCTGCCGATCTGCATCGTTTCCCTGATAGCCGGCGCGCAAGGTGGACTGCCCTGGTCTGAAGCATGGCCATTTCTGCTGGGTGGTATTCCCGGTGGGCTTTTGGCAGGTCTTATAGGGCACAGAATCCCCACTGCTTGGCTCCACCGTTTTCTCGGTGTGCTGATTCTGTACGGAGGGATTCGGTATCTATGTTAGAAACAATTCCCTTCTCTCTCGCTGTTGGATTGGTTCTCGGCTTCCTGACCGGTCTGGGCACAGGCGGCGGGAGCTTGCTGGTGCTGTGGCTGACGCTGGTTCTGCATATGCCCCCCAATCAGGCAAAGCTCATCAATCTAATGTTTTTCCTTCCATCAGCCCTGATCGCCACATTCCTGCACTGGCGGCAGGGGCGAGTCCCCTTCAGGAAACTTCTGCTTCCCGCGGTTGCAGGCTGCATGATGGCTGCATTTTTTTCCACGATCGGGCAAAAAATAGACACCGAAAACCTTCAGAAGCTTTTCGGTGTCCTGCTGATATTTACCGGCTTGCGAGAACTGTTTTATCGTCCGCGGAAGCCCAAATAACCCTCCAATATCAGAGAGGCCGCAACCGCATCTACGGTATTCTTCCGCTTCTTTCCGTGATAATTATGCTGTGACAGGATGTTGTGCGCTTCCACTGTGGTACGGCGCTCATCCCACATGGCAACCGTCAATCCGGTCGCTTCACGAAGCCGGTCAGCAAATTCGCGGCACAAGTCCGCGCGAGCGCCTTCGGAGCCATCCATATTTTTCGGCAAACCGACAACAATCTCCCCCACTCCGTTTTCCTTCACCAGACGTACGATCTCCTCCAGCGTCTTATCCTGCTTACGGCTGTGAATCACCGTCGTAGAGCCAACAATACTGCAAAGAAGATCGGACATGGCGATGCCGGTTCGGGCATCACCGTAATCTACGGCTAAAATCCTCATGCTTTCGTATCCTTTCCGATTTTTTCTTAATTATATACCATGATTTACAAAAAAGGAAGACGGTTTTTCTCCGTCTTCCTTTTTTGCGGTGAATTGTTGTTTATGCGATGAAAACACACGCCATCGTAGGGCACGCATACAATGCGTGCCCTACGAAAACTGCCCTAAACACCAATTCACCGATTGATCGCCCAGACCGCGAAATTCAGATACGCTGCAAAGGCCAGCCAGACCAGATACGGCACCTGCAGCCATGCCGCCATTGGGTCAACCTGATAAAACACAATGATCATCCACAACACAAGTGCCCACAGCAGAACCAGCCATATAAAAGCGAATCCAAAGGCCTGCAGATTAAAGAAGATCAAGCTCCAGAAAAAATTAACGATCAGCTGAGATATGAACAGGTTCAGGCCTCTTCTGCGTTCCGAAGACTCCGGCGCCAACCATACGCGAGCGGCACTAACACCCATCAGCGCGTACAGAATCCCCCATACGATCGGGAACAGCCACATAGGCGGTGAAAGCGGCGGCTGTATCACACTCTCGCTGTAAAGCATCATTCCCTGTCTGCTCAGCCAGCCGGACAAGGCTCCCACCGCTTCGGCAATCAGGATCCATAAGGCATACGTTTTCCAGTTTCTTTTCATTTTTCGCCCCTCCCCTATACATTTAAGATATGCCCCGGAAATATCCTTTCATGTACGTAATTTTTCTGTCAATTCGCTATGAATTTGGTAAAAAAGTTGTTGACTCAACGGCAATTATGTGATAGAATGACTCTACCTGTGAAAAAAGGGCTTCATTTAGTGCGCCCATTTTTCAACCCCGGAGCGGCGATTGTAGTTAGCCGCTTGCTAAATTTTTTATAGCCGGGGTGATACAGGGAGGCAATTTTTAAGGAGGTGCCGTTATGCGCGTTAAAGTCACTTTGAGATGCTCCGAGTGCAAGCAGAGAAACTACAATTCCATGAAGAACAAGAAGAATGACCCCGACCGTCTCGAAATGAAGAAGTATTGCAGATTCTGCAAGAAGCACACAATCCACAACGAGACCAAGTAAGGAGGCCCCACAGATGGCAGAAGTCAAAAAGGAAAACTGGTTCAGCAGAACCTGGGGCAAGGTCTGCAAGTACTTCCGCGAGCTCCGCAGTGAGCTGAAGAAGGTCGTCTGGCCCACCCCGCAGCAGGTACTCAAGAACACCCTGATCGTCGTCGCCTGTGTTCTGGTTGTCGGCGTTTTCATCTGGCTGTTCGACTTCGTGGCTCAGTTCGGTATCACCGCGCTGATCAACCTCTTTAAATAAGGTAGAGCCATGGCTGAGACTGCAAAGTGGTATGTCGTTCATACCTACTCCGGTTATGAGAACACTGTAAAGGCCACCATCGAAAAGACTGTTGAGAGCCGGCATCTGCAGGACGTGATCCTGTCAGTTTCCATTCCTCTCGAAACCGTCACCGAAATCACCGAGTCCGGTGTCAGCAAGACTTACGACCGCAAGGTGTACCCCGGCTACGTGTTGGTCAAGATGGTTTACAGCGATGATACTTGGCATGTCATCAAGGATGTCCGCGGCGTAACCGGCTTCGTGGGCTCCTCCAGCAACGACCCCACTCCCCTGACCGAAGAAGAGGTCTACGCAATGGGCGTGGAGAAGAAGGAGATCATCGTCAATTACAGCGTTGGCGATACTGTCCGTATTCTCGACGGTCCTCTGTCCTCCTTCACCGGCACTGTGGAGAGCATTGAGGTCGACAATAACGCTGTCAACGTGATCGTATCCATGTTTGGCCGCGAGACCTCCGTCGAGTTTGAACTCGATCAGGTTGAGGTCGTTTCCCAGTAAACGCATCGGGTCGGATCATCCGGCCGGAACGTGGGAGGGGTTTATAGCCCCGCAAAATATGCGCTGACGCGCATCATCACCACATTTTATTCAGGAGGTGCTTATCATGGCACAGAAAGTCACTGGTATTATCAAACTGCAGATCAACGCCGCTAAGGCAACTGCTTCTCCCCCTGTAGGCCCCGCTCTGGGTCAGCACGGTGTTAACATCGCTGCTTTTATCAAGGAATTCAACGCCCGCACCAAGGACATGGAGGGCTACAAGATTCCCGTCGTCATCACGGTCTACGCTGACCGCAGCTTCACCTTCATCACTAAGACTCCCCCCACTCCCCTGCTGATCCTGAAGGCTATCGGCATCGAGAGTGGCTCCGGTGTCCCCAACAAGACCAAGGTCGGTACCATCACCAAGGCTCAGATCACCGAGATCGCCAAGACCAAGATGCCCGATCTGAACTGCAACACTCTGGAAGCTGCTGAGTCCCAGGTTGCTGGCACCTGCCGCTCCATGGGCATCGCTGTTGTCGACTAATTGATAATTGCTGTCCGGGCATTGGTTCCCGGAAATGTGGGAGGATTATTCCGCATCACCACTATATAGGAGGATTAACAAAGTGTTTAGAGGCAAAAAGTATAAGGAGAGCGCGAAGCTGATCGACCGCTCTGTTCAGTATGATCCCAATGAGGCCCTGGATCTGGTTGTCAAGGGTTCCTCTGCTAAGTTCGACGAGACGGTCGAGCTGCACATCAAGCTGGGTGTTGACTCCCGTCACGCTGACCAGCAGGTTCGCGGCGCTGTCGTTCTGCCCAACGGCACCGGCAAGACCCGCCGTGTTCTGGTCTTCACCAAGGATGCCAAGGTGGACGAAGCCAAGGCTGCTGGCGCTGACTATGTTGGCGGCATGGAGCTGGTCGAAAAGATCACCAAGGAGAACTGGTTTGAGTTCGACGTGGTCGTCGCTTCTCCCGACATGATGGGTATCGTCGGCCGTCTGGGTAAGGTTCTGGGCCCCAAGGGTCTGATGCCCTCTCCCAAGGCCGGTACCGTGACCCCCAACGTCGGCGCTGCCGTCAAGGAGATCAAGGCCGGTAAGGTCGAGTACCGTCTGGACAAGACCAACATCATCCACTGCCCCATCGGCAAGGTGTCCTTCGGCGCTGAGAAGCTGGCCGAGAACATGGACACTCTGATGAAGGCTGTCGTGAAGGCCAAGCCCGCCGCTGCCAAGGGTCAGTATATCCGTTCCTGCACCGTCGCTTCCACCATGGGCCCCGGTGTCAAGGTGTCTACCACCAAGTACGGCAACTGATAACCACATAAAACTTGCCCGGAAGCATACGCTTCCGGGCTGTTTTATTCAAGAAATACATATTTCAGCGTGCCATATTACTGTTTTCTCTTCATTCCCGCTGAAGCAAGAAAAAAAGAAATCGTAATGCAAATGTATACAGCATACCCCGCGTATGTTATACTATTGGGCCAAGGAAACGAACTTTCCGGGTGTTGCATCGCATACAACACAAACAAAAACGCAGCCACCACTAATACACAGCCTATAATAAAGAAAACCTTTGATTTTTTACTCATAAAGCACGTATAATAAAAACCATCTCGAAAGGGGCGGTTTTTATTATATCTCCTTCCTTCAAAAGATTGTTTCGCAGGAGTAACTACCTGCGTTATAACCAGTAGAAGCACTGTAGATTTGTATCTATTTTATTACAGCTTGACTGGTTGGGGGTGACTCAAACCACAGTGACTTGTCTGAATTGGTAATCAGTTAGTTAACGCCTTGACATTTCGTTTTTGCGTGAATCCATGGGCAAG
>CANBCW010000002.1 GCA_947367115.1 uncultured Clostridia bacterium | reverse complement strand
TTTTGCCCATTGCTGGTGCATATTTGCAACATTTTACCGCAGGGCCGATGTGGTCATCGGCCCCTACGGTGGGCGCGCTAAACAACAATTTCCTTATTTATCGACTTTGTCAAAATGGGCGTGCAGAAACTGCACGCCCATATCCTTTAGATCTCCATGATGACAGGCAGGATCATGGGGTTGCGCTTGGTATGCTTGTACAGGTAACCGCTCAGGTCGTTCTTGATAGCCGACTTGATGGTTGTCCAGTCACGGCTGCGCTTGCGGCTGCAGCGGTCAATGGCCTCCATGGCGACCTCCCGCAGCTCATCCATCAATTCTTCGGATTCCTTCACATAGATGAATCCGCGGGTAATGATGTCCGGGCCGGAGATCACGCTGCCGTCCTGGCTGCTGATATTGACGCATACCACGATCATGCCGTCCTGCGCCAGATGCTTGCGATCCCGCAGCACCACGCTGCCTACATCGCCCACGCCGGTGCCGTCCACAAATACCTTGCCTGCGGGGACGGTGCCGTTTACCTTGCAGGTCTTTCCGCTCAGTTCAAATACCGTGCCGATCTCGCCAATGTGGACATGCCGGGGAGCGAGCCCCATGGATACGGCCAGCTTGCCGTGGATTTGCAGATGCCGCTGCTCACCGTGGACGGGGATGAAGAATTTGGGCTTTACCAGGCCGTGGATGATTTTCAGCTCCTCCTGGCAGGCGTGGCCGGAGACATGAAGCCCTTCGCTCTTTTCATAGACGACCTCAGCACCTTTTCGGTACAGCTCGTTGATGATCCGGGACACAGCCTTTTCGTTGCCGGGGATGGCAGAGGCGGAAATGATGATTCGGTCACCGCTGGTGATGTCCACCTGCTTATGGGTGGAGAAGGCCATGCGGTACAGGGCGGACATGTTCTCGCCCTGAGAGCCGGTGGATACAATGACCACCTTGTTTTTGGGCAGGCTTTTGATGGCACCCAGCTCCACGATGGTTCCGGCGGGAACCTTCAGATAGCCCAGCTCCTGAGCGACCTTCAGCATGTTTTCCATGCTTCGGCCAGACACGGCAACCTTGCGCCCATAGCGGTGGGCAGTAGCCAGAACAGCCTGAATGCGGTGCATGTTGGAGGCAAAGGTGGTCACGATGATCCGCTGGTCGCAGTTCTTGAACTGCCGATCCAGACTTTCTGCCACCACTGTTTCGCTGGGGGTATAGCCCTGACGCTCCACGTTTGTGGAGTCAGCCAGCAGTGCCAGAACGCCCTCGTTGCCCAGCTCGCCCAGTCTTGCAAGATCGATCATGCCATCCTTTGCGGTTGGGTCGATCTTGAAGTCGCCTGTGAACACTACGGTACCCACAGGGGTGCGGATGGCAAAGGCCACCGCGTCGGCGATGGAATGGTTGACATGGATGAATTCCACGCTGAAGCAGCCAGCCTTCACAATGTCACCGGGCTTGTGCGTGTGCAGCTTGACGGTGCTGGCCAGACCGTGCTCCTCCAGCTTCAGCTTGATCAGTCCGTTGGTCATGGCGGTGCCGTGGATGGGGCAATTCACCTGCTGCATGCAGTAGGGAATAGAGCCAATGTGATCCTCGTGGCCGTGGGTAATGAACATGCCGCGCAGCTTCTTCTGGTTGGCTACCAGATAGGAAAAATCAGGGATCACCAGATCCACGCCGTACATATCCTCGTCCGGAAAGCCAACACCGCAGTCCACCACGATCATATCCTTGCCGTACTCCAGAACGGTGATGTTTTTGCCGATCTCATCCAGACCGCCAAGAGGTATAATTTTCAGTTTTTCTGCCAAATGATATTACTCCTTTCAGTAAATAGGTCAAAATGACCGCAACAAAAGCAGGCAACCGCTGTCCGAAAATTCAGCCCTGAATCGCCTTTTTTCGGAAAAACGCCTGCATGAATATGTGATTTTCAGGATAATCCCCGCCAGCCACGGCGCGGGACCAAAGCTGCCCGGGCCTGCCCACCCGGCGCATACTAACATTATTATAACACGAAATCCTGAAAATGTACATAGTAATTTTTCGCCTGGCTTCGCCGGGATGCTTCATTGCGGCCCCTTAAGCGCCCTGGGGAGAGATAAATTGTTGTTTGAAGTTTCGGTGTGTAGGGCACGCATGCAATGCGTGCCCTACGAAATAACACTGTAAACAACAATTTACCGTTCCGTTGTATGGGTCTGCCGGTTCTTTTTTGGAAATAATACGAAAAAGGCAGTTGCACCTTTTCTATAGATTTGCTATAATAGTACAGATAATGCGATTGCTATGGGCGTTGATCCTATTTTACAGGAGGCGAGACTATGAATAAAAAGCTGACGCGGCTGCTGCAGCCCGGTATGGGATGGCTGTTCGGGGTGCTGCTGTGCTTCTGCGTGGCAGCGGTGCTGATGCAGTACTACGTTCTGGCCGCTTTGGAGCTGGTGATCACAGCACTGCTGTTTGGCGTGTACTGGTTCCTCAAATCCCGCCGCAATAAGGAAATCCGGAATTTCATCCAGTCTACCTTTAACACGCTGGATGTTTCCAAGGGAGCGGAAAGTCCCTTCCCTATGGTTCTTGCCCGCCTGGTGGACGGCGGCATCATCTGGAGCAATGAGCGGTTTAATACCGTTACAGGCTTCCGGGAGAAGATGCATGAGCAGCGCATCAGTGACATCCTGCCCACCTTGACTACCGATTGGCTGGTCTCCGGAAAAAGTGAATTTCCTTATGATGTGACTATGGGCACCCGGCGCTATCGGGTCTACGGCACCGCCATCCGTCCGGGTGAAAGCGGCACCACCATGCTGGGCATGCTGTACTTTGCTGACCTGACGGAACTGTATCAGGTTCGGGATGAATACATTCGCTCCCGCCCTGTGGTATCCATCATTCTGGTGGATAACTACGAGGAGCTGACCATGAACCTGTCGGAGAGTGCCATCTCCAACATGAATGCGGAGATCAACGATGCGATTACCAAGTGGACGGAGAATTTCCACGGCCTGCTCCGCAAGCTGGAGCGGAACCGTTACCTCTATGTTTTTGAAAAACGCTATCTGGACGAGGCGCAGAAGCAGAAGTTCTCGCTGCTGGAGGATATCCATGAGGTCGTCAACCCTGCGGGTCTGGCTGCTTCCATCTCCTTCGGCCTGGGCGTGGATGGCGCAACATTTGAAGAAAGCTACAATTTCGCTGCTCTGTCCATTGAAATGGCTCTGAGCCGCGGCGGCGACCAGGCGGTCATCAAAGACCGGCTGAACTTCACCTTCTATGGTGGACGTGCCAAGGAAGCCGACCGGCGCAGCAAGGTTCGTTCCCGCGTTACGGCCAATTCCCTGATGGAGCTCATCGGTCAGAGCAGTCAGGTGTTCATTATGGGCCATAAGAATGCCGATCTGGACGCGGTCGGCGCGGCGATGGGCATTGCCTGTATGTGCCGCAAGAAGGGCAAGAAGGCCTATATCGTTCTGGATCGTGAGCACAACGCTGCTGAGCGGCTGGTTGCTGAGATCGACAAGGTTCCTGAGTACCGGGAGACCATCATCTCCGGTCAGGATGCCCTGCTGCTGTGCGATAACCGTTCCACGCTGATTGTAGTGGATACCAACCGCCCGGATCAGGTGGAGAGCAGACCCTTGCTGGAAGCCATTTCTCGTGTCTGCGTCGTGGATCATCACCGCCGCGCCGCTGATTATATTGAGCCGGTTGCCATCAACCTCCATGAGCCCTACGCATCCTCTGCCTCAGAACTGGTGACGGAGCTGCTGCAGTACGCGGTGGAGAAGCCGGACGTGCTGCCCATTGAGGCCAAGTCCCTGATGGCAGGTATTTTCCTGGATACCAAGAGCTTCAATGTCCGCACCGGTGAGCGTACCTTTGAGGCTGCCGCCGTTCTGCGGCGAATGGGCGTGGATACCGTGGATGTCAAGAAGCTGCTGCAGAATGACTTCCAGGATACCATGAATAAGTACCAGATCATGAAGACCGCCCGGCTGTACCGGCAGGAGATCGCCATTGCCGCGCTGAATACCAGCACATCCCGGCCTTTGGCTGCTCAGGCGGCAGATGATCTGCTGAATATTTCCGGTATTTCCGCTTCTTTTGTCCTGTATCCGCAGGGCGATGAGGTGGTCATTTCCGCCCGCTCCATTGGTCAGGCCAATGTGCAGATGATTTTGGAGCCTCTGGGCGGCGGCGGCAACACCGCCACGGCTGGTGCGCAGGTCAAGAACAGCACGGTCAAGGATGTGCTGGATCGGCTGCTCACCTCAATCGATAAGTATTACGACGAAACCTAAAGGAGAGAATGCTATGAAGATTATTCTGCTGCAGGATGTGAAGGGCAAGGGCAAGAAGGGTCAGATGATCGAAGTGTCCGATGGTTACGCCCGCAATTTCATGCTGCCCAAGAAGATGGCCATTGAAGCCACCCCCGATGCCATCAACACCATGAAAATGAACGATAAGGCGACCCAGGAGCGTATTGCCCGGGAAAAGGCTGAGGCTCTGGCGCTGAGCAAGCAGCTTCGGGAAATGACCCTGACGGTCACCGCTAAGGGCGGCGGCAATGGCCGCCTGTTCGGCTCCGTGACCAATCAGGAGATCGCCGATTCGCTTGCCAAGGCTGCCGGCATCAAGCTGGACAAGCGCAAGATCGTCATTTCCGACTCCATCAAGAATGTGGGAACCTATACCGTCACCTGCAAGCTGGGCTACGAGATCACTGCCCCGCTGACTGTCAAGATCGAGGAAGCCTGATTTTGTCATGTAGTGCACGCATTGCATGCGTGCCACAGCGTTTCGAAAAAACATGTCATTGCGAGCCAGCGCGCAAGCTGGCGTGGCAATCCCCTAATATACCCGGGTGGCTCTATAGAACCGGGGGATTGCCGCGTCGCCTTCGGCTCCTCGCAATGACAGCAGCACTTTAGAGAGAGGAGAAAGACACATGGACGAAGAATTGATGAACCGGCAGCCGCCCCAGTCTTTAGAGGCGGAGCAGGCTGTGCTGGGCTCGATCCTCATCGACAGCCGCTGCGTCGCGGATGTCATCGGCATCCTGCGCCCGGAGGATTTTTACCTCCAGCAGAACCGGGAAATTTATGAGACCATCTACACCATGTTCAACTTCTCCCAGACCATTGACCCGGTTACGGTGCTGGATAAAATGCGGGAGCTGGGCTGTCACCGGGATAATTCCCGGGATTACATCCTTCAGCTCATGGAGATCACCCCCACCGCGGCCAACGTGGAGCGCTACGCCAATATCGTCCGGGATAAAGCCATGCTCCGGGGGCTGTCCCAGGCGGCTACGGATATTTCCGAGATCGTCTATTCGCAGGTCGGTACCCCGGCAGAAATGCTGGAGGCTGCCGAAAAGAAGATTTACGCGCTGCGCAAGGGCGAGCGGGGCGACACGCTGGAGCATATCGGTACGGTCATGCACCGGGTGTTCGACAATTTGACGGAGCTGGCGCAATCCGACTCCATGATTCCTGGCCTGTCTACGGGTCTGCGGGATCTGGATATGAAGATCAATGGCCTGAATAAGTCTGACCTTCTGCTGATCGCTGCGCGTCCCGCCATGGGTAAGACTTCATTTGCTCTGAATATCGGTCTGAACGTAGCCAAAAAGTACAATTCTACGGTGGCGTTCTTCTCTCTGGAAATGTCCCGGGAGCAGCTTGTTATGCGTCTGCTCTCCGGCGAAAGCTTTGTGGATAGTCAAAAAATGGCCACCGGCAAGCTGTCGGAGGACGAGTGGGAGAAGCTTTGCATGGCTTCTGCTGCCCTGACTCAGACGGATATCCGGGTGGACGATAACCCTTCCATTACTGTCGCGGAAATGAACGCAAAGCTGCGCCGTGTTGAAAATCTGGGTCTGGTCATCATTGACTATCTGCAGCTGATGACCGGTTCCGGCTATGGCAGAGCCAGCGAAAACCGTGTCCAGGTGGTTGGCGAGATCTCCAGAAGCCTGAAGATCATGGCAAAGGAACTGAATGTTCCGGTCATCTGTTTGAGCCAGCTTAGCAGAGCGGTGGAAAGCCGTCAGGATAAGCGCCCCATTATGTCCGACCTTCGTGAATCCGGCGCCATCGAGCAGGACGCGGACGCGATCCTGTTCCTGTACCGTGATGATTACTATAACCCCAATACGGAAGAGAAGAATGTGGCGGAGTGCATCGTGTCGAAAAACCGTCACGGTGAAACCGGCACGGTGAAGCTCCAGTGGCTGCCGCAGTACACCACCTTTGCTGACCGGGAGTGGAAACATGCTGAATAAGCTGTACACCTTCATCCGGCAGCAGAACATGGTAACACCGGGAGACCATATCATCTGCGCTGTTTCCGGCGGCGCGGACTCCATGGCGCTGCTGTTTGCGATGTATCTCCTGCGGGAGAAGCTGAATATCCGGCTTTCCGCCGCGCATTTCAATCACAATCTGCGAGGCAGCGAGTCCGACGGCGATGAAGCCTTTGTCCGGGAATTCTGCTCCCGCTATGATATTGAATTGTTCGTTGGCTCCGGCTGTGTTACGGCCGGAGAAAAGGGGCTGGAAGCCGCCGCCCGGGATGCCCGCTATGCATTCTTTCAAACCCTCTCCGGCAAGATCGCTACGGCACACACCGCTAACGACAACGCCGAAACGGTGCTCTTGCATCTTGTGCGTGGTACTGGCCTGAAGGGATTGGGAGCCATTGCCCCTGTGCGGGGCAATATACTCCGCCCCATGCTGTCTGTCACCCGGCAGGAAGTGCTTGCTTTTCTGGGGGAGTACCATATTCTCTACCGGGAGGACAGTTCCAACCAGACGGATCAGTTCCTGCGCAACCGCCTGCGCCACCATGTCATGCCATTGCTGGAGAAAGAAAATCCCCGGCTGGCGGAAAACCTCTCCGCTATGGCATTGCGGCTGCGGCAGGATGAAGCGGTGCTGCAGGAATGCGCAGATGTGCCATATCCACTCCAAGTTGAAAACCTGCGTGCCATGCCCGCGGCGATCAGAAGCCGTGTCCTGGAGCGGTTTTTGAAGGACAGCGGGGTGAAAGAGCCGGAAGCAGAGCATGTCGCTATGGCAGAGGCTCTTGTTTATTCTGAAAAGCCTTCCGCCCGCGCGCATTTTCCCGGTGGCGTGACCGTCAGCCGCTGCTATGATGAGCTTGCGGCACAGGCGGAGGAAAAGCCCTTGGATACGATGATGCTGACCTGCCCCGGCACGGTGCAGCTTCCGGGGCTGTGCATTGTGTGTTCGGCCGCTGAGGAGATCATCAATACGGCCAATGTATTCACGGTGTCGTGCAGTGGCTCGATCACTGTCCGCTGCCGCCGTCCCAATGACGAGCTTCGGCTCAGCGGCGGGACGAAACGCCTTAAAAAGCTGTTTATCGACCGTAAGATTCCTGCTGCCCAGCGGTTGCGGATACCGGTGCTCGCGGATGATAAGGGTGTCCTTGCGGTTTATGGCATTGGCGTGAATCTGGATCGAGCCGCAAAAGCGCTGCCTGCGTGGCAAATCAGAATTGAAGAGAAAATTCACAGCGGTTCGCTGTAAATAAAGAGATTTCGCATTGTTTGGAGGTTATCCTATGGAAAGAGATATTCAGGAAGTGCTGCTCAGTGAGGAGCAAATCCGGGCGCGCATCGCCGAACTGGGCGAGGAGCTGTCCCGGGATTATGCCGGCAAAAATCCGGTGATCGTTGGCGTTCTCAAAGGCGTGGTGGTCTTCTACGCGGATATGATCCGCCAGATCAAGGTTCCTTGTCAGATGGATTTTATGGTCATCTCCTCTTACAGCGGTACGGACTCTACCGGTACGGCTGTTGTGAAAAAGGATGTGGATGTAGACCTGAAGGGCCGCCATGTATTGATTCTGGAGGATATCTTTGATACCGGCAACTCCCTGAATTTCACATATCATAATTTGCTTGCCCGGGAACCTGCATCCCTGAAGATCTGCACGCTGCTGGATAAGCCCGAGCGCCGCAAGGAGGGCATCACCCTGCAGGCTGATTACGTAGGCTTCACCATCCCCAATGCATTCGTCGTGGGCTACGGTCTGGATTATAATGAATTATACCGCAACCTGCCTTATGTGGGCGTTTTGAAGCCCGAGGTATACCAATAAGTAAGGAGAACAACATCGTTTTGAAAAATCGGAAACCACTTATTATCATTCTTTACATCGTCATCCTGGTGCTGCTCTTCTCTTGGGTGCTGGGGGTGTTTCATTTTGGCGATGGCCTGACCTACTCTCAGGTAACGCAGCTGTTGCGGGATGGTCAGGTGAAGAGCTTTGTTGTGGAGGAGCAGACGATTACGCTGGAACTGCACAACCCCTACAAGGGAGAGACAAAGGTATCCGCTGATTTGGCGGATGTGAATGCGTTCCGCGAGGAAATGTGGCCTGTCATCCAGGCGCAGGAGGAAGCCGGTACGCTGCAGAGCTATGACTTCGTGCCTGAAAAGCAGCCCTCTGCGTTTGACCTGGTGTTCCCCTTGCTGATCGTTGGCCTGGTTTTGCTGCTGGTGTGGGCATTCTTTATGAGCCGGGCCAACAGCGGTAATCCTCTGAGCAGCTTCGGAAAGGCGCGTACTGTTCTGGGCGTGCCGGACGGCAAAAAGGTCACCTTTGCCGATGTGGCTGGCGCGGATGAGGAAAAGGCGGAACTGCAGGAGATTGTTGATTTCCTCCGTGATCCTGACAAGTACACCAAAATCGGTGCCCGGATTCCCCATGGCCTGCTGTTGGTTGGCCCTCCCGGTACCGGTAAGACTCTGCTGGCCAGAGCGGTGGCAGGGGAAGCGGATGTCCAGTTCCTGTCCATTTCCGGCTCGGATTTCGTGGAAATGTACGTCGGTGTTGGCGCGAGCCGTGTCCGTGACCTTTTCGATCAGGCTAAAAAGATCGCCCCTGCCATCATCTTTATTGATGAAATCGATGCTGTAGGCCGTAAGCGCGGCACGGGTCTTGGCGGCGGGCATGACGAAAAAGAACAGACCCTGAACCAACTGCTGGTAGAAATGGATGGCTTCGGCCGTACCGAGGGTGTTATTGTCCTGGCGGCAACCAACCGGCCGGATATTTTGGATCCCGCTTTGCTGCGTCCCGGCCGTTTTGACCGGCAGATATACGTGGGTGCGCCCGATGCGAAGGGACGTGAGGAGATCCTGAAGGTTCATGCCAAGGATAAGCGGCTGGATGTCGATGTAAGCCTGCGCTCTGTGGCGCTGGCAACCTCCGGCTTTACTGGCGCAGACCTCAGTAACCTGCTCAATGAAGCCGCCATTATGGCAGCCCGGGATAATCGCCCGGTGCTGAATATGGATGACCTGAACGAAGCGATGATGAAGATCACCGCGGGGCCTGAAAAGCGCAGCCGTATCCGGCTGGTGCGGGATCAGCGAATCACCGCGATCCATGAGGCAGGCCACGCTGTTGCCATGTACCATCTGCCCACGCAGGATCCTGTACGTCATATTTCTATTATCCCTCGTGGGCAGACGCTGGGTGCAACCTGGCATACCCCCAAGGAGGATACGGTGCACCTGACCCGCAACGAGATGTACGAAAACATCGTCAGCCTGCTGGGCGGACGTGTAGCGGAGGATCTGTTCCTCGGCGATATTTCCACCGGTGCGTCCAATGACATCGACCGCACCTCCAAGCTGGCTCGTGACATGGTAGCCCGCTATGGCATGTGTGAGAAACTGGGTACGGTTTCTTACCTGGGGGATGGCGAGGTGTTTATTGGCCGTGATTACCAGAACACCAAGAGCTACTCTGAAAAGTTCGCCGGTACAATTGATGACGAAGTCAAGCTGCTGATCGATAAGGCTTACGCCCACTGCAAGCAGATTCTCGCAGAGCATGAGGCACAGATGAACGCTGTGGTGGATTTCCTGCTGCAGCACGAGACCATGTCCGGCGCTCAGTTTGCGGCCTGCATGGAGGGAAAACCCATTGAGGAGCAGTCCACGACCTCGCTGTTTGACGCGGTGGAAGAGGGAAGCACTGAAGAATAACGAACCCGAGGCTTGCAAAGCAAGCCTCGGGTTTTTTGTGCAGTTAACTCTGCGGTGGGATAAATTCCAGAAGATCACCGATCTGACAGTCCAGCACAGTGCAAAGCCTGGCAAGAACATCTGTGTCCAGTCGGGTAATCTCGTTGTTACAGTAATGATTGATCTGGGAACGCTGCATCTCGGCGCGATGGCTCAGCTTGTTTTTGCTGATTCCTGCCTCTTTGATCAGTTTATCCAGATTGATACGAATGCTGCCGTACTCTGCCATATTTGTAACACCTGTCCTTGTCGAAATAGGTCAAAACAAGACGAGCGGTTCTTGTTGACAGATATAGTGTATATAAGATAGACTTAATATGTAAGCTCTAAGAAGTTATGTCTAAGAAGTTACACATAAAAACCGGCAAGGGGAGAAATGAAATGAATACAAACAGAGCAGAGTGGGCATTGGAGCAAACAGCGCGGATCCTGGTATTAGCTACGATCAGGTATATGCGGAAATTGAGGAGGCGATAGCTGAAGCAATGGCTATTAATGATCCTAAAGTGCAGTCCATGTGGTCAATGATCCATTGTGAACGGGAACGCCCGACACCAACGGAATTGGTGGCGTATCTGGGGACTTTGCTTATGGAATAAGTTAAAAGCTGCCGACGTGTGCCGGCAGCTTTTAAATATTTACTTGCCCAGGAATTCTTTGGCTGTCTTGACAATGTTGGACGCACACAGACCGAAGTGCTCCAGAACCTCCGCAGCGGGGCCGGAGAAACCAAACTCATCATTCACACCGATGCGTCGAACAGGGGTGGGGTAATTCTCACTGAGGAAGCTGCAAACAGCCTCGCCCAGACCACCGATCACACTGTGTTCCTCACAGGTAATGATCTTGCCGCATTCCTTGGCGGCCTGCATCACCAGCTCCTCGTCGATGGGCTTCACGGTGGACATGTTGATGATTCGGGCGTTGATGCCCTCAGCAGCCAGTGCCTCACCGGCCTTGATGGCCTCGTATACCATCAGACCGTTGGCGATGATGGCAATATCATTGCCCTCACGCATGACTTCGCCCTTGCCGATCCGGAATTCAAAACCTTCCTCGTGGAACACAGGGACAGCCAGACGACCCATGCGCAGGTACACAGGCCCCTTATATTCATAAGCGGCCTTGGTTGCGGCTTCGGCTTCAACACCGTCGGCGGGGCAGATGACCACCATGCCGGGGATGGAGCGCATCAAAGCGAAATCCTCGCAGCACTGATGGCTGGCACCGTCCTCACCGACGGACATGCCGCCGTGAGAAGCGCCGATCTTAACATTCAGATGGGGATAGCCGATGGAGTTGCGGATCTGCTCGAAAGCACGTCCGGAAGCAAACATAGCAAAGGAGGATGCAAAGGGGGTGAAGCCGCTGGCAGCAAGACCCGCAGCCACGCTCATCATATCGGCTTCGGCAATGCCGCAGTTAAAATGACGGTCGGGGAATGCCTTGGCGAACATTCCGGTCTTGGTGGAGCCGGCCAGATCCGCGTCCAGAACAACAATATCGTCGTGAGCCTCGCCCAGAGCCACCAGACCCTTGCCGTAGCCGTCACGAGTAGCCATTTTCTTAACGTCTGCCATATTATTTGCCCTCCAGTTCAGCCAGTGCGGTCTTCAGCTCACCCATTGCCTGCTCATACTGGGCATCATTGGGGGCGACACCGTGCCAGCCGGCATTGTTCTCCATGAAGGAAACGCCCTTGCCCTTCACCGTCTTCATGACGATGGCACTGGGCTTTCCCTTCACAGTTTTCGCGGTGTTCAGAGCGGCTTCGATGGCATCCAGATCGTGACCGTCAATGGCCTGAACATGGAAGCCGAAGGCCTCCAGCTTATCAACGATGGGGTAGGGACTCATAACCTTTGCCACATCGCCGTCAATCTGCAGACCGTTGTTATCGATGATGACACAGAGGTTGTCCAGCTTATAGTGGCTTGCGAACATGCAGGCCTCCCAGACCTGACCCTCCTGAATCTCACCATCGCCCAGCAGGGTGTAGACGCGGTTCTCCTTGCCCTTGACCTTGGCGGCCAGCGCCATGCCGCAGGCGGTGGAGATACCCTGACCCAAGCTGCCGGTGGACATATCGACACCGGGGACGGAGTTCATGTTGGGGTGACCCTGAAGGTAGCTGCCGACTTTACGCAGCGTTAGCAGATCCTCCACAGGGAAGAAGCCCCGCAGAGCCAGCGCGGAATACAGACCAGGGGCGGTGTGACCCTTGCTCAGCACAAAGCGGTCACGGTCTTCCCACTTGGGATTCTTGGGATCGACATTCAGTTCCTTAAAGTACAGGTAGGTGAACATATCCGCGGCGGACAGGCTGCCGCCGGGGTGGCCGCACTTCGCGGCATGGGTAGATTCGACGATACCCATGCGCACCTTACAGGCGGTGATGGCAAGCTGGTTCTTTTCCTGGGATGTCATAGTATTTCTCCTTCGGTGTTGGTTCTGTCTTGATGCGGTCAATAAACCGCCTTTTTTACAATAGAGCCTACTACTCGCTTATCTTATCATTATTCCCCAAAATTTGCAAGGGGTTTCACGGTTTTTCATCCCTCGGCGGTGGATAAATCAAGACGGTTTTCTGGCAAAAAACACAGCATTTCGTACAATAAAAAGCTGCCGCATTGAATAGCGGCAGCTTGAAGGCTGGTATGGATCAATCTTCCCGGAAAAGCTGGTGCATGCAGTACTGGATAATGGATCGGCGGGTGATAATTCCGATAAAAGCGTCTTTGTCGTCAACAACGGGGACGAAGTTCTGGGTGCTGGCTCGTTCGACCAGATCACGCATGGAGGTCGTAACACGAGCGGGGATATTGTCCTTGCGGCGGGAGATCTCCATGATTCGCCGAGCCTCTGCCTGACGCATATCCATATAGCACATATTCTTCAGACCCCATAGCAGGTCGCCTTCCGTCAGAGTCCCTCGGTATTCGCCTTGCCGGTTCAGGATGGGCAGTGCGGCAAAACCCGCGGCTTCCATTTTCTCCAGAGCCTGCCGAAGTGTATAATCGTCGTATAGATAGGCACACATAGCCTTTGGTGTAAGAAAAAACAGGATATTATTCATACTCGCTCCTTTTACGCTAAGCTGGGCAGCTTCTCTCTTGCTGCCCCACTGATATTATAGCATAGATTCGGTGAGAAAGCATGCAAAATTATTGTAAACAAAGTCAAACGAGCGCCGAAAATTAAGGTGGTATTTTGTGCATAATTTATAAAAACGATTGACTGATGTGCGTTCGCGTTCTGGTACGAGCATAAACCGCCGGAGGTGTTCTGCGTGGTTACGGCAGAAGAAAGCTGATTTGCAATTCAGAAACTCTACTGTTGTTTCTACTGCCGGGAGAGCCTGTGACCGCAAAATGTAGTTCCATTCTACCGGAAATTATGCTATAATGACCCCATTCATATGAAAGGCGGCTCTCTAATGAAAAAACGACTGAAGCTATCCGAACGGCATTTGCCGGATTACACGCGTGGTGAGGAGATCATGAATATGGTCACCCATATTGTCGGCGGCGCTCTTGGTGTTGCGGTGCTGACGCTTTGTGTGATCGTTGCGGCGCTGAACGGCAACGTATACGGTGTAGTCGGCTCGGCGATCTACGGCGGGTGTATGGTAGCGCTGTATACGCTGTCCAGTGTCTATCACGGTCTGCGCCCCTGCACCGGCAAAAAGGTGATGCAGATCTTGGATCATTGTACCATTTATTTTCTGATCGCGGGCACTTATACGGTCATTGCCCTGTCTGCTTTGCGGCCTGTATATCCCATGCTGGGCTGGGGGATGTTCGCGTTCCAGTGGGCGCTGACAGCTCTTGCGGTGACTTTAACGGCTATCGATTTGAAGAAATACCGGGTTTTCTCCATGATCTGCTATATCTGCATGGGCTGGGCAATCCTGCCCTTTATGAAAGAGACAATGACTGTGCTGACTGTCCCGGGTTTCGCTTTCCTGCTTGCCGGCGGCATCAGCTACACCATCGGTGCCGTGCTTTATGGAATTGGCTCGAAAAAACGCTGGATGCATTCCGTGTTCCACATTTTTGTGGTTCTGGGCAGCCTTTTGCAGTTCCTGTGCATCCTGTTTTACGCGCTTTGACACAAATAACCTCTTCACTTTTTAAAAACGATGTGCTATAATTCACTTGATAATTAAATGAACGGAGGAAACTCAAATGGCAAATAAATATGCTGGTACCCAGACCGAAAAGAACCTGATGGCTGCCTTCTCCGGCGAGTCCGAGGCTCGTAACAAGTATACCTACTTTGCTTCTAAGGCGAAGAAGGAAGGCTACGAGCAGATCGCGGCGCTGTTCCTGAAGACTGCGGAAAACGAGAAGGAGCATGCTAAGCTGTGGTTCAAGGAGCTGAACGGCATCGGTGATACCGCCGAGAATCTGGCCGCGGCCGCTGCCGGTGAGAACTACGAGTGGACCGATATGTATGATGGCTTCGCCAAGACGGCCGAGGAAGAGGGCTTTCACGCACTGGCTGCTAAGTTCCGTATGGTGGCTGAGATCGAGCGCCACCATGAGGAGCGCTACCGCGCTCTGCTGAAGAATGTGGAGACTGCACAGGTCTTTGCTAAGAGCGAGGTCAAGGTTTGGGAGTGCCGCAACTGCGGTCACATCGTGGTCGGCACCAATGCCCCTGCGGTCTGCCCCACCTGTGCCCACCCCCAGAGCTATTTCGAAGTCCACGCGGAAAACTACTGATATCCACAGATGTATGGGCTGCCGCTTTTGCGGCAGCCCATTTTTGCGCAGGCAGTTGATTGGATTTTAACACTGAAATATGCGTTTTTTGGATAGAATAACAGTTGTAAATTATTAAGAAACGTTATATAATATAAAGGTTAATGAACTTATTACATCATACATCGGAGGATGTTACCATATATGGATAATCGAAGCCAATCAATCAAGCAGTACATCCAGCCTGGACGGCACGTACATCTGGTGGGCATCGGCGGCGTTTCTATGCGCCCTTTGGGACTGGTGCTCAAAGGAATGGGGCTGCTTGTCACCGGATCGGATATGAATTCCTCGGTCTCAACAGACGAGCTGATTTCTCAGGGCATTCATGTGTCCATCGGCCACCGGGCTGAAAATATTGAGGGAGCCGACTGCATTATTCGTACGGCAGCGGCTCATAACGACAATCCGGAGATACAAGCTGCCCGCGCTGCCGGTATTCCCATTTTTGAGCGTGCTCAGGCTTGGGGTGTGATCATGCAGGAGTATAAGAACGCAATCTGTATCTCCGGTACACACGGCAAGACCACCGCCACTTCCATGATGACCCATATCCTGATGGCGGCGGAGTGGGATCCGACTGTTATGATTGGTGGTTACCTGCCCATGCTCCATGCCGGTCACCGTGTTGGCCATGGCGATACCATCGTGCTTGAAAGCTGTGAATACTGCGATTCGTTCCTGAATTTCTACCCGACTCTGGCGGTGATTCTGAACATTGAAGAGGATCATCTGGACTATTTTAAGGATCTGAAGGAAATCGAGCATTCTTTCCATCAGTTCGCCGAACTGGCGACAGACCGGATTCTTGCCAACGGCGATGATTCCAATACGGTCGAGGCGCTGGAGGGGCTCAACTATGTGACCTTCGGCTTTGGCGAACAGAATCGCGTCCGTGCTGAGAATATCTCTGACGACTGGCAGCATCTTGATGTGGTCTGCGACGGCAAGATCTACTGCCACCTGAATCTGCAGGTTCTGGGTCGGCACAATGTTCTCAATGCGCTGGCCGCGGCCGGTGCTGCCTGGCTGTTGGGGATCCCCGGCGATGCCGCAACGAAGGGTCTTGCCACCTTTACCGGCGCTGACCGCCGCCTGCAGTTCAAGGGAAAGTACAATGGTGCCGATGTCTATGACGATTATGCCCACCATCCCGGCGAGCTGCGCGCAACGATTGAGGCCGTTCGATCCATGAATTACAAGCGCATGGTACTGGCTTTCCAGCCCCATACCTATACACGCACCCGCGCGCTGTTCCATGATTTTGTCAGGGAGTTGAAAAAGCCCGATCTGGTGATCTTGGCTGAGATCTATGCGGCTCGCGAGCGAAATACCATTGGCATTTCCTCCAGAGATATTCAAATGGAAATTCCCGGCGCTGTCTACTGTGAAACACTGCCTGAGGTGACGGAGTATCTGCGCGGCGTTGCGCAGCCCGGTGATGTCATTTTGACCGTTGGTGCGGGTGATATTTACCGCGCCGGCGAAGCGCTGCTGAAATGAAAAAGGACGGCATGTGCCGTCCTCAATCTTCCAAAACTAATTTATCCACGCCGGAAAGCTGAAACTCATCCATGTACCGGTTCATCCGATCCATGATCTCACCGTAGTTTTCATCGGTGATCTCGGCGTAATCCATATCCCGGCGGGAAAGCTCTTCCGCCAGAATTTCGTAAAACACCGTGTCCTCATAGCAGGCGATGGCTTCGTGGATGCCGCCCTCGGTATAAGCCTTGGATGGTACACTGATGCCGTTCCAGTCTTGGACCAGAGCCTTCATGCCGTTCCCGCGGCACAGGCCGAACAGCTTGCTTTCCAGATCATCATAATCCTGAAAGCGGTCATCTCCCCGGGTGGAATTGAGGATCCAGTTGCCGATGTACACCAGATCCAGCAATCGGCGAAATTCCTTTTGAGTCAGATCGATTTGCATGGCGATCCCTCCTTTGCGTTGGTTTCGGTCTATTATAGCACCTGATATGGAGATTTCCAGAGGAAAAATGTAAATATTTCAATAAGATGAGGCGATATCAGTGAAGAAGTTAAGTGTATGTGTTCTGTTTGGCGGCATGAGCCCGGAGCATGATGTTTCTCTGCGTTCCGCAGAGTCTGTGCTGAACAATATGGACCCGGAAAAATACAATATTTTCCCTGTGGGCATCACCAAGGAGGGGCAGTGGATCCTCTATGGCGGCACAGATTACTCCCTGCTGCCCGGCGAGAAGTGGCTGGAGCATCCCGATAACCGAAAGGCGGCGATCTCTCCTGTTCGCGGACAGGGGCTGCTGACCTTTGAGGGGGACTGTGTGGTTCGTCAGCTCCTTGATGTGGTGTTCCCGGTGCTCCATGGCGAGAACGGCGAGGATGGCGCCATGCAGGGTCTCCTGCAGTTGGCTGGCATCCCCTATGTGGGGCCTCATGTTTCTGCTTCTGCCGTATCCATGGACAAGACTTTGACCAAGCTGGTGGCGGATAAAGCGGGTGTGCCTCAGGCGGCGTGGCATCTGGTTCGCCGTGGTGATCTGGACGGCCGCATGGAACAGACGCTTGATACGCTGGAAGGCCGCTTTGCGTATCCTATGTTTGTTAAACCCTCCGGTACGGGCTCTTCTGTTGGTGTTTCTAAGGCGGCGGATCGGGCTGCGCTGGCTAAGGCGCTGACGGACGCGGCTGCCTTCGACGAGAAGGTGTTGGTGGAGGAGTTCATCCGTGGCCGGGAAGTTGAGGTCGCGGTCATGGGCAACGACAGCCCCATGGCTTCTGTTTGCGGCGAGATCGACTCCGGAGCCGACTTCTATGACTACGATGCCAAGTATGTCACGGACACATCTACTGCTTACATTCCCGCCCGGATTGATGCGGACGTGGAGGAGTTGGTTCGGGAAGCCGCTGTGAAGATCTACAGTGCGATCGGATGTCAGGGCATGAGCCGCGTGGATTTCTTTGTGACGTTTGATGATAACAAGGTCATTTTCAATGAGATCAACACGCTGCCCGGTTTCACTTCCATTTCCATGTATCCCAAGCTGTTTGATGCCAGCGGCATTCCTTACGGACAGTTGATTGATGAGCTGCTGCGGCTGGCGCTGGAGGCCTGATATGAAGCAGAACGTTGTTCTGAGCATCTGCGGCCGGCAGTTTTATGAGGCGCAGGAGCCTGAGACTATTGAACTGGTTACGGAGGGGACGATCGAGCGCGTCGGTGATGAGTGGGAGATCTGCTATGAGGAAAGTGACCTGACCGGCATGGCAGGGGTTACGACCATTTTCCGTGTGGCGCCCGGTCAGATCACACTGACCCGCACCGGACGGCTCCACTCCCAGATGGTCTTCCAACTGGGGATGCTCCATGAGTCCCTGTACCAGATGGAGTTTGGCACGTTGATGATCACGGTCTGCGCCACCCGGATGGAATATCATATCACCGAGCAGGGGGGCACTGTGGATCTGACCTACGGCATTGACATTGAGCAAAGCGCCGGCGGTGTGGTAGATTACCACTTGGAGATCCGTACAAAGTAAATACCAAGGGCCGCTGCGGTTTGCAGCGGCCCTGTGCTTTATTGTGTCCGGACAAATTCCATCAGCTGCTCAAAGCTGCCATGGGGATAGTGGGAAATATCCTTGCTGTGCTTGTTGATCATGCAGTCGGTCAGCAGAAACACCTTCATGCCGAGTGTTTCGGCCACCATGTCCTCGGACACGTCGTTGCCCACCATCAGGCATTCCTCGGCCTGCGCGCCCAGTTGAGCCAAAATGTCCCGGTAGTAATCGGGATTGGGCTTGCAGTGGGAGCTGTTTTCGTAGGTGGTGTAAAGGACGAAATCCTCTTTGTTCAGCCCTGCCCAGCGCATCCGGCTCTCGGTGGCGATGGCAGGGAAGATGGGGTTGGTAGCCAGAGCCAGGGTATAGCCCATATTTTTCAGCGCGGCGATGGTCTGAGCCGCTCTGACATCAAAGCCGCAGGATGACTGAACCAGTTGGAAGTCGGTGCGGTAATATTCGTCGAAAAGCGGCTCGTCTTTGCGAACATCTTCTCCAAAAACGGTGGCAAAGAAGTTCCAGAACGCTGCCTCGTTGGTAAGTGTTCCGTCGTTCTTTACCATGGCGGCAGTACCGCCCCAGATGGCGTCAATCAGCTTCTTAGGTTCATAGCCATGAGGAGCGAGCTTGGCGGCCAGACGGCCAAAATAGGCTTTCACAAATACTTCCTGATCCATGGGCAAAAGGGTGCCGTCCAGATCGAACAGAATATAGCGAATGGACATAGGGTGACCTCAATTTCTGAAAAAGTATGTTGATTTATCAACTTTTATATTATACGCCGAACAAAGCGGCCTGTCAAGAAAAGAAGGCTCCGGATCGCGATCCGGAGCCTTGATGTACGTTTAGAATAAATTCTCAAAGAAAGTAACAATACTTTCCAGTACGCCGGGATCAGAGCTGGCAGAAGGATCCGCAGCATCTGCGGGGACAGAAGGGGTGATGGGATCGGACGGATCAGTGGGATCGGAAATCGGTTCGTCTGATTCAATTTGGACGACCTTCTGATCTCGCTTGCTGTAATTGGAGGAGTTCACCAGATCGCTGGATGTTAAGACACCGGTCTGCTTGTGGAGCTTATCCATGTACACTTTCACATCGTAACCGGTAATACCGGAGATCAGCACACGTCCATCCTCGTAGCCCATGACGTTATTCTTATCCATGACCTGATACACGGTCTCTGGATCATGCTGTGCTATGATCTCGGTACGCAGCTCGAGGTCATATTCCCGCTCATCAATACCGAAGATGTTGATGGTCACCTTGCTGCCGTCGGCCATGGCGACGATGCGGATGGGTGAGCTGGTGTTGTTGCGGAAGCGCAGATCCTGGGAACCCCAGTTGACACAGGCATCCAGACCCAGACCGATGTAATCCACAGCATAGCCGTTGTTGTGCCGCTCCAAAATTTCCAAATCGGACATCAGGGCACAGTAGTACAGGGCAGAAGCAGTCTGGCTGACACCGGCACCAAGAATATCGGTTTCCACACCGCTTCGGAACCCCGGAGCTTTCTGATAGCCCTTTTCAGCGGTCAGACGGCCAACGACCTGGTTGAAGGAGAATTCTTCACCAGCCTTGAGCACAAAACCGCTGATGGCTTCGCAGGACAGCAGCAGATTGGTGTTGCGGCCTGCGGTGTTGCCGCTGGGATTATCACAGGTGAAGGTCGCCAGCAGATCCAGGAACAAATCCTCGGTCAGCATCTTGGCGGTGATGTCGGGCATGATGAAATCCAGCGTGATTTCGATGGTCTCGCCATATTCTGCCTCATCAATGAGCTTTTGAACAGCCTCAATATCGAAACCGTAGCCGTAGATTTCGGGTGTGACCTCAAAGGTTACATCGTCAATGACAGCATCCACGGGAGCCAGACAGTGTTCGTTGAACAGCGCTTCCGCACTGGGAATATCAGGATCCGTCAGAGTGGGAGCCTGATAGCTGACAGTCAACTCGTTCAGACTGTAAGAATCCAGCACACAGTCGTACAGGTCATCTGCGGCAAGCTTGTAATCCGGCGTGCCCATGGTGATCAGCATGGTTTGATGAACGGCGGGCAGATCCGGATATTCCGGGTCGTAAGCGGGCCGGTCGCCCCTTACCAATACTGTGGGCTGGGTCATGGTACTGCTGTAAGAATTACAGAAGTCCTCAATGGTGCTCTGAATATATCTCAGATCCAGATCCAAATAGGGCAGCAGGGCGATGGTGTGGATCGTGGTCGCGGCGTTGTTCTGTGCCTGTTTATTCTCGGCCTCAGTGCCGGTGCGGCCATAGTTATAGGCAGCCTCAACAACAGCATCCACATCCAACTTAGCACCGGTGTCGGCGGGGGAGAGGGTAAAACTGGTGTCTGGCAGCTTAACGACCATATCCTTCGCAGAGAAGGTGTTATCCGTTGCCAAATGCAGGGCGTTTTTCGCTTCTTCTACGGTCATACCGCCCAGATTTACGCCACCGGCACAGACATTGTCCAGGATCTTTCCGTCATCGGTGTTGCGGTTGGAGTAGATGATCATGCCAATGATCAGGCCAATCAGCAGCACCAGAATAACAGCACAGATGCTGATAATGGCGATCTTCCGGTTTTGGGCAGCTTTTTTTCGGGCTGCGATCTGCTTGGCAGTTGGCTTTTTGGGGGAAGGGGAAGCATTCGTTACCTGGCGGAAGGCCTTTTCCACCTCGGCGTTTTCGCGGTCGGTCATGCCGCGGGTATTCTCGTATTTTCCCATAATTGATTCCAGTTCTCCTTTCTGTCAGCGGCTAAAGGCCGCAGTTTCAGGATTTGCATGCAGGACTATTGTAACACAAGTTTTCAATATTGCAACGCTTTGCGGTCAAAAACTTGGGATACCTTCAAAAAATTGACAAATTCTTCACAAATTCAGGAACTTTCGATACCGTTCAATGAAAACTTTGGACTGTTTCAGGCTGTCCACGCCGCTGCTCAGCTTCAGCCGCAGCGTTGGTTCTTTGGCGGTCGCTACAAACAGGACGCGTGTCTTGTAGTCCGGTTCAGCGCACAAGGCGCTGACGGCTTCAAAGTTCAGAGAAGTGAGCGTGAACAGCACATCACCGGCCTTTTGGCGAATATCCTTGATGCCCGCCTGCCGCGCCTGAGCGCGCATAAGCGCAATGTCAATCAGGTTCAGTACGCCCTTCGGAGGATCTCCATAGCGGTCGATGATCTCGTCCAGCAGATCGTCCGCGTCCTCCTGAGAGCGGATCGCCGCCATTCGGCGGTACAGATCCATCCGCTCCTCGCCGCGGGAAACGTAGTCGGGATCGACATTGGCGGTGACATTCAGATCGGCGGTGCAGTCCGGCTCCTTGGGCTTTTCACCACGCTCTTCCAATACTGCTTCGTCCAGCAGCTTCAGGTACATATCGTAGCCGACGCTCATCATGTGACCGGATTGTTCAGCACCCAAGAGGTTACCGGCACCGCGGATTTCCAGATCACGCATGGCGATCTTAAAGCCGGAGCCAAACTCTGCAAAATCCCGGATGGCGGACAGACGCTTCTCAGCGATTTCCGTCAGGTTTTTATCCGGTTTATAGGTGAAGTAGGCGTAAGCGTGCCGGGTAGAACGGCCCACACGGCCGCGGAGCTGATGGAGCTGGGACAGGCCGAAACGGTCGGCGTTTTCGATGATGAGGGTATTGGCATTGGGAATGTCCAGACCGGTTTCAATGATGGTGGTGCATACCAGAACCTGAATTGCGCCATCTGCCATGGCGCTCATCACATCGCCCAGGGCATCCTCACCCATCTGACCGTGGGCAACCGCCACGCTGAGTCCGGGGATGCGGCGGCGCAGAGCACCGGCACACTGGTCAATGGTCTCAGTGCGGTTGTGCAGGTAGTAGACCTGGCCGCCGCGTTCTACCTCCCGGCGGATCGCGTCGTCGATGACGGCGTTGCTGTGTTCCATAACGAAGGTCTGCACGGGGTAGCGGTCAGCCGGAGGTTCCTCAATCGTAGACATATCCCGGATGCCGGAAAGAGCCATGTTCAGTGTTCTGGGGATAGGGGTGGCTGACAGGGTCAGCACATCCACGCCCTGAGAGATTTCCTTCAAGCGTTCCTTGTGGCTGACACCGAAGCGCTGCTCCTCATCCACGATCAGCAGACCGAGATCCTTGAATTGAACACTTTTTTGCAGCAGCTTGTGGGTGCCGATGATCAGATCGACCGAACCGGAACGCAGATTTTGCAAGGTGCGCTGCTGCTCCTTGGCAGAGCGGAACCGGCTCAGAACGTCAATGTTCACGGGGAAGCCCCGGAACCGGGAAACCGCGGTCTGATAATGCTGCTGGGCAAGAACCGTAGTGGGAACCAAAATGGCCACCTGCTTACCGTCCATAACGGCCTTCATAACGGCGCGAAGCGCCACCTCGGTCTTACCGAAGCCAACGTCGCCGCACAGCAGCCGATCCATAGGAATAGGGGCTTCCATATCATGCTTGATATCCGCGATACAGCGAAGCTGATCGTCTGTTTCGGGGTATGGGAAGTTATCCTCAAATTCCTTCTGCCAGGGGGAGTCGGCGGCGAAGGCGAAGCCCTCCTGCCGCTTTCTGGCGGCGTAAAGCTGGATCAGCTCGCCTGCCATATTCTTAGCGGCTTTGCGTGCCTTAGCTTTGGTCTTCTGCCAGGCATCGGAACCGATTTTGTTTAACTTTACATTGCCGTCTTCACCGCCGCTGCCGATGTATTTGCTGACCATGTCCAGCTGCGTGGCGGGGATGAAGAGGGTATCACTGCCCTGATAGGCAATTTTGATATAATCCTTGATGGCACCATCCACCCTGATCCGCTCCATGGCGACAAAGCGCCCGATGCCGTAGTTTTCGTGAACGACCAGATCACCGGGGGAAAGGTCGGTGAAGGAATTCAGTTTTTGGCGGTTGGTGGCAGTTTTCTTTGCTTTCCGCTTCGGCTCACTTTTGGCGATCAGCTGCCCCTCTGTAAGAATAGCAAGCTTGGAGTCCGGGTATTCCATGCCGTATGGCAGTGTTCCTTCCGTGAGCAGAATCTGCCCGGACTTGGGCATGGTGTCCAGCGGGATGCACAGGAAAGCGGAAAGATTTTTCTCACGCAGCAGCTCCTGCAGCAGTTCTGCCCGGCGGCGGGTGCCGCAGAGTACCAGCGTGGCAAACTCCATTTTTTGATAATGAGCCAGGTCGCTGGCGGCAGTGTCCATGCTTCCGCCGTAGCCGGGAAGCTGCTTGGCGGTCATGGGCAGCAATTGTTTCGGACGGTTTTCTTCCGGGTAGGAGCTGCCGCCAAATGCATCCAGATATACGACGGTGCGCCCGGCCAGGGCGGCACAGAAGTCCTCCCACTGACATACATAGTCACACAGTTCACCTGCAAGGATGCCGCCTTGCAGGAGGCTGTCCAGCTGCATGCCCACCTCTTCCGTCCGGGTGTGTGCCCGGCGGCGCAGGCTGCCCTGATCGCACACGACAATGACTGCGTTTTTGGGAATGTATTCCATGGCGGTGGCAAATTCCGGATAAATGAACGCCATATACCGGTCAGACGCGGGATTTTGAATGCTGTTTTCGTATTTTTCAAGATCCTTTTCCAGCGTTTTGATCAGCGGTTCGTTTATGACTTTTCGACGGCGCTGGCGGGCAAGCAGAGTGGCGATGTCTTTGCACAAGCCCTGGATGCCATTTGGATGAAGTCTGGGCTGGGTCTCACCCACGGGAAGGATCAAAACCTGATCCACATTCTCTGTCCGGCGCTGGGTGCCCGGATCAAAGTAGCCCATGGTGTCCAGCTCGTCACCAAAAAATTCCGCACGGAAGGGCTGGTCGGCGGCGGGGGAGAATACGTCCAGAATGCCACCACGGACAGCGAATTGGCCGGGGCCTTCCACCATGCCGCACCGGCTGTAACCGGCACTGGTGAGCTGTTGGAGCAGGGATTCCATCTCGTATTCCTTCCCGGTCTCCAATGTAAAGGCGGAGGAAAGAAGTGTTGTCTTCGGCATGGTTCGCTGACTTAAGGAATCCCAGGTCAGAATCTGTACCGGGGTCTGGCCGGTGCTTAAATCGTACAGCTGCCGCAGACGCTTCTGCTCCCATGCCCGGGAGACGACGGCGGTGTCGTAAAGGGTCAGTTCCCGGCTGGGCAGAAACGGTGCAGTTTCGTCTGAAAAGCATTTCAGTTCCTCCTGCAGACGTTTGGCGGCCATGTCATCCTGACACACCAGCACCAGCGGACGCGGAACATCCAACCGCAAGCCTGCGATGATGTGGCTGCGATTGATCTGACCGATACCGGTAATGGCAGCGGACTGGCCTTTTCCCAGCGTGTCCACCAGCGTTCGGTATTCCGGCATGGTGTTTAGTAAATTGAGAAGGTGGTTCATAAGATTACCTCGTCGCGATAATTGGAACGGTAAATTGTTGTTTACAGGATTATTGGCGCTCGAAAAAAGAAGCATGTCATTGCGAGCCAGTCCGCACTGAGTTTAGGTATGATTGCCACCGGCAATCATTAGGATTGCAATTCGCTGCGCGACGCACCGCTGGCGTGGCAATCCCCCGGTTCTTCCGGCATTTTGGTTGCTAATCGCAACATTTGCGCATCGCCGTGGGGGATTGCCACGTCGCGTGTTTATATTGTGCGATTGCCACTGGCAATCGCTTGATTCAAAATTCGCTGCGCTCTGCAACACGCTCCTCGCAATGACACCGTATCTTAGTGCGCTAAACAACAATTTATCCTACAGTCGATTTTTACTCCACGCAGCAACGCGGAAAGGGGGCATCATACCCCCTTTCCGTGGAAAGGTGACAATATTCGCTTACGGCGTACTGCCGTTAAACCGGTTTGCCGCGTCCGGGACACCCTTGTCCATAATGATCAGGGCAGCCTCTGCGGCTCGGTTCAGAGCGGACAGAAGATCCTTTTCCTCCTTAGCGGAGAAGCCGGACAGAACATGATCCGCCAGATCCTGATCGGGATGCGCCTTGCCGCCAACGCCGATCTTCACACGAGGGAAGTCCTGGGAGCCGAGCTCGGCAATGATGGATTTAATGCCGTTGTGGCCGCCGGCAGAACCGTCCGCCCGAATCCGCAGCCGCCCGGGGGGCAGGGAGATATCGTCAAACAGAACGATGATCCGCTGGGGCGGAATGTTGAAGTAGGAGGAAAGCTGCAGCACAGAGCGTCCGGATAGGTTCATGTAGGTCTGGGGCTTCAACAGGAACAGCTTTCTGCCTCCGTAGATCGTCTGGCAGTACAGTCCCTGATACTTGAGCTTGTCAATCTTGCAGCCCAGCTTATCAGCCAGTACATCAATGGCACGAAAACCGGCATTGTGCCGGGTCTTTTCATACTCTCGTCCGGGATTACCCAGTCCGACGATGAGCCAGCTTTCGTTCGCTTTACCAAACACCGGCTTAGAACAGGTCTGCGATGGAAGTGCTGCCGTGGATGTGCTCAATGGCACGGGCGAACACGGGAGCCACGTCCAGGAACTTGATCTTGCCGCTGGCGGTGTTGCCGACCTGAGGAATGGTGTTCAGGAACAGCATCTCCTTGATGACGCTGGCCTCCAGACGGTCATAAGCGGGGCCGGACAGAACACCATGGGTGGCACAGGCGTAGACTTCCTTGGCACCGCCGACTTCGACCAGAGCCTTGGCGGCGTTGCACAGGGAACCGGCAGTATCGACCATATCGTCGTACAGAATGCAGGTCTTGCCCTTGACATCGCCGATGACATTCATGACCTCGCACTCGTTGGCCTTCTGGCGGCGCTTGTCAACGATGGCCAGACCCATATGAACCTTCTGAGCGAAGTTGCGGGCGCGGGCAACGGAGCCTACGTCGGGAGACACGACCACGAACTCATCGTGATTAAACTGCTCCTCAGGGAATTTGCCCAGATAGTAGTCAACAAAGGAGGGGGCGCCCAGCAGATGGTCCAGAGGAATATCGAAGAAGCCCTGGATCTGATTGGCGTGCAGATCCATGGTCAGCACCCGGTCAGCACCGGCCACGGTGATCATATTGGCAACCAGCTTAGCGGAGATGGGATCGCGGCTCTTGGCTTTGCGATCCTGGCGGGCGTAGCCGAAGTAGGGGATCACGGCGGTGATCCGGCCGGCAGAAGCACGGCGGCAGGCATCGATCATGACCAGCAGTTCCATCAGGTGATCGTTGACAGGCTTGCAGGTGGACTGAATCAGGAATACGTCAGCGCCACGGACGGTTTCCTCCAGCGTGACGGAAGCTTCGCCGTCTGCGAAGGTCTTTACAACACCCTGACCCATGGGCAGACCCAGCTCTTTGCAGATGGTTTCAGCGAACTCCTTGTTGGAGTTGCCGCAGAAAATCTTGACATTATCTCCGTATGCGACCATTCAAAATACCTCGCTTTATTCTATTTCTGCCCACCGCTTGCCGCAGTAAGCCATTGTATCCATATTATAGCATCGCACCCGGTAAAAATGCAATATCAACTGAAAGGAAAAACCATCCAAAAAACATGGAAAAAAAGCCGCGTATTACGGCAAACCGCCAGTATCCGCTACAGATGCGCCAAAAACCGCTTTCTTTGCGGGCGGTCGCGCTCTGTACGCAGCTATGGGTGCACAGCGAGCGGTTTAACCTGTGAACATCTGCGTCCAGTAGTGACCGCCGGAGACATAGCCAACACCGATCTTGGTATAGGATGCATTCAGAATATTGGCCCGGTGGCCGGACGAATTCATCCACCCATTCACAACAGCCTGGGGCGAGGTGTACCCCTTTGCAATATTTTCTCCGGCAGTCTGAAAGGAAATACCGAAATTGCGGATCATCTGGAAGGGCGTGCCGTACACGGGGCTGTTGTGGGCGAAGTAGTTGTTGTCCTTCATGTCCTGAGACTTGATCCGGGCAACACGGCTCAGCTCCCAGTCATATGTAAGAGCCTTTAGACCATTCTGCGCGCGGATCTCATTGACCAGACGGATGACCTCCTGCTCGTAGGCGGTAACGCTGGGATCCGTCGTGGGAATATTGATTTTCTGGCCGGGATAGATCAGGTCATAATTCTTGATTTGAGGATTGGCGCTCTTGATCTCACTCAGGCCAACCTCGTATTTTTTTGAGATCTTCCACAGGCTGTCACCGGATACTACGGTGTGGGTGATACTTTCAGCAGAAACACTGATTATCAGTGCGGGGACGATCATAACGGCGCAGAGCGCCAACAGAAACAGTTTTTTCATTTGCGGATACCTCCTGAGAAAATAAAGAAGCGATCCCGCATATCGCGGGATCGCCGGGAACTGCCTTAGCAGCCGAAACCGAACAGCTGGCACAGAGACTGCCAGATTGAGCCGCAATCGAAGTCGCAGCCAGAGTTGCAATTGAAGAAGAACATCTTGCCGACCTCCTATATCAGTATTTGTCTCGCGAGGACAAGAGAATTGTAACCGATTTGTAACCTTTTATCAAGCTGTAAATCATGGAAACCAGACGAGAATTGATTTGCTTCCAGGAGAATGGTTGCTTATGGAAATATTTTGTGATAAAATAAAGCATCTTGAATTTGCGAGGATGAGCCATGGTTAAAGACTTGATGCACGACCCGATTTTCCTGGCGCGGAAATCAGCGGCTGCTACGAAGGATGATTTGGATGTGGCGCAGGATCTGCTGGATACGCTGGCAGCGCATCAGGAGACCTGTGTAGGTATGGCAGCGAATATGATCGGTGTTTGTAAACGAATTATTGCTTTTGACAATGGGGGCAGCTATCTGGTGATGCTGAACCCTGAAATCGTGAAGCAGTCCGGGGAGTATGACGCGGAGGAGAGCTGCCTTTCCCTGCTGGGCGGCCCACGGAAGACAAAGCGGTACCGGAAGATCAAGGTGCAGTTTCAGACGCTGGACTTTCAGACCCGGCTCAAGACATTTGAAGGCTGGACGGCACAGATCATCCAGCATGAGATCGACCACTGCAACGGTGTTTTGATCTGAGGGGAATCTCACAATCCCGGTACATTCCTTTGACTTCGAAAAACATGACAAGAATTGAGGAAAGACAATGTCTAACACGCATGTTCCCGGTAAAGCCGGTAAACGGATACTGACCGCGATCCTGAGCTGTTTTCTGATCCTCTTTACGCTGCTCATTTTGACGGCAGTGGGACTTGGTATGGCGTGCAATCTGATCTTGAACGGGCCATCCGAAAACGCCCGAAACGCGCTGGCGGTGTCTCTGCTGGAATCAGATGCAACGGCGTGGGTTCCGTCACTTTTTCTGGACGAGCAAACTTTGGCGCAGATTCAATCCGGTGAACCGGTTCTCGAGCCGGAGCCTGCTCCGCAAGATCCGCAAGTGGTGGTCAAATTTGAAAGCGACACCGCCGATGAGTGGGCGGATTACCCTGACGGCATCCGTATAGAGACCATCTATGGCAGAACATACACGGCCCATGTCATGCTGATTCGGGATCCGTCGCAGGTGTATCTCGCCACATCTTCGGATACCTTTGATATTAGCATCAAAGGCACCCGCATCGTCCAACAGATGCAGAAGGAAGGTGCCATCGCGGCGATTAACGGTGGCGCGTTCAATGATGACGGTACTGCCAACAGCTATATTGGCAGTCTGCCCATCGGCATGGTAGTTGCCGATGGCGAGATTCTGTGGGATGACGGTACCAGTTATGACGGTTTTGTGGGTTTGACGGAGGATCATTCTCTGGTGGTCGCGGAAACCATAGACCGTTCCGCGGTGGAAAAACTGAAAATTCGGGACGGCTGCTGCTTTGGGCCTGTTTTAATAGAGAATGGGAAAATCAACACAAGTGTATACGATACCAATACCACCTTCAATGCACGTACTGCCATCGGTCAGCGTGCGGATGGCGTGATCATTTTCCTTTGCATCGATGGCAGACAGGCAGGCTCTCTGGGAGCTACCTACATCGATGTTGTGGAGATCATGGAGAAGCTGGGGGCGGTGAATGCGTGCAACCTGGATGGCGGAGCCTCTACGGTCATGACTTATAAGGATACTTACGGCTTGTACGGCCATGCTGGCGATGTGGTCATGTGCAGCAGCTATGCGCTCATTCAGGCCTCTCCGCGCAGAATGCCCACCTTTTTCATGGTGCGTGCTTCAGAAGGGGAGGAATGAGTATGAAGCAGGAGAAATCTGTAGTTCCTTCTCTGCCGGTTAAGCATAAAAAGGGGATCATTCTCATCCTTTGCCTGTATGTCGCTCTGGTAGCGCTGAGCTTGATTGTGCTTTGCCGCCTGATGGTGCCGCTGCGGCAGCGGCTGGTCGAGTACGAAGCGGCACAGCTGGAGAATCAATGCGCCCAAGTCTTTGAGGAACTCTTTGCGAACCCGGACTGGGAAAAGCTTTATGACCTGTCCAATGTCGAGGATACCCGATATGAGGGGGCAGAAGCCTACGCTGCGTATATGAAAGCAAAGGTCGGCAGCGAGGAACTGACCTTCCATGAAACCTATACCGGCATTTTTGGTGTGCATCAATACAATGTATGCCTCGGAGATGAAAAAGTCGCCGCCTTCACACTGACCGGAAGTACCGGCTCCCCGGCGGAGATTCCACAGTGGACGCTGGATAGGGTGGAGCTTTTCTTTGTGCGTACCGTACATGTTACCGTTGAAAAAAAGCCCGAATACACGGTATATATCAACGGTGCTGCGTTGGATGACAGTTTTACCATCCGTTCCACTGCCACGAAGGCAGAGCAGTATCTTCCGGAGGGGATTCACGGCTTCCGAAGGGAGTGGCAATGCGTCGATGGCTTGCTGGTTCAGCCGGAAGTTCTCGTGTTGGATGAAAACGGTGAAGCCGTGGCGATGGTTCTGGACGATAAAACCGGCATCTATACCATGCAGCTTCCGGATGCGCCGGAAATGACCGACGCGGAAAAAACGCTGATTTGCGATGCTGCCGCAGCGGATGCCCAATTCTCCATGGGTGGTATCAAAGCCGCAGAGCTTCGGAAGTATTTTGACGCCGATTCTCAAGTGTACGCGGATATCGTGGACAATCCAATCTTCATACAGAGCAATAAAGGGTTTTCTATTGATGAAAGCTCCGTTGAGGTTTCCGAGTACTTCCGTTACACCGACGATCTTTTCTCTGCAAATGTCAAACTGACGGTGAACGTTGTCCGCAAGGATAATACCGTGAAGGTGTACGAACTGGATAAAACCTATTTCTTCACCCAAAACGACAGCGGAGATTATTTGGTGAGCGGGTATACCAACGAATCGGTTCAGGAGCGGGTGGAGCAGGTGCGGCTGATCTTTGCTGTGAATGATGAAGAACAGACAGCCTTTATGACGGATTGCACGGCAGACACTGTTACCGTGCCGGAAATGGCCGTGGCTGAAGGCGAGGAACTGGTGGGCTGGGCAACCAGGACGGACGATGGCAGCGGAACCATCACCATGATGGTGCGAATTTTGCCAAACGGTACCGTTTTGGGGGATCTGGAACCCATGACACTGTACCCGGTGTTTCAGGCAACGCCGGAAGCGGGGTGACTTCTCCGGAGTGGACGCTGCCCACCGGTGCCATTGACCCTGCGCTGTACAGGGCTTATCAAGACGAGAATTAATTTGCTGAATTTGGAAGGATTACACGCTGTATTTTGCTGTTTCTATCCTTTATTGTGACCGTATCATCCCCTAAAATATTGGTATAGCAGGAGCGAAAAGTTCCATATGATCCATCAAGGAAGTGATGCGGTTGTGTGTGCGAGAAAGAATCCTGACCATTCGGTTGATGGACAGGATGATGGAAAATCCGCCTCTTGCTTGAAACAAGTCGTACCCCCCGAAAAAAGAAAGGAGAACAATCTATGGAAATCTTCATCGGTATCGCGGCAGTCCTCGGGTTGGCTGTGGCAATCATCTGCATCGGCTATGTAAAGTCTCCCCCGGATACTGCGTACATCATTTCCGGCTTCCGGAAGCCCCGTATTCTGATCGGCAGAGCCGGTATCCGGATCCCATTCCTTGAGCGGCTGGATAAGCTGTCGCTGAAAATGTTTTCTGTAGACGTTAAAACGACCGATTTCGTGCCCAACGCGGAGTACATCAATGTCAAGGTCGATGCCACAGTCAAGATCCGGATCGGTCAGAGTGAAGACATGATGACCCTTGCCTCCAAGTTCTTCCTCAACGAAAGTGAGGAAATGATTATCCGCCGCGTTCAGGATACGCTGGAAGGCAATATGCGTGAGATCGTCGGCCAGATGCGTCTGGAAGAGATGGTCACCGACCGCAAGGCTTTTGGCGAGCGCGTCCAGGAAAACGCGATTCCCGACCTGCAGAAAATGGGTCTGGAGATGATCTCCTTCAATGTCCAGTCGTTCTCTGACCAGAACAATGTCATTGAGGATCTGGGTATCGACAACATTTCCCAGATCAAGAAGGGCGCTGCCATTGCCAAGGCTCAGGCCGATCGTGATATCGCGATCTCTCAGGCTCAGGCTGCCAAGGAAGCAAACGATGCCAAGGTTCAGGCAGATATGGAAATTGCTGAGAAGCAGACCTCTCTGGCCATCCGTCAGGCAGAACTGAAGCAGCAGTCCGATGTCAAGAAGGCTGATGCTGATGCTGCCTATAAGATTCAGGAGCAGCAGCAGAGAAAGACCATTGAGGTTACTTCTGCCAATGCGAACATCGCGCGCGCCGAGCGTGAAGCGGAGCTGAAGGCTCGTGAGGTCGAAGTTAAGAAGCAGACCTTGGATGCTGAAATCCGCGCCAAGGCAGATGCGGAGCGTTACCGCCAGGAGCAGGAGGCGCAGGCGCAGCTGTTTAAGCGCCAGAAGGAAGCGGAAGCCCGCCGTTATGAGCAGGAGCAGGCCGCGGCTGCTGAAATGAAGATCGCTGAGGCTCAGCGCTTCGCAAAAGAACAGGAAGCGGAAGGCATTGCCGCTGTGGGTCGTGCGGAAGCAGAAGCGATCAAGGCAAAAGCCCTGGCAGAAGCCGAAGGTATCGACAAGAAGGCCGAAGCAATGAAGAAGTACGGCGAAGCCGCGGTGGTCGAAATGATCATGGCTGCGCTGCCCGATATTGCCCGGAATGTTGCTGAGCCTCTGAGCAAGGTTGACAAGATCACCATGTACGGTGATGGCAATGCCACGAAGCTGGTCAGCGATATCGTCAATTCCACCACGCAGATCACCGAGGGCATCAGTGCCGGTATGGGCATTGACCTGAAGAGCCTGCTGATGGGTGCCCTGGGCGGCAAACTGGTGGCAGACAACAATCCTGCCGTTGTGGTCGTTCCTCAGACTCAGACAGAGGATAACGATCAGTAATATGTAAATAGCCAAATGCGGCCTCACAACACAGTGAGGCCGCATTTGAATCAGTTTTTCAGAAATTTGGAATATCCCTGCCCATACTGGACGCAACGGGATACCCGGCTCAGGGTAGCAGAAGAGATATCCGCCTGCGCGATGACCTGATTGTAGGTCTTGCCTTCCAGCAGCAGCTTTGCCGCGTAGACCCGCTCGGCCATTTTTTCAAGCTCCTTGATGGTGCAAAGGTCGGCAAATAGGCTGCGGCAGTCTTCCAAACTTTCTAACCGCAGGATCAGCCGGAACAGTTCCTCAATCTTTTCGTTCTTGTTCTCCATAGCGCCTCCCATCAGAAAATGTTCTGTGCGCCCCGGAGAAATGCCTTGGTCTTTTCTTTTTGGGGATTGCCAAATACCTGCTCAGGGGTGCCCATTTCCTCAATGACACCGTCAGCCATGTAGATGACGGTGTCCGCCACATTCCTGGCAAACTCCATTTCGTGCGTTACAACGATCATGGTGGTATCCCGATCCTTCAGGCTGCGAATGACCCGCAGAACCTCGCCGGTCAGCTCCGGATCCAGGGCACTGGTGGGTTCATCGAAGCAAAGCACCTCCGGCTGGAGCGCCAGCGCTCGGGCAATGGCGACTCGCTGCTGCTGTCCACCGGAAAGCTGGTGGGGATAATTTTTCAGCTTGTCGCCAAGACCCACTTGATCCAGAAGCTTCCGGGCGCTTTGTTCAATTTCGTCCGGCGTTCCTTTTTTGAGAAGGGTTGGTGCCAGAGTGACATTTTCCAGCACATTATACTGGGGGAATAAGTTGAAATTCTGAAAAACCAGACCAAAATGAAGCCGATTCTGCCGAATCGCTTCGTCGGAGAGGGTCGTGGCATCCGCCCCATCGATCAGTACGGTGCCGTCGACGGTGATGGATCCTTCGTCCGGCAGTTCCAGAAAGTTCAGGCACCGCAGCAGCGTGGTCTTGCCGCTGCCGGAGGAACCAATGATCGCAAGAACGTCGCCTTTGTTCAGGGAAAAACTAATCCCTTTCAGAACTTCTGTCTTACCGAAATTTTTTTTGATATCTTTAACTTCCAATAACGCCATGGCTTAACTCCTGAAATAGCTGAGCTTCTTTTCAAGCTTGCCCAGCACGATGGTCAGTAATCCCACAAACACCAGATAGAATACGCCTGTGTAGAACAGCGGCCAGATCATTGCCTTGGTGGCAGCCAGTTCCTTGGCCTGCTTGATGATCTCGCAGACGATGATGCAGTTGGCAAGGGCAGTGTCCTTGATGAGTGTGATAATCTCATTGGACATGGGAGGGACGATCCGCTGGATCACTTGCTTGAGGATGATCTTCCGGAAAATCTGCTGCTTGGTCAGACCCAGTACATAGCCGGCCTCGTATTGTCCCTTGGAAATGCTTTCAATACCGCCTCGATAAATCTCGGAGAAATAACAGGCGTAGTTGATGGTAAAGGCGATGAGCACCGCGATGATGCGTCCGGCATCATTGACACCGTAATTGATGAAAAAGAACCGATCCATCTGGCTGAAAATCGGGGTGTCGAACAGCAGACCGGGTACATAGTAAATGATGAAGATCTGAAGCATCAGCGGAACGCCTCTGATGATCCAGACAAAGACCTTTGATACCGCTTTTACTGCCTTGAACCGGCTCATGGAGCAGAAGGCAATAGGCAGACCAAGCGGTGCGCCGCAAAGCAGCGTCACCGCAAAGATCAGCAGAGATATCAAAAAGCCGTCAAACAGAAATACAGTTACTTCCCAAAACGACATATTGTGATCTCCAAATGGACGATATTACTTCTGGTCGGAGAAATCGGTGATGGCGGTATTCTCCACGCCGTATTTTTTTGCCAGTTCGGCAATGGTACCGTCAGCAGCCAGTTTTTCCAGCTCTGCGTTGACCTTGGCGGTCAAATCGCTGCCCTTTTTGAAGCCGATGGCGTAGTACTCCACTTCGCTGGACAGACCATCCACAATGGACAGGTTGGTGTAGTCGCCCTTGCCGGCGTAGCTCTTGGCGAGCTGGGCATCCAGAACCGCGAAATCGGCGGTGCCGGCGTTGACCTCAAACAGACAGTCGGTCTGCTTGGTGAAGCCCTTGGTGGTCACGCCCTCAAAGGACTTGGCGTAGGTTTCACCGGCGGAGCCGCTTTCCACAGCTGCCACCTTGCCGCTCAGGTCGGCTGCGGAAGCGATGCCCGCGTCCTTCTTGGCAACGATGACCTGACGGTTTTCCATGTAGTTGTAGGAGAAGTCCACCTTCTGAGAGCGCAGCACACCGTCATCATCGGCGGTGTTGCAGGTAAATCCGTTCCAAATGCAGTCGATGGTGCCGGACTCCAGATCTGTGTACTTGCTGTTCCAGTCGATTTCAGTGAATAGAACCTCATAGCCCAAATTCTCAAAAACAGCCTTGGCCAGATCCGTGTCGAAGCCGACCAGGGTACCGCTTTCGTCCGGATAGTTCATGGGTGCGTAAATGGTGTAACCCACAACGATGGTGTCCTTTTCCTTGGCGCAGCCTGCGAAACAGGTCGCTACCAGTAAAACAGCCAGTAAAACAGCAGTCAGTTTTTTCATAATCCTCTTTCCTTTCTCGTTTCCCGGTACGCCGGGGGATTTGATGTACGCATTATACTTTACCAAGCTAAAGTTGTAAAGTGTTTTTTGAGCATTGAAATCATTTTCATCACAATGCATAAGAAATACGCACTGCTTTAACACTTTATTGTAATAAAGCATACAGAGCTGCGGCGAACCCATGGCTTTTGTGATGAAGTCACGGAACTACCGGAATATTTTAGTTGTATTTCTATTTCTTGTCATTTATAATAAAAGAAAAACCGCAAAGGAGGAGCTTACCATGAAGGCAGCCGTATCCACCTCTGCGCAGGCCATCATCAAACGGATGCAGCAGAGCGAGTTGACAGAAAGCGTGATCTATGAAAGAATCGCGGCCTTTGCCAAAGGCGAGGAAAACCGTCAGACCCTTCTGCGTCTTGCCCGGGAGGAAAAGGCGCACTACCAGATCTGGAAACAGTACACAGGGCTGGACATGAAGCCGGAGAAAGGAAAGGTATTCCTGTACACCCTGCTGGCCAGAGTCCTTGGCTTTACCTTTGCCGTCAAGCTGATGGAGCGGGGGGAAGAGAATTCTCAGGCGGAATATGAGCTTCTGGCACAGGAAGTGGAGGAGAGCATTGTGATCCGCCAGCAGGAGGAGGAGCATGAGCAGGCATTGCTGGGCATGTTGGACGAGGAACGGCTGCAGTATGTAGGCAGCATGGTTCTGGGCTTGAACGATGCTCTGGTGGAGCTGACCGGCTCACTGGCAGGCTTCGCTTTTGCGCTGCAGAATACCCGGCTGATCGCCCTGTCTGGTCTGATTGTGGGCATCAGCGCTACGTTCTCCATGGCCTCCAGCGAGTTTCTGGCAGCCCGGAGCGAAGGGCGCTCGGATGCTTTGAAGTCCTGCACCTACACCGGCATTGCCTATCTGCTGACGGTGGTCGCCCTGATCGCGCCGTATCTGCTCTTCCCGGCAGGGCAGTACATCCCGGCTCTGATTTGCATGCTGGTCATGGTCATCCTTATTATCGCGGGATTTACCTATTATACCAGTGTTGCTCAGGATCAGCCCTTCAAAGCCCGGTTCTTGGAGATGGCACTGATCAGCGTCGGTGTGGCGGTGGTGTCCTTCGTTGTGGGCATTCTGGCCAAGAGATTTTTAGGTGTGGATCTATAAAATGCGAAAGGGACTTCCGCGTGCGGAAGTCCCTTCTTTTTATCATCTCCGGTCATCCCTCCCGGCATGAAGCCGTAGCTGATGGGGGAGACCATTCCCTTGTGCCAATACGCAATGGGGCGGTCAGCCCCAATACGGACGGTTTGCCCCGGTCACTGCACTGCGTCCGTCCTGATGCTATCAGGATCTATGCGCCGAATGTAACGTTCACAGTGGTGCCTTCGCCTTCCTCACTGGTTAGTTGGATATGAGCCCCAAGGCGCTGGGCGGCATGCTTAACGATCGAAAGACCCAGACCGGTGCCGCCGGTTTCCCTGGAGTGGCTTTTGTCCACCCGGTAGAACCGCTCGAAGATCCGTGCTTGGTGTTCCTTAGGAATGCCGATGCCGGTATCTTTTACTGTCACGCACTTTTTATCAATCGTGACCGTCACCCGACCGCCGTCCTGATTATAGCGAATTGCATTATCGCAGAGGTTGTAGATCAGCTCGTAAGCAAGCTGGCGAACACCGGAAATGACAGTGTTTTCTCCGTGCAGCTCTACGGTGATATGCTTTTGGTCAGCCGCAGGCAGCAGGGATTGCAGAACCTGAGAGGAAATTGCGTATAGATCCACAGCTTCAGCGGGCAATACTCCGCTTTCATCCAGTTGGGATAGGCGGATCACATCGTTGATCAGGCTCAGCAGCCGTTCCGCCTCGCTGCAGATATAGCCGGTAAATTTGGCGTTGTCTTCTGGTTTTACCAAGCCGGACTGCAAAAGCTGGGCGCTGTTCAGGATGGATTGCAGGGGCGTTTTCAGCTCATGGGACACGTTGGCAGTGAATTCCTGACGGTTGCGCTGGGAATTGACCTGCTCTGTTACATCGAAGACCAGCACCACCGCACCCAGCAGCCGCTCGCCGGAGCGGATGGGGCTGATGCCGAACTGATATTCGCAGCCGTGCCTTGCGGATCGGAAATCGTTGTATTTCCCGGCGAGAGCCTTTTGAATACCGTCACGCATGGCGGCGCTGCGGTCGATCACAAGAAAGTCCAGTCCCACGCAGGCCGTACCGGTTTCAAACAGCGCTGCGGCGGCGGGATTGATGCTGAGGATCACACCCTTTGCATCCAGCAGAACCAATCCTTCATTCATGGAGGCGGTGATCTGCTCAAATTGGTCGGTTTTTTCTTTCAAAAGGGCAAGCTGGGCGCTGATCTGTTTGTTCTGCTTGTCAATGCGGTACAGGAGTGGGGAGAGCTCATCGTAGACAGCCGATTCCGTGGGGGCATCCAGATTCAGATCATTGAGGGGGTCTACGATCTTTTTCGCCATTGTTCGGGCAAGCAGGATGGAAACCAAAACTGCTGCCAGGAAAATCAGCAGCATGGGGATCACGGTGTCCAGCAGAAGAGCCAGGACAGAATCCTGCGCGGCTGCGATTCGGAGCACAGTGCCGTCCGTTAAGCGAACCGCGCTGTAGAGCATTTTTGTGGTCAAGGTATCAGAATAACGCTCGCTGCTGCCTTTTCCGTAGGACAGTGCTTCCAGCACTTCCTCACGCTGGGCGTGGTTATCCATTGCGGTGGCATTGGCCTGCGTGTCAAATAAGACCTTGCCATCGCTGCCGATCCACGTGATCCGGAAATTCTTCGTTTGAATAGCCTGCAAATAAATTTCGCCGGAGGCTTCCAGACCCAGCCGGGTCAGCTCTAACTCGGATTCCAACTGCCGCCACTGCACTTCGGAATAATGGCTGTACAGCACACCCAGCACCACACTCAGACTCAGCAGCAGGACGATCGCAGCAACGGCAAGAATGGATCGAAAAATTCGTTTCGTCACGGCGTTACCTCCATGCGGTAGCCGATGCCGACTACGGTCTTGATACAGGAAGACGCATCGCCCAGCTTTTGACGCAGGGTTTTGATATGCATATCCACAGTGCGGCTTTCGCCTACATATTCCGCGCCCCAAACCTCACTCATCAGGTTTTCCCGTGTGTAGACCTTGCCGGGGAACCGCAGGAACAGCCGCAAAATCGAAAATTCCTTTTTTGTCAGTTCCACATCTTCACCAAACACCCGGACTTCATGGCGTTCCGTGTCCATAACGATACCATGGGCAGACAGGAGCGTATCCGGCTTCTGCTTTCCGCATCGGCGAAGCACCGCCTTGATCCGGGAAACCAGAGTCATAATGCCAAAGGGCTTGACTAAGTAATCGTCCGCGCCGTTGTCCAAACCGGTGATCATGTCCATTTCCGTTCCCTTGGCGGTGGCCATAATGATGGGGATGTTTTTGGTTGAGGGGGCAGCCCGGAGCTTATTCAGAATCGTGATGCCATCATCACCGGGCATCATGATATCCAGCACGATCAGTTCCGGCAGTTCGGTTTTAAGTGCTTCAAACATGGCCGCGCCGCCGGAAAAACCCTTGGCTTCAAATCCGGTGGTATTCAGGGTATACACTTCAATATCCCGGATGGTAGCCTCATCATCTACAATCCAAATCATAAGGTTATCCCTCGCTTGTGTGCTGTCCGGTAATGGAAAACTCCACCCATTCCGCAATATTGGTGGCATGGTCGCCGATGCGTTCTAAGTACTTGGCGATCATCAGAAGATCAAGGGCATACTGCCCATCTTCTTTGTTTTCGGCGATCATGCGGATCAGCGTTTCCTTGGTGCGTTCAAAGGCATTGTCCACGATATCATCCATGGAAAGCACCTTGCTGACCAGAGCCATGTCCTGATTCACATAAGCATCCACCGCGGATCGAACCATCTGCTGAGCGGTTTGAGCCATCAGGCGGATATCCTCGCACTCCTGCCCGGTACGTCCGTTCAGGAAGGGGACGATTTCACCGATGTCCTCTGCCTGGTCGCCGATGCGTTCCATATCGGTGATGATCTTCATAGCGGCGCTGATCTGCCTTAAGTCCCTTGCTACCGGCTGCTGCTGAAGCAGCATTTTCAGGCAAATGGATTCAATATCCCGCTCCATCTGGTCGATCTCCCGGTCATGGGCAGCGGCTTCGTGGGCAATTTCCGTATTCCCTTCCAGCAGGGCTTTTACCGCCAGATCAATGGCGGTTTCACAGGCGGAGCCCATTTCGATCAGCTTTCTGTGCAGGGTGTTGAGCTGGTCATCAAATAAATTGCGCATTATCCAAACCTCCCGGTGATGTAGTCTTCCGTGCGCTTGTCATGGGGCATGGAGAAGATCTTCTCTGTTTCGCCGTATTCTACCAGCTCGCCCAGCAGGAAAAAGGCGGTATTGTCCGAAATGCGGACAGCCTGCTGCATATTATGGGTGACCATAATAATCGTATATTCTTTCTTGAGCTGCTGGGTCAAGTCCTCGATTTTGGATGTGGAGATAGGATCCAGGGCGGAGGTGGGCTCGTCCATCAGCAGCACCTTGGGCTTGACTGCCAGAGCCCGGGCGATGCAAAGCCGCTGCTGCTGACCGCCGGACAGACCTAAGGCAGATTTTTTCAGCCGATCCTTGACTTCATCCCAAATGGCCGCGCCCTGCAGGGCTTCTTCCACGAGCTCGTCCAACTGCACCTTGTTTTTGATGCCGTGGGTGCGGGGGCCGTAGGCGATGTTGTCGTAAATGCTCATGGGGAAGGGGTTGGGCTTCTGGAACACCATGCCGATTTCTTTGCGCAGATCGTTCACATCCACATTAGGGGCAAAGATATCCCGGCCATTGTATGTAACCATTCCCTCGATCTTAACGCTGGAGATCAGATCGTTCATTCGGTTCAGGGTTTTCAGAAAGGTGGATTTTCCGCAGCCGGAGGGGCCGATCAGGGCGGTGATGGAGCGCTCCGGGATCGCAATATCCACATGTTTTAATGCCTGAGAACTGCCGTACCACAGGCATAAATCTTTTGCGGTGATGATACTCATACTTTATTTTTCCTCTCGAAATATTTGCCGATCAGAGTGGCGCTGACATTGATCAGCAGCGTCAGGATCATCAAAATAGCGGCAATGGCGAAGGCAACCTCAAAATTTCCTTCCTCGGTGGCGTACACATACAGGGCGACGGTCAGTGTTGCGCCGGAGGAAGATAGGCCCTCGAAAAAGCCGTTCAGCGCGTGGGCAAAGCCTGCGGTGAACAGAAGTGCAGCGGATTCACCTACGATTCTGCCTACAGACAGGATACAACCGGTGATCACACCATCCAGACAGTTGGGCAGTACCACCGTGCGGATCACCCGCCACTTGCCTGCACCCAAGCCGAAAGCGCCTTCCCGGTAGGACTGGGGCACCGTTTTCAGGCTCTCCTGGGTGGTGCGCATGACGGTGGGCAGATTCATAATGACCAGTGTCAAAGCACCAGCCAGCAAACTCTTGTCCAGATCCAGGAACTGACAGAAAAACAGCGTGCCGAACAGTCCGTAGATGATGGAGGGAATACCGGATAAAGTTTCAGCCGCGTATTCGATCATGCCCACCAGCCGTTTGCTGGTGGCATACTCGGTCAGATAGATCGCCGCGCCCACACCCAGCGGCAGTACAAACAGCAATGCTGCAAGAATGATGTAGACCGTATTCAGAATATCCGGCAAAATTCCGATGGTATGGCGCAGATAGCTGGGCTTCGTGGAAAGCAGCTCCCAGGTGATGTTGGGCAGACCTTTGATCAGGACATAGCCCAGTAAAAACAGGGTCAGCGCGGCGGTGATACCGGCTGCCAGCCACATGAGGATGCGCGCTGCCCAGATGTACAGAGTTCTCTTTTTCACATTGCTGCCTCCAATACGATCAAAAATAACGCGGCGCTGCCCAGAACAAGCAAAAGGTAGAACTTTCCGCGCAGAGTCCAGCGAAACAGGTTTTGCGTTTTCATTTCGTTTCTCCCTTCAGGAAGAAATTCAGAACCGCATTCATGAGCATGATAAACAGAAACAGCACCAGTGCGATGGAGAACAGAGCCTCCCGGTATAATCCATCCGCATAGCCCATGCCGCTGGATACGGCAGTGGTCAGGAAACGAACGCTTTCAAACAGCGACGGCATATTTGCCACATTGCCGGACACCATCATCACCGCCATGGCTTCGCCGATGGCACGGCCAACGCCCAGCACCACCGCCGTGGCAATGCCGCTTTTGGCGGCAGGCACACTGACTCGGAACCAAGTCTCTTCCGGGGTGGCTCCCAAGGCGAGAGAAGCATCCTCGTATTCCTTAGGAACCGCATCCAATGCGGTAATCGAAACCTTGATGATGGAGGGCAGGATCATAATGGACAGTACGATGATGGCCGCCATCAGGCTGGCACCGTCTGGCAGACCGAACAGCGCCCGAATGCCGGGAACCAGTACCATCATGCCAACCAAACCGTACACCACGGACGGGATCCCTGCCAGCAGGCTGACTGCCCCGGACATGATCTCTTTGGTTTTCGGAGAAGCCTTCTTGGATAGATAGACCGCGGTAAAAAATCCCACAGGCACGCCCAGCAGCAGCGCCCCGGCTGTGCCGTAAATGCTGGAGAGGATGAAGGGAAGGATACCAAACTGCGGATCGGAACCGGTAGACTCCCATACCGTTCCAAACAGAAAATCCCATACTCCGATCTCTAAAATTGCCGGGATACCGGAGATCACCAGATACACCGTGATCAGCAGCACGCAGGCGACGGTCACCAGCCCCAGAATCAGAAAAACACCGTGGACTGCACGCTCAAATAATTTGTTGCTTTTCATTTCAATACCTATATACAACAATATGTCATTGCGAGCCGGTGCGCATACAGGCGTGGCAATCTCCATCGATTCAGGGGATTGCCACGTCGCTGCGCTCCTCGCAATGACCGTTATTTAGTTGACAGGCACCACACCGGCCGCGCTGATGATCTCATTGGCAGCGGAGGAAGTGGCGAAGTCGAAGAACGCCTGGGCAGTTTCGCTCAGCTCCACGCCTTCCTTGGTGACCAGTACAAAGGGACGCTGTACCGGATAGCTGCCGTCCTTGATGGTGGCCTCACTGGGGGACACGCTGTTTACGGAAATGGCCTTGACGGTATCCTTGACGGAGGACAGGGAAACATAGCCGATGGCGTTGGGGTTTTCAGCCACAGCGGTCAGCACCGCGCCGTTGGAGGTCAGCTCCTGACGGTATTGGCAGGCATCCTCCGTACCGGTGATGGACTCGAAGCCGTCGCGGGTGCCGGAGGACTCTTCACGGCCCATCAGAACGATCTCACCGTCACTGCCGCCGACTTCGCTCCAATTGGTGATCTCGCCCTTGTAAATGGAAGCGATCTGTTCCAGCGTCAGGTCGGCGACGGTGTTATCGGGGTGAATGATGATGGCAATGCCGTCGATGGCCAGAATGGTCTCCTTCAATCCCTCGGCCTTTTCGCTGTCCTTCAGGTAGCGGGAGGACAGGCCAATATCGCAGGTGCCGTCTTTCACAGCCTTAATGCCAGTACTGGAACCGGTACCGTTATATGTGACAGTTGTGCCGGCGTTGTTGTTCATGAATGCCTCACTCAAGGCAAGCATGACCTTCTGCATAGAGGTGGATCCGTCAGTGGAAACGGACTTGGTTTCTTCCTTGCTGCCGCAGGCTGTCAGGCACATTGCCATCATCAGAAGCGCAAGGAAAATGCTGATATATTTTTTCATGTAATTTTATCTCCTTTGTTTTGGATTACATCCTCATCCTACTGAATGAATGTAAAGTCCGAAACCAAAGCAGTGTAAAATCGCTGTAAGGTTTTGTGTAGTTATGTGGGATCAAACAAGGAAAAGTCTTTTCGTGCATTGACGAATGTGATAGAATGGAGGAAAAGGGATGGATAGAATACGGCTGGAACAGCACGGTGTTCACTACCGTGGAGAATTTTTGGGCGGCGCGAGGCTTTGTGATCCCAGAGCTGGATGCTGACGAAAGCGATGAAAGGCTTCGAAAACAGATTCTCTTACTGAACCCCATGGCAGAGGAAAAGACTATTCGGAAGTGTATAAGGGGATAAATGATGCTGATAAAACTGGGAAAGTTTGAATTTACAGAAGTGTGGGACGGTGTGCTCTATAAAAACCTGCCGGATTATCCGAATATTTCCCCTTGGGAACTGCGGACACTGATAGAGTTTATGGAATATGAAGAAAATCACGGCAGAAAATGCTGGATCGAATGCGAAGACAAAAAACTGCTTTCAAAAATCGCAGCCGCACTCCGGGATCACGAGGAGTACCGTGATGTTCCTCGTCCTGCGCTGCTGACTGAATGTACAGCCTGTCCACATAGAAAGGGATGCGTCACAGACTTTGTGTGCCATACCACTTCACCGGAAAATGCGAAAAAGATATTTGCTTCCGGTAAACTGCTTTCGGCCATAAAAGCCAGGGGCATCCCTGTGGAGAAACTGATGTCGGAGCGCCGGAATGCGGCGAATGATCCGGCAGATTATTTTGAATATGTGATGCTGGCTTGGGGCAACTGTCAGGCGGGTGACCGGCTGGTGATGGAACGAAAATTAGGGAGATTTCCGACGGAGCAGGATTTGAGCGTGGATTTCACTCCAGGCGTGCGGTTTTATTTCAGATATGACGAACTGGTCAAGCATCCGGGCTGTGTATTTGATGGCGTTCTGCCAATGAAGATCAAGGACGAAATTGATTTGCAGGAATGGGTTTTCGCAATCATCATCCCGGCGGCGTTAAAGCAGGATTTGGACAGCAAAATTCCGAAGCATTTTAGAGACAAAGTCATTTATGTAGAAAATGACTGCAAAGACATTTGGGACTGGTCAGAAAAGGTGTTTCAGGTTATCATAGGTCTGAAACACGAATGAACGTCATATAACGAATGAAATCCCGGAAATGCAGACGCATTTCCGGGGTTCTTATGTAGAAGATATTGACATTAAAAATTCATTTCGCTACCATTAGGGGACAACTGCCGGCAGCTTCCGGTTTGTGAGGTGTGAATATGGATGAATTACGGTATCCGATGATTTTCAAGCGCAAATCCTTTCATTTGTTCAAAGAAACGGGCGAAATCACCCCGGAGGAACTGGACAGCATCCGGGAGGCTTTTCTGGCCTGTAAGCCTCTGTTCCCGGAGATCAAAGTAGAAATGAAGATCGTCCCCGCAGAGCAGACCACCTGCAAGCGTGGGCAGGAATACTGCATTCTGTTTTACAGCGAGAAGAAGGAAGGGTATCTTCCCAATACCGGCTATATCGGGGAGCAGTTGGATCTGTTCCTGGCATCCCGGAACATCGGCTCCCTGTGGTTCGGCATCGGCAAGCCGGAAGAAACACAGTACAATGACCTGGATTTTGTGATTATGATCGCCATAGCCAAGGTCGCGGATGATCAATTCCGCAAGGATATGTTCAAAAGCAAGCGTAAGCCCCTGGCAGAGATTTGGGCAGGGGAGCCGCTGAACATTGCGAACATCGTCCGCTTTGCTCCCAGCGCCTGCAATACCCAGCCCTGGATGGTGGAAAGCCATGATGGGAAGCTGAAGGTGTACCGGTATAAAAAGCCCGGCAAACGGGGCATCATGCCTGCGGAGAAAGTGGCGCACTATAACCGCATCGACATGGGTATTTTTCTGCTGTTTCTGGAACTGTGCATGGAGCATGAGGGGCTTTCTTTTAGGCGGACGCTGTTCCATGACACCGGGGATGAAGAAAAAACATTGATTGCAGCCTATACGATTCCTTTGGTATTTTTCCCTGTCAGGTAATACATGATCAAGAGAGCTTTCGAGTTAACCATTTTACGAGGAAAATGGCTGCAGTAACGACTAACAACACAAGCACGACACCAACGCTTGCCAAAGCACGATCTTCTGGCTTTGCAGGAGCCAACCGTAGCGGCTCATCGGATGCAGCAGGCTGGGTCGCCGGGTTGGTGGGCTGGGATTCGCCGGGGGAAGGTAACAGCTGTTCCAGCTCCTGCTGCTCGGATTCCCCGCAGATTGCACAGCTTCGCTGCGCAAGACCGGCAGATTCCATAGTCGCTTCCTTGATGGTTTCCCAATCACCAAAGTCATGCCCCAGCGGCTGTACGATGTTGCCTGTTTCTCTGTGTGCACAGCGGCTGCATTGGTAAAGGTCGAAGCCGGGCTCGGTGCAATTGGGCTCCAGGGTAACGGTCATCAAGTCATGCCCCAGAGCGTCAATGGCCACCTGGGCTTTGAGAACCTTGCCGCAGGAGGAGCAGATACTGCCCTCCGTCAGACCGGCTTCGGTGCAAGTGGCGGCCTTGCCCGGTATTATCACCGCTGCATGGTCACATTTCGGAACCTGATATGCCTCAAGTACATACTCATCTTCAAATCGGATGTAAGTGAACCGCTCCCTGCCTGCAATCCAGCTTTCGTTATCAGCGGGGTAATAGATGACGCAAGGGGCATCGCCATCATTTTTGTCCAGGTAAAACGCAAAGCTGGATACCTCTGGTGCATCACCCCGGAAATAGACGCTTTCCAGTGCGCTGCAGCGGCTGAACGCCTGCGAACCGATTTCTTCTACGCTTGCGGGAAATTCCACAGACAGCAACGAGGTGCAGTTTTCAAATGCGCTGTGCCCGATCTCGGTGACCGGCCCCAGAAATGTTACCTCAGCAAGACTGGAACAGTCCATAAACGCGCGGCTACCAATGACGGTGATGGACTCCGGCAGGGTGATACTGCTTAGCGCTGTGCAGGAAGTAAAACATTCGCTGGGCAATTCGGTCAGTTTTGCGGATAGCTGAACGATTTCTAAACTGGTGCAGTTTTTGAATACATCGTTTTCCATGGTTTTAACGCTATTGGGCATAATGAAGTATTTCAGATTCGTGCAGTCTTTGAAAGCTCCACGCAGGATGGATACTACCCCATGGGGAAGCGTGACAGCTTCCAGACTGGAGCAGTTTATAAACGCCTGGATTCCGATCACACGAAGTGTTGTGGGAAAATGGATTTCATGCAGTTCGGTCAGATCCTTGAATACCCATTTTCCAATCGTATCAATGCCTTCACCAATGACGATCGTTGTAATGGCATCCCTTAGATGATACCAAGGCGCTTCGTTCTTTTCCGACAAGCCATCAATGCTTCCTGTGCCCGTGATGACAAGAACCTCATCTTCATATTTCCACGTTATGGTTTCGTTCAAGGAGCCGCTGGCTGCATCCGTAGCTGTAGCTTTGCTTTGGGGCAGTAGTGCCAGCAGGAGCGCCAAAACCAGAAACAGTATTTGCGCTTTTTTCATGAAACCATCTCCTTTTCTGGTCAGTCAGGATTTCTTTCGCAACAGGTACAGTGCAGTGACTGCGGTGATTACCAGCAATACGCCGCCGACGATGATCCAGGGCACCAGATTGGGCTGTTTCTCGGGATCTTGCGTAAAGGGTTCTGTGGGCGCAGGCTTCGCTTCAGTGGGAACTGTGGTGTTTTGCTCGGTGGGGGCTGGCTCAGCAGACGGTTCGGTGATAGGAGGATCGGTCATGCCAGGCTCCGTTTGGGTTGGGGGCAGAACATCGATCTGCTTTTCCTCTGTTTCCGGGCAGTTTTGACACTGGCGAGACTGCGTGCCGGGTTCTTCCGTGGTGGGGGCCTTTACGATCTCCCATTCTCCAAAGGAATGGCCCAGGGCGGCAGTTTCGTCGCTTTGCTTGGTTTTGCTGCAACGGATGCATTGGTGCAGGTCGTAGCCGGCCTTCGTACAGGTGGGGGCTACAGTGGTGACGGAATAACTGTGCCCCAATGCTTTAACGGTTTCCTGCTCCGCAAAAATCTCCCCGCATTTGGAGCAGTAACGGCCTTCGGTCAGACCGGACTTGGTGCAGGTGGGGGCTACTGCTGACTGCGTGACGATGCTGTGCTTGCATTTTTCAGTGAGAGTAAAAGTGGCAGTGCAGGAGCCATCCGCATACTGGACTTCCAGTGTATGTGTTCCGAAAGCCAGGGTACTTAGGTAGGCGTCCTTCAAGATGATGGAGGTGCCTTTGGTCATGGCAAGATACTGGTCGGTTGTCAGTATACGGCCGTCTACGCTGACACTGGACAGTTGATCCAAATCCGCCATGATCAGGAATATGGCGCCAATGTTACTTCCCACAGGATAGGTGCTTTTATCACCCTTGGCTACGCAGTAGCTATCCAGCGGCACCCATGTCAGATTACCACCAAATTGATAGGCTTGAAGCTCATCCTGAGGCAGTTTGGCCTTGCTTTCCAAATAGTACATATTGGCTGTAACATTCTGGAAAGCATTGCCGGAATGGTCTGTTCTGCCGGAAAGACAGTAGATGGACGTTAAGCCGGTGCAATCAGCAAAAGCGTAATTTGAGAAGGCCAGACTGATTACAACAGTTTCCAATGCGGTGCAGCCCTGGAATTGCCTGTGATCGATAAATTGCCCACCGGGCAGTACCACCGTTTGCAGGGAGGTGCAGGCTTTAAAACAACTGCTGCCCATGCTGGTCATGGTATCCGGAATGAGGATCGTTTGCAGATTTGCACAGCCGGCAAAGGCTTCGTTTGCCAAACGCTTAACGGTCTCCGGCACCAGATAGGTGCCCTTTAAGCTGCCGGGAGCCGCTACCAACTCGGATTTGTCTTTATTAAACAATACGCCGTGTTCATCGTTGGCAAAACGAGAGTTATTCTCCGATACCCAAATGCCGTCCAGATCCGTGCAGCCTGCAAACACGCCGCTGCCCAGCTTCAGAATGTCGTCATGCAGATAGATGGTTTTCAGGCTGGAGCAGCCTTTAAAGGCCTGATCCTCGATTTCCTTTATCTTTTCGGAAATGGTGAATTCCTTTAAGCTGGTGCAGTTTTCAAAGGTATTGAAGCCGATTACAGGATAGTTAAGCACATAATATCCGCTGAACACAATGTCGAGGGCTTCCAGACTGGTGCAATTCTTGAAGGCCCGATCCCAAACCTGGACAGAGCTGGCACTGCCCTTGATGGACACCAGATTTGTACAGCCGGAAAACGCACCGTCACCGATCTCCTTGACAGAGCCCAGATCAACGGTTTTTAGGTTGGTGTTGCCTGCAAAGGCACCTCCGCCGATGATTTTCATAGACCAGCCGTCAATGGTGCGCGGGATGCTCAAATGCTCCTCATCCCCATAATAGTGCAGAATTTTGCCCTCAGTTCGGTCGATAGACCATAGCCCATCGCTGCTCATGACAGCGTTGACTTGCTTTTGCGGGAGCCAAAGCAGGCACATTGCAACCGCCATCATAATGGCAAAAACTCGTTTTTTCATTTTGCTACCTCCTCGTGTGGTATCTTTTGGGAAGCTTCCGAGATCATTGTAGCCCCTTGTGAAAATGCCGTCAAGGGTTGGTGCGCCAAACGACCTAAATCCTGCACCAACGGTAAACCACGCCATGCAAGGCTGCATGGCGTGGCGGGTTAGCGCGGATCGGGGAAATGGATGATGTGGCAGAATTGGCGGGAGCCAGCATCATAGCGCAGCGTTTCCATGCCGTTGTATTTCCTCACAACACGGCGAATGCTTTTCAGTCCAACCCCATGGCGCATACGGTCTTTCTTGCGCGTGATAAAGTTTCCGTCCGTGCCGGTATCCGGCGGTTGGTCACAGGTGTTCTCCAGTGTGATTACAACAGAGGACTGGGCGATATTCTGACGGACAGAAAGGGCGATGCGGCGGTTTGACGCTTCGCAGGCTGCCGCTGCTTCGTAGGCGTTGGTCAGCAGATTGCCGAACAGTGTGGTCAGATCCACGGTATCCATAAAGTTCAGACAATGATCCCGGATGTCACACTGCAGAGAAATATTCTTCTTCCGGCATTCCTCATGAAACCGAAGCAACAGCATATTCAGGATCGGCTCGCTGCACATTCGAGCCTGAGGAGCCGCCTTTAACGACGCGTCCAGCCTGTGAATATAGGCAGAAATTTCTTCCGTGTTTCCACGCAAGGCCATCGCATCGATGACACTCAGATGGTTCTTGATATCGTGAACCAGAATGCGTTGGTTCTCAAACTGCGCCTGCAGCGCCTGATAATAGGCCGTATCTGCCTGATCACGCTGCAAGGCCAGCTGCAGCGCCATATGCTCCCGGTTGATTCGCTGTATATGGTTGTAGATGCCTAAAAACAACAAATTCATAAGCAGCAGCACGGCGACAGCAATGGTGATCACCACAGTGGTTACATGGTTTACGCCGCTGCGCATACCGACGTAGGTGATGGCTGCTGTGGCCGCTACGGAGCTGATGGGCAGGATACAGAACAGCAGCATGGCACCGGGTTCGGTATTTTCCTGCTTATGGGGTGAAAAGACCAAGGCTCCGATGGTGGCAAACACCATGTACAGCATCTTGCTCCACACCATCAGCGTCAGCAGCATCGTGAAATTTTGGGTACATTCGGAATAGCTGTAGCCAAACAGCGTGATGACCAGAGATACCAGAATTTCCGCTGTCATCATAAGAAAACACAAAAACGCACCGTGTATCAGCGCTGTTTTGATTCCGCACCGGTAATGGAATGTGATCAGCAGAAAGTTGACCGCTGTGAAGCTGATGGCGTTAACCGCAGTCAGCTCCAGCCGGGAAACAGCAAATAGAACACTGTACCCCAGCGCATAGCTGATGATATAGAGCCACAGCTTTCGCTTGCGCTCAAACAGGTAATCCAGATAGACACAGGCGATGCAGGCTTCCACCAGATACAGCACCGCAAGAGAAATAGCTTCGGGCATTATTGCACACTTTCCAGATACAGCAGGTATGTATCTTTGAATTGGGTAAATCTTCGACGTGCCAGGTATGCCTCCATCAGCTTGCCGCCAAAACGCAGCGTGATAGAATCCTTGCCCACAGAATAAACGTAGCGCATATTGATAATATAGCTTTTGTGGGGCTGATAAAAGCAGGGAAGCGTCAGGGTCTTGCGCCAGTGCTCCATGGTTGCCGTGCTGGTAAACACGCCGTCAAGGGTATGAATCAGGCATTTGCGCTGGCGAGCTTCCACACAGACAATCTCGTCTGCGGTTCTGGTTTGTACGCCGCTTTCCAGTGTGATTGCATATTCTTTTGTGGCCATGTTGTATTGATACAAAGCATCCTTCAGGTTTCGGAACAGCCGATCCTTGTCTATGGGTTTGGACAAATATCGAAATACCTGAAAACGCATGGCCTCGTCCAAATAATCCGGATAGGAGGTTACAATGAATATTTTGATCTCCGGGTTGTGTTTTTTTAGCTCTGCCCCCACATGGATGCCGCTGTGACCCGGCATCTCCACATCCAAAAAGGCAATGTCGGCTCTGGTTTCCTGCTGCAGCAGATCATCGCCGCTGGCATAAGCCGCATACTCCGGCTGAATGCTGCCGATCCGTGAAAAATACTCATGCACATACTCCTGTAACTGCGCTGAAATACTGGCATCGTCATCACAAAATAAAATACGCATCCAACCACCTCCTTTTTTGATTGGGGAAATTATAGCACAGAAACAACGAAATGTCACCTCCCGGCAATAAAGGATTGCAGTAAATGACCGAATTTCTGCACCAATGGTTACGGATAGATAGTCGAGTCTAGAGCAAAGCCTGGGGCAATGTCATCGCCCCAGGCTCATTTTCTTAACACATCGGCATGGGAATACCCACCCCATATTCCTCATAGGAAATATTCTGATTATCCCCGATCAGATTGATCAGGTCTTCTCTGGAAATGATATGATCGCCGGTCTCGTCCAGGAGAATGAAGGTCTCATCGTAATATTCCATATAGTAATCATCTTCCGCAAAATAGCGCCAGGCGATCCGCACAATGGCATATACGCCATTTTCCGTTTTCTCATACCAACCCACGGCGGAATTGAAAATCAGGATCTTTCCGCTGGGATCGGTATGCTGAGGGGCGATCTGTGTCAAATCAAGGCTCGCAATATAAGAAGAAAGATCCGGCAGATTTTCGAAATCTTCGTCCTCAAAGCGATAATCCGATGTGGTCACTGTTTCGTCTTCCAGATTGATCCGGATCCACTCATTGGTAGGACACCCATTGATATAGCGGCGGATAAGTCCGCTGCGCTGAGGCACGAAAACACCATTTTCAAAAGGCTTTACATAGGCCATCGCTTGCTGAGCCGCTTCTGTCTGAAAATTGTAATGATTTACCGTTGCGCATTTGCCCCATTCTCCCCACTCCTGGATCTGCGCCTGCCTGCGCTGCAAAGCATCCTCCAAGGTAGAACCTCTGGAAACCAGCAGCATATCATCATTCTTGTCCAGGTAGTGTTTTGCAAACTGGTAGCCATAGAGCCAGCTTCTGTCCTGCCACATGGATTCATCAAAAACGCCGTCTGTAAAGGCAATGATGTTGCCCAGCTCCGGGCAATCCTGGGGATCAGCAAAAATATAGTCATCGGCGATCAGCGAATCACCACCACGCAGCACGAAATTCTTGGGGAGCTGCGTCATAGAGATCAACAGCGCGTCATACTGGGTCAGATCCCCCTGCAGATGCGCCGGAAGCAAATAAAAGAAGATGCCTTCTATATCGGTTTCCATGCCGCTTTCCAGTGGATCGATGACCTGCATGGCAAACATGCGGTAGGACTGCGTTCGGATGCTTCCGTACTCGTTCAAGGTTTCGTAGATGCCTACTTCCTCTATGGCCTTTGCCACCACATGAATATAGCCATGCTGGAATTCAAATCGCGGAGGCGCCGCGTTAGGCTTGCTGCCGGCACCGGGATTTTGCGTTCCAGCAATATACTGAAAGCCTTTCCCGGTGTTGGCATAGCTGATCTTGTGATCTGGCAAGAGATAGCTGGCCTGTCCATAATTCAGCGAGCCATCTGTGGGGGATGGATTGGGTTCCTGCTCCTCAATGCTGAAGGCCAGCAGAATTACAAGGCAGCAAACCGCCAGTCCCGACACTGCGCCCAATAGGATCTTATTGGTTTTATTTCGCTGTTTGCGTATGGCTTTGCCCCGAACAAGGGCACTTTGCGCCATTTCTTCATAGGTCTTCATACACAAAGCCCTCCTTTTTCAGCTCTGATTTCAGGGACAGTTTTGCCCGATATATCAAGTTTTCAACTTGCTTTTTGCTCTTTCCCAGAATGGAAGCCACCTGTGCATTCTCAAAATCCTCGAAATAGATCAAAACCAGCACCTGACGGTATTCCTTGTTAAGCTGCTTCAGCGCTTTATGCACTTGGAGCTTCCGTTCCGTTTGTAAGTACTGCTTTGCCACATCCGCCTCGTCAGCGATCAGTGCCATGGCCTCCTCCGCTGACACCGTGGGCAACTTAGTGCCTTTTCGCAAATGATCCAGCGCCGTATTCCGACCTATCGAATACAGCCAGGTCTTGAATGTGCTTTTCCCCAAGAAGCGAGGCTGTCTTGCGATCAGCTTCACGAAAGTATCTTCCGTCAGATCCTCTGCCAAGTGTATATTCTGCACGAAGCTGTTGAGATAGAGCATGAGTCCGTCTTTGTGATCCTTGATGATCTGTACAATACCGTCATCGTCACCTTCCAGGAAACGGCGGTAGCTACTTGCACCGTTATCCATAGGCTGTACTCCTTTCCGAAAGAAGCTTTCTTCTTCTTTCACTTATTAGACGAAGTTTGTAAGCGATTCACTCACCATTTTTCTTAAGCATCCCTGATTCATGAGCCGACCTTCCGCTTTGCGCTGGATTCCTACACATGGGGAAAGCTTCCCTATATGATAAAGCTGGGCAATCTGGCGGTACATACGGAGCGTAGCGTTTCCTCCGGGGATGCTCTGGCCTCGCTGAAGGGGCTGTTTGAATTCATCCAGTGGGTGGATTATTGCTACGGCAGTGATTACGAAGAGCGCAGCTTTGACGAAGCCCTGATCCCACAGGAAAAGGTGGTCGTGGACACCAAGAAGATCAAGGAGCAGGAGAGCCTTCTGGGAGAAAAGGATGCCCAGATCGAGAAGCTCCGCGCCCAAATCGAGAGCATGTCTGCCCGGCTGACCGCCCAAAAGCAGGAACATATGGAAAGCCGTGTCTTTACCCCCGACGATCCTTCGGAATTTGTGACCCGGAAACGCTACATTGATGTGGATATGAAAGCCATGGGCTGGAAGTTCGACGGTGAAGACGCGGATGTTTGGGAAGAGTACGAAGTGGATGGCATGGCAGGTGTGCTTGGACAGAAGGGCTATGTGGATTATGTGCTCTTCGGCAAGGACAAGCTGCCCCTTGCGGTGGTGGAAGCCAAGCGCGCCAGCAAGGATCCCAACATCGGACGCAGACAGGCAAAGCTCTATGCCGACTGCTTAGAGCGCAAGTTTGGTCGCCGCCCCATGATGTTCACCACCAACGGTTTTGAGACCTATTTCTGGGACGATCTGTCCGGCCCCCAGCGGAAAGTCAGTGGTATTTTCAGCCGGGACGATCTGCAAAAGCTGATGAACCGCAGGACGGAGCAGCAGGACCTGATGGCAGTTCCCATCGACGATAAGATCACCGACCGCTACTATCAGAAAGAAGCCATCCGCGCTGTCTGTGAGCAGTTGGGGCAGGGCTTCCGCAAGCATCTGCTGGTCATGGCCACCGGAACCGGCAAAACCCGCACCGCATCCAGTCTGACGGATGTGCTCAGCCGGGGCAAGGCGGTGACGAACATTCTGTTTTTGGCAGACCGGACGGCGCTGGTCAAGCAGGCGAAGGATGATTTCAAGAACTACCTGCCGGATATGTCCCTGTGCAACCTTTGCTCCAACAAGGATGACCGGAATGCCCGGATCGTGTTCTCCACCTATCCGACGATGCTCAACGCCATCGACGATGTAAAAAGCAAGGACGGGTTGCGTCTGTTTACCCCGGCGCATTTTGACCTGATCATCATTGACGAGAGCCACCGGAGTATTTTCAAGAAATACCGGGCGATCTTTGAATATTTTGATGCCATCATGGTGGGCTTGACAGCTACACCGAAAACAGATCCTGACCGGGATGTTTACCGGTTCTTCGAGTTGGAGCCGGGTGTTCCCACCTATGCCTACGACTACGAAACGGCGGTGTACGAGGATCATGTGCTGGTGCCCTACTACAACTACGAGGTTAAAACCAAATTTTTGGAAGAAGGCATCACCTATGATGACCTATCTGAAGAGGACAAGCAGCGCTATGAGGATGATTTTATCGAGGACGGCATGATGCCCGACTTCATCCCTTCGGCGCAGCTCAATAAATTCGTATTCAATGAGACCACAGTGGATACAGTGCTGCAGGACCTTATGGAACGGGGCATCAAGGTGGCTGGCGGTGACCGTTTGGGTAAGACTATTATTTTCGCTCAGAACAAGCGCCATGCCGAATTCATTCTGCAACGGTTCAACGCATTGTACCCCAAGAATAACGGTACATTTGCCCAGCGGGTTATCTGTGATGATACTTATGCCCAGACCGTGATCGACGATTTCAAGCAACCGGAAAAAGAGCCGCACATCGCTGTGTCTGTAGATATGATGGACACCGGCATTGATGTGCCCCAATGCGTAAATCTGGTGTTTTTCAAGAAGGTTCGCTCCAAAGCAAAATTCTGGCAGATGATCGGTCGTGGAACCCGGCTGTGCAAGGGACTGACTTGCACCGATCAGATCGACGGAGAATACACCGATAAGCGGCGGTTCTTGATCTTCGATTACTGCGGCAATTTTGAGTATTTCCGTGAGCACAAGGAAGGTTACGAAACCAGGGAGACCAAGAGCCTTTCGGAAAACATCTATGGCAAACGGGTCAAGCTGATATCCCTGCTGCATGAAAGCTCCTTTGCGGAAGCGAAATTCCAAGACTGGCGTTCCGAGCTTGTAGCAGTCTGCCACGGACAGGTAGCAGCACCGAATCGGGAGCTGGTTGAGGTGCGCCTACGGTTGCAGTATGTGGAGAAGTACGGCGATATCAATACTTTCACCTGCATCGGTGAAGGCGAAAAGAGCGAACTGTTGCAGCACATAGCCCCCATCGTCCGGATGGATGATACAGACGAGTACGCCAAACGGTTTGATAACTTTATGTACGGCATGATCCTTGCGGATCTGGAGCAGATGCCCACACTGCGCCATGCACAGAAGCAGCTGAAGGATATGGCTCTGCTGCTGGAACGCAGGTCCAGCATTCCGCAGGTTGCATCCAAGCTGCCGCTGATCAAAGAGATTGGCACAGATGCATTCTGGGAAACTCACGATATTCTTGCTCTGGAGAATGTCCGCAAGGAATTGCGGAATCTAATCAAGTTCATTGTGGATGGTGATAAGAAAGATCCCATTATCACAAAGCTCGTCGACCCGGTGATCGACAGCAAGGAAGGCGAGAAGCTGGATGCCGCCTACGATTTTGAAGACTACCGGGAAAAAGTCAACCGCTACATCAACGAGCACGGCAATACCTTGGCAATTTACAAGCTGACTCACAACATTCCTCTTGGAGTGGGTGACTACAGTGAGCTGGAGCGTGTGCTGACCAGTGAATTGGGAAGCCGTGAGGACTATGTACGGGAGTTTGGCGATACGCCTTTCGGACTGCTGGTTCGGAAGATCGCCAAGCTGGATCATGATGCCGCTATGCAGGCATTCTCGGACTTTATCAACGATGCCTCCCTAAATCAGAAGCAGATTGCCTTTGTCCACAAGGTCATCACCTTCGTGGAGCAGAATGGCTACATGGAAAGTGTGACAGATCTGCGAAAGCCGCCCTTTGATAAGCCCATCAGTTTCCTGCGTTTGTTCAATGCGCAAAAGCAGGCGCAACTGATTGCAGCAATCAATGCGGTCAAGGATAACGCTGTCAATGTAATTGCATAATGACGACCCGCTGTGAAGCTTGCTTTCTTCACAGCGGGTCTTATCATTCGGTATTTAATTCGCTAATAAGGTGTGCGCCGTATCGCAGGCCGTGGCGGAAGGCTTTTTTCTCATAGGCCGTACACAGGCGGCAGCAGTGGTTAAAGACGGCATTGTTATCGTCTAAGGACAAGGTTTCCAAAAAACACTCCAGTTCCTTGAAACCTTCGCTGATCTTCGGCGGATCGGATTCGTGGGTTTCGGCGTAGGCTTGGTAGAGTTGGTCGATAACGGTTTCAGCGTCGCCGTTCCCGGCATCAAAGGGATGGTTGCGCGTGTAGGCTTTCAATGCTTCGGCAAAGGATTGCAAGATGACACCTCCCAAAAAAGTTTGTGTGATGTTACCTTGGAAGTGCGGATATTGCAAGTCCTTTCTCAAAAAGTTTTCGGGTATCAAACTCCATAGGTTCCGGTGAGCGGATCTTGGCATAGCGGAATCTGCGGTGGCATGAAAGTAAACACCACGAACAGCACACCAATTATGCATATAGCGGCAAAAGCAAGCCACGGGCGCGTGCATGGCGACCAATCTCGCTTGAATGCCCACCACTCAAAGAGAAAGACAAGTAGTGCGGAGATGTAAAAGATGACGATGTTGATCCAGTCTGGTGATTCTCCGAATACTCCGTTATAGGTGTAAAACAGCACCGGGATCAGCAAAAGACCCAGAAGGATCTCTGCCAGCTTGACACACCAGTAGTTTTCCTGATCTTTGAAAAACAGGCGCTGAACCAGGGCAAAGAGGAACAGGGGCCAAAACAGTAGCTTCATATGCTCCCAGGTGGATTCGTTGACCCCAGAGAAGGGCGAAATCAGGATGTTCCCGCCTGTCCAATCGTATAAAAAGTGCAGGATCGTACCGCCAAAGGTAACCGCCGCAAATCCCGCTGCCTGCCAAAGAATTGACTGTTGTTTCATAGTTTCACCTCGATGCGTTGATACAAGCAGTTTATGCAGAAAATGCAGCTGTTTACACCACTATAAACAAAGAAAAGTCTTTTCGTGCTTTGCCGGATGTGATAGAATAAGGGCAAAGGAAGTGATACCATGATCCAAAACTTTGAAGATTTCTGCCGGGAACTGAATAGCTGCGGCTTTTCTATGGGTGGCGGCAATGCCAAGGGCATCTTTGCACTGATTGACTATGACTGGCTGAATCAGGATACGCTGGACACCCCGGTGAAGTGGCACTGCGGCGACCCGGAGGTAGACCCCTGGGAATGGCGGATGAGGGTGCTGGAAGAACGGACGGACACTGCCTACTCCAAGGTGTTCTTTAAGACCAGCGGTTTTATCACCAGGGACTGGTATCCCTATTTCCATGCCGTCCGCAGAAATGGCGAGACTTTCGAGTACGCCTATGAGCGTGGCGGTATCAGTCACACCGCAAAGCGGATCTATGACATTGTGCGGGATGGTTATGTGGCACTCCATGAAATCAAGGCTCTGGGTGGCTTCGGAAAAGAGGACAAGTCGCAATTTGACCGGGCGCTGGTGGAACTGCAAATGGGGATGTTCATCACTATGACCGGCAGGAAGCAGAAGAAAAATAAGTACGGCATTGAATACGGCTGGAACAGCACCGTGTTCACCACCGTGGAGAGTTTCTGGGCAGAGCGTGACTTTGAAATCCCGAAATTGGATGCCGAGGAAAGCTATGAAAAAATCCGCCAGCAGATTCTGCTGCTGAACCCCATGGCGGAGGAAAAGACTATTCGGAAGTTTATAAAGGGGTAAACTTATGAAGAAATTGATTTTTCTCCTTCTGGCGGTGATGCTGCTCACTGCCTGCGGACAGAATAAGGAGGCGGCGTACGTGAACATTACGGCAGAAGAAGCGAAGGAAATCATGGACACCGAGGAAGGTTACATCATCCTCGATGTCCGCACGCAGGAAGAATACGATGAAGGCCACATCCCTGGAGCCATTGTGATTTCCCATGATGAAATCGAAGAAAAAGCGGAGGAGATACTCCCAAACAAAGATCAATTGCTCCTCGTCTACTGCCGCAGCGGTCGCCGCAGCAAGCTGGCTGCGGAAGCTCTGGTGGAGCTTGGCTATACCAACATCAAAGAATTCGGCGGCATCATCGATTGGCCTTATGAGGTAGAATAATGGTAGGAAAATACAAAGTCATTACTCTGTGTGGCAGCACCCGGTTCAAGGAAGCATTTGTGGAAGCGCAGAAGAAGCTGACATTGGAAGGGAACATTGTAATCAGTGTCGGATTGTTCGGCCACTCCGGCGACAGTGAGGTTTGGACTGAAGGCACCAAGGAAATGCTGGACGATATGCATAAGCGCAAGATTGATATGGCGGACGAGATTTTCGTCATCAATGTAGGTGGCTATATCGGTTCCAGTACATGGTCGGAGATTGCGTGTGCCCACAGTACAGGAAAGCCTGTGCGATATCTGGAGGAATGAATGTAGTGCGCAGCTTGTTTGCAGGGAGGGAAGCAGATGACTGAACGGCAGAACAATTATCAAATTCAGGCCATGCAGGCGAAGAAACGCTTTTTGACTTACGATCAGCAGGAACTGATTGCCCGTTGCGGCCTGCGCTTCGATGGGAACTTTTTGTATCTGACCATGCTGTCGGAGCCTTACCGTATCCACAGGCGCACCGGCGATATGGAGAGGTGCCATGGAGGCATCTGGGTTGACGGCAATTCTTTTAACGAGGTAATGACGATCTTGGACTGGTTGTGTGACAGCCGTAAGGATCGCTACATCACCGGTCGATGGATCAACGTTGCAACTCACGGTCACTATTTCCACGGCAATTTGCAGGATGATGTGAACGATCCATACGCCCGACTGTTTGATCAAAATCCGGAGGGATTTGTCGCTGCCTGCGAAGCACTCAAGGGCGAAAAGCTGCCCGGCGCTGATATTGGATACGCTATTGAACTAATCGACGGACTGCGTGTGTTCGTGCAGCTGTGGCATGGTGACGATGAATTTCCGCCCAGCCTTCGCTGTCTGTGGGATGAAAATACCAACCGCTACCTGCGCTACGAAACCACATGGTTTACAACGACGCTATTGATGGAGCGGATCAAAGAGAATATGAAAAGGGATGAAAGCTGATGAAATTCAATATCCATGATTTTGGGTGGACACGGGAGCCGGAAAGCTTTACGGTGTCCGATGATAAAGTAGAGGTTGTCACCAAACCCCACACGGATCTGTGGCAGCGGACGTACTACCACTTCCGCAACGATAATGCCCCGGTGTTCCAGATGGAAACGGATGAGAAATTCTTCTCCTTCACTGTTAAGACGGAATTTGAGAGCAAGCACCGCTTCGACCAGTGCGGCGTTGTGATGTATCTGGACAGCGAGAATTGGTTGAAAGGCTCTATTGAATACGAAAACGAGCAGTTCCAGCATCTGGGCAGCGTGGTGACGAACTTTGGGTATTCCGACTGGGCCACCACCGCCATTGATGCGTCCATCAAGTCCATGTGGTACCGCTTCAGCCGTCGGAAAGACGATTACTGTATTGAGTGTTCTGTCGACGGCGAACAGTTCGGCCAGATGCGGATTTGCCATATGCATAAGGGCGACGGTACCATCCGTTTTGGTATCTACGCCTGCAGCCCGGAGGACTCGTCCTTTAGGGCGACCTTTACGAATTTGGAAATGACCGAATGTAAGTGGCTAAAGCATGACGGTCAGGCACCGGATGAGGAAAAGTGACATGAAGCTGACAAAAGAACAGGTTCAGAAAGATTTGGATGCCCTGCCGGCATATTACAAAACCGCAGATGTGGATCGACTAATTAGGCTCTATGTAAAACAAAAAGCGGATGTGTCCGTACTGCGTCCGTACATACTTGACGAGCAGAAGTTCCACAGGATCTATTACTATGTGACCCTGAACCAGATCAAGAATGTGAACCAGCGGATGGCGTTTATCCATGAGAATCTGCTCTTTTCCGATTGGTGGCACACAGACCAGATCATCAGCTACGTGGCGGATCTGGATTTTGATACGGCACTTGGCTATGCAAAGGACTATATCCGTTCGGAAGATCCCTTCATCCGCCGTTGGGGTTATGTGCTGTTTATCTCCAGGCTATGCAAGGGTCGTGCAGCCCAGCTTCTGCTATTGATGCACGACGATGAAGAATACTATGTCCAAATGGCGGAGGCCTGGCTCATTGCGGAGCTTGCCGTCCACGAACCGGAAACGGTGCATCACTGGCTCTGCCAGAACGATTTGAAATACAGCATCAACGGAAAAGCCATTCAAAAGATCTGCGACTCCTTCCGCATTACAGACGAATGGAAAGAAGCGTTCAAAAAGTTACGTCAAGAATTGAGGTTGAGGAAATGATTAAAAAATTATATCCCGGTGGGAAACTGAAGGCGTTTAATATTACATATGACGACGGCGTTTTGCAGGATGTCCGCTTTGTGGAACTGCTAAACAAATACGGCTTGAAAGGCACGTTCAATCTCAACTCAGAGCTGATGGAAAATGAATTTGAGTGGACCCATCCGAATGGCATGATTGTAAAACGGCTGCCTACAAGCGTAGTGGCGGAGCTGTATCAAAACCATGAGGTTGCCAGCCACACCCTGACCCATCCTTATCTGAGTCAGCTGAACGAGGCAGAAGTGATGAATCAGATGGCAAAGGACAAAGAAAATCTGGAACGCTTAACGGGCAAGGCGGTTTTGGGTTTTGCTGGGCCGTTTCATCATTGGAGCGATATGATCGCCGAATGTGCGAAAAAGTGTGGCTTCGAGTATGCCAGAACTGCCGAAGAACGCTATTCCTACGCACCGCCGGAGGAGTATTACTACTGGGCTGCTGGCAGCTATCACATTATGCCCGGTTTCCGGGATTTTGTGGAGGGCTTCTTTCATACCGAAGAGGAGTTGGCTCTGTGCCAGATCGTCGGTCATACCTACGATCTAGATGCTGAAAATATGTGGGACTACATGGAGTCGGTTCTAAAACGGGTGGCAGAAGACGAGAGCATCCTCTCTATGACCAACCTCGAACTGGTTCGCTACCTGAAAGCCATGAGAAGTGCAGGCATCACAGCCGATGGAATCCAAAATCCTTCCGATCTGCCTCTGTGGTTTGAATGGAATAGCAGCCCGATCTGCGTTGAGCCGGGTAAAGATTGGTGTATGATGAATCCAATTTTATGAATTGTGGTTTTCTGCAGTTCTGTAACGAAAGGTGCGGCGGTTATGTTGTACAATGCGAAAAATGGCACATTGAAGATTGGCGGGACGAGGATGGATTACATCCGCTTCGGCACTGGCGATAGAATTCTGGTGATGCTCCCGGGACTGGGGGATGGTTTGCGCTCAGTGAAGGGTACGGCTCTGCCGATGGCACTCATGTATCGGGCGTTCGCAAAGGATTTTACGGTTTATGCGTTCAGCAGAAAGAATGAGCTGCAATCGGGCTATACCACTCGTGACATGGCTCGGGATCAGGCGAAAGCCATGGAACAGCTTGGCATTCAGAAAGCGGACATATTTGGTGTTTCCATGGGCGGCATGATTGCCCAGCACCTTGCCGCGGACTTCCCGGAAAAGGTGGATATGCTGATTCTGACCGTTACTTCTGCCAGACCCAATCCGATTCTGACAGCATCCATTGGCGAATGGGTGTCCTGCGCCAAGCGAGGTGACCATATTGCGTTCATGGACAGCAACCTGCGACGGATCTATTCGGAAGGCTACTACCGCAAGAATAAGTGGCTGGTGCCGATTATGGGAAAGCTGACAAAGCCGAAATCCTATGAACGATTCTTTATTCAGGCGGATGCTTGCCTAACCCATGATGCTTATGAAAGCCTGCCTCAGATCAAAGCACCGACCCTTGTCATCGGCGGCGAGCAGGATAAGGCACTGGGCGGTGATCCGTCCAGAGAGATCGCCGCAACAATTCCTGGTGCCCAGCTTTTGATGTACGAACAGTGGGGCCATGGCGTGTGTGAGGAAGCAAAAGATTTCAACCGGACGGTAATTGCTTTTCTTTGCCGATAAACAATTACATATAGCGGTAGGGTTAAAAAAGTAAACGGCGGAGAATTGTGTTAACAACTCTCCGCCGTGTTTTATTTCAGTTCTTCTGCCAACCGCATCCCGACCTTGACACCTTCAGCAAAGCCTGCCTTCTCATGCTCCCGGCAGAGAGAACAGACGATATCGATGACCTTGTCCATGTCGCGCAGGTGCAGCTCCTCCATCTGTGCATACAATTCATCAAAGCCCATCTTGATGGTTTCAGTATCGAAGCGGTTGAATTCATTGTAGTGACAAAAGAGCATCTCCAGAATAGATTGGGCATTGCCGTCACCGAAGTCCGGCGGATGGGCGGCGATGTAGTTTCGTAGTGACTGAATGTAGTTTTCCATAGGCAGCACCTCCAAAAAGTTTGTGTGATGTTACCTTAGAGTGTTGGAAATTGCAAGTCTTGTTTTCCGGTGGTTTACTATAAACAAAGAAAATCTCCATGAGGATTGTTTTTTTAATTCTCATGGAGATTTTCTTTGTGTTGTGGTTGTAAAGTGGCAAATATTTTCCCTTATACAATTGAGGGGATAAAAAGTTTGGTTAAGAACGCAAAAAGTTTGCTCAAAACTTAATCTTCTATCCCTATACAAGTGGGAGAAGGATGTGGCACTGAAAAAAGTTGTTTACAAAAGTGCTTTATCTTCCCCTATACAAATGGGGATAGCTTTTGCTTCTCCCGAAATCAGCGAAAGGAAAATGAGTTATGAAAGAATCAATCGTGAAAAGTTATGAGGAGCTGCCGCTGTTTCTGAATGCACAGGCGGTGGCAAATGTGTTGGGCGTGTCGCCGTCCTCGGCGTACGAGCTGATGCACGAAAAGGATTTTCCTTCTCTGCGCATCGGCAATCGTCTGGTGGTTCCCAAGGAACACTTTCGGAACTGGGTCGACACACGCCTGCGAAAGCGAGGTGATGGTTATGGCCTATGAGCGTTACCCAACCCGAACTGCGGAGCGGAATTATTTCTCAATTCCGAATCAGATCCACACATATCGTATCAGCCCGGCTGCCTATGCGGTGTACGTATATGTTCGTCACAACAGAAAGAGCGATCCCCGGCTTGAACGCATGGCAGAGCAACTACAAATCTCTCATGCTGTTGCCGCAAAAGCGTTGGAGGAACTGGTGGATCAGCATTTGCTGATGGAATTTGATGGTCAGTATTATCTTCGCTGGCTGTGTGAAGAAAACGGAAATTGTTATCTGCTGCCCAATGAGATATTCCATTTGGGTTTGCGAGTGGGGGAGATCGCTGTGTACGGCTTTCTTCTTTGCTGCGAGAACCGAAAGACATACCAGTGCTATCCCAGCTACCGCACCATCGGTGATGCCGTCGGCATGAGCAAAAATACCGTCAAGAAATATGTGGACGGTCTGATCAATAAGCGCCTGATTTACACGGAGACGACCACCGTCTGGGGGAAAGGCGGGAAGAAGCGAAACGGCACGCTCCTGTACACCATTCGGCCCATCTACGAAGCGATCCAGCACCATGCAAACCTGCAGCTAGAGCAGACGGATATGCTCCGCAATACGGACACCCCGGCGTAAGCCATTTGTAAAGCCTGTGTACGATTTGTTTTCAAAGGTAGAGGTACGACCCGTCCGACAAAACAAACGCCACAGAAAGCCCTGTGTTGCCGAATAAGAAAAAATGAAAAGTTTGAAATGAACGTTATTTTTGAATGAATTATTGAGGTTTTCATACCCAGAAATCAGGGCTGATAAGGAAGCAGGAGAAAGCCGGGTGGGTTGCGGTTGCAACCTCCCGGCGGTCACAGCAGCCGGAAATACCGGCTGCAAGGCGGTTTTTGAAGGGTTTTCAATGGTTTTGCACGGATTACGAGTAGCTCACTTTGGGTGGGTTGCGATTGCCCAATTTTTCAAAAGGTGGGTTGCAAAGCGGATAAATCGCCCGTTTTAACCCCTTTTGTGGGTTGCGAAACTTGTACTAGCTATTTGAAAACTTGTGTGGTAATGTGTTGTGCTAACAGGAAGGAGGGATCCTATGGCTAACAAAAGACCGGACGGCGATGGACTGGTGCGAAAGCGCAGCGATGGTCGCTGGGAAGGACGAATCGTCGTCGGACATAAGAGCGATGGCAAGCCCATCTATCGCAGTGTCTTCGCCAGAACACAAAAAGAGTTGATGGACAAGCTTCATGTTCAGATCGAAGCCCATCGGGATGTAGAATTGACGGAAGGCTACAATTTGACCCTTGCTCAGTGGCTTGACAAATGGCTGGACGAGTACAAGGCGTACACCATCCGTGAAAGTACGCTCCAGGGTTACAGACGGATGGTCAAAAACTATATCACACCGCACCTTGGCGATAAGAAGCTGGGTTCCATCACCACGGCTGACTTGCAAAAGCTCTACAACTGGCTTCGGAAGTACGGAAGGGTCAACGAACATTACGAAAAGGGCGATGCACTGTCCGACAGCATGGTGCGAAGTATTCATATGCTCCTCCATCAGGCGATGGATGCGGCGGTGCAGCAGCGACTGGTGGTGAAGAACCCTACCAACGGCACGGTGATTCCGAAAAACAATTACGCGCCCAAGCAGATCCTCACGGAGGCACAGCTGACAGCATTCCTTGAAGTGGTGAAACAGGATCCGGTGTGGTCGGACTTCTTCTATACGGAGCTGACCACCGGCCTGCGCCGAGGTGAGATTTGCGGTCTGCGGTGGCAGGACTTCGATGAGAAGACCGGAAGACTTCAGATCCGCCGATCCGTCAACACGAAAAATGGCGGCGGTGTCAAGGTCGGCGAGACTAAGACCCAGACCGGCAATCGCACCATCCAACTGCCGCCCAGCACGGTGGAACTGCTGACAAAGCGTAAGAAAAAATCCTTCAGCGAATGGATCTTCCACAATCCCACGGTGCCGGAGCTTCCACTGTCACCGGCGACAGCATACCGCAGAATGAAAACGCTGCTCCGATACGCAGGACTTCCGTCCATCCGCTTCCACGACCTGCGTCATACCTTTGCGACTCATGCGCTGACCAGCGGCGTGGATGCGAAAACGCTGTCCGGCATCCTCGGCCACACCAACGCATCCTTCACGCTGGACACTTACACCCATGTGACCACGGACATGCAGAAGAAAGCATCGGGCATCGTGGGAAATTTTCTGGACGAAATTATGTGAGGTAACGCTATGGGAAGAAGAAAATACGGAACCGGTACTGTCCGCAAGCGCACGGACGGTCGCTGGGAAGCCAGAGTTGTCACCGGCTACGATGACCACGGAAGGCCAAAAACGAAAAATGTTCTTGCAAAGACCAAGGCGGAATGTCTGGATAAGCTGAAGCGGCTTCGGGAGCAGTATGCGCCACCGGTGACGAAATGCAAACCCGGAATGAGCTTCGGTGACTGGATGGACTTCTGGTATCAGACCTATTGTAAGCCCCAGCTTCGGCTGAACACGCAGCTTGGTTATGAGGATCGAATCTACAAGCACATTATCCCGGAGATCGGTAAAATCCCGTTGAATCAGCTCACGCAAAGCGACCTTCAACAGTTCTATGCGAAGCTGAAAACCAGTGGTCGCTTGATTCGGGTGGAACAGTACGGCCCCGGACTGTCTGACAGAATGGTTCGTGTCTGCCATGCAAACTGCCGCTCGGCACTGCAAAAAGCGGTGGAAGAAGGACTGCTCCGTATCAATCCAGCCATCGGCTGCAAGCTGCCACCGAAGAAAAGCGGTGAGATGAATATCCTGACGCAAGAGGAAATGCAGAGGTTTCTTATCCAGGCAAAGCAAGACGGCTACTATGAACTCTTCCTGTTGGAGCTGGGAACAGGTCTGCGGCTGGGTGAGATTCTGGCACTCCAATGGGATGACCTGAACCCGGACACCGGAGAACTGCGGATCACCAAGTCCGCAACCTTCATTAAGGGCGAGCTTCACATTACGGAACCCAAGACCAAATCCTCGGTTCGGGTGATCGTCCTGCCCAGTTCCTTGCTGACGATCCTGCTAAATTACAAAGCGACGGTGAACTCCCGATGGATGTTCCCGTCGCCTGTAAAAGAAGATTGTCCATTGACGCTTAACTTCGTCCGCCGTCGAATGCAGCAGACCTTAGAGCGTGCCCAGTGCAAAAAAGTCCGCTTCCACGACCTTCGCCATACCTTCGCAACCATGGCGTTGGAGCATGGCATGGATGTAAAAACCCTCTCCACCATCATCGGCCACATCTCTTCGGCAACGACTCTGGACATCTACTCCCATGTCACCGACACCATGCAGAAGCAGGCAGCCGCCAAAATCGACCGCCAGATCACCAAAGCTGATACACCGATCCCACTGGATGAAAAGAAACCTCCGACCGCTAAAACCGGCTTCCAACCCTATAAATCGAAGTACCGCAAACCCGGCACCGGCGGAGTCTACCAGCTGGGCGACCACCTCTGGGAGGGCAAATACTCTCCCCGAGATGCCCACGGCAAGCGTATCTCTCGCAATGTCTACGCCAAAACCCGTGAAGAATGCGAAGAAAAACTGGCAGCGATGATTGAGGAAATGAAAGCTCAAATCGCCGCTGAGAAGGAAGCACTCAAGACCGGAAAATGAGACGCTATAAACAAAGAAAAGACCGACAGTATTCCGCTGGATGCTGTCGGTCAAAGTATTACCCTTGCGTATCAGGAGATACAGAGGGCAGGTTGCCAAGGTTATTGTTTTCACTGCCGTCGGGGACGGATTTCAGATATTCCGTGTCTCCCCGGTGGGCGATGCCGACACCGGCGATCTGACCCTGCTTTGCCATATCCACAG
>CANBCW010000001.1 GCA_947367115.1 uncultured Clostridia bacterium | reverse complement strand
CTATTTTGCGCCGCATGGCGGCGCTCGGCGGCCGTAGGCCGCCGCCATTATCAAGCCCTATAAACAACAATTTACCTTACTAAAATACCACATCCATCCAAAAAATGCAACGTATGAATCGAAAACTTCCGGCCATACTATTTGCGAACCCAAAATAAAGGAGGAAAAGATCATGAATCAGAATGCGAATAAGTGCATCGAATGCACCGTCCAGTCCTGCGCTTATCACTGCGACAGTGCCAATTACTGCTCTCTGGACAAGATTCTGGTAGGCACCCACGAGACGAACCCCACTGTGGATCAGTGCACCGACTGTAAGTCCTTCCGCAAGAGATAACAATGGTGCGGCGGCTTTGGCCGCCGCAATCTTTTTTGCACATTAACTTGACGAATGACGCAAAGAAGGGTATGATAAACAAAGTTTCGATCACAATAATTCAAAATTCGTTTTGGACATGGACATAATTATTTCATATCTGAACGATAACATAAAAACATACTATGCTTCTGTGGGAGGAAGACCATGGATACCTATGAAAATACAATCCCCGGCAATGAGCAGCATGCCGAGTCTGCGCCCACCCAGCAGGCTCCGCAGCCCCAGCAGCCCCAGTATCAGACACAGCCGGTGTACACCTCAGCCTATACCGGTTCGCCCTATGCTTATCCCCCTCGTGTAAACGCTCCGTACGCGAATCAGTGGCAGGGGACTCCTAATTATACTTACCAGCGGCCTATGTATACGCCACCAGCACCTCCCAGCCAACCTGCACAGCAGGAGAATAAAGGCGGCTTCTGGAAAACCGTGTGGATTTCCGCGGTTGTAGCGGTCGTTTGCTGCGGCATCACTGCCGCCGCGGTCAGTGCATACTGGCAGCAGCGAAATGATAATCTTTCGGCCTCCCTTAATGAAAAACTGGGTGTTTTGCGCGAGGAAATTGCGGGGAATACCCATATTGGAAGCGGAGATTCCGTTTCCGGCAGCCCCGGAGCCACAGTGGAGGGAGGACTGACCCCCGGCCAGGTGTATGCGCAGAATGTTGAGAGCGTTGTGGCGATCTCCTGCACGGCTTTTACCGGTGTATCTTCCGGCTCCGGTTTTATCATGACTGAGGATGGCTATATCGTATCCAATTATCATGTCGTTTCTGATGCCACCGATATCACTGTGATCTGCTCCGACGGAACGGAGTATGAGGCTAAGTTCGTGGGCGGCGATGAGTCCAACGATATTGCTTTGCTGAAGGTGGATGCCACCGGTCTGCAGGCTGCGGTGATCGGAAATTCCGATGCGCTGATCGTTGGTGACCAGGTTGCCGCCATCGGCAATCCCTTGGGTGAGCTTACGTCCACACTGACGGTGGGTTATGTCAGCGCGAAGGATCGCGTTATCACCACTGACGGAACACAGATCAATATGCTGCAGACTGACGCGGCCATCAACCCCGGCAACTCCGGCGGTCCGCTGTTCAATATGAAGGGCGAGGTGGTTGGAATCACCACGGCCAAATATTCCGGCACCACGAACTCCGGCGCTTCGATTGAGGGCATCGGCTTTGCCATTCCCATCGGTGATGTCATCGATATGCTGGAGGATCTGCGGCTCTATGGCTATATCACCGGCGCGTATCTGGGTGTCAGTGTATCCAATGTGGATACGACCGATGCGGATCTGTACGGCCTTCCCATGGGCGTTCTGGTGCACGACGTGACATCCGGCAGCTGCGCGCAAAAGGGTGGTATCAAAGCCAGAGATATCATTGTCAACCTTGGCGGCTACGATATTGAGAATTTGAACGACCTGACTCGCGCTCTGCGGAAATTCGAGCCCGGCCAAACCATAACCGCCACGGTCTACCGCAGCGGTGGAGAGGTGCAGTTATCCCTGACGCTGGATGCCAAACCGCAGGCTGACCAGTAATCGTGCGAATGGACAGACCGATCACGCACGGATGAGGACAGATGTGGGACTATTTGCAAATAATGCAAGAAATTAGCTTGTATTTCCGGTCTATCAGGCGTATAATAAATTAGACGGATCGAATTTGACCCTTAGGAGGGATGTTTCTAATGAGCAAGCCGCGGAAAAAGCGGAAAGCAAACTGGAAACGGATTGCATTGATCGTGACATGCGTTTTCCTGTCGCTGCTTTTGGTGCTTCTGGCTATTGCCGGTGTCGTGTTAAATTATTTGGACAAGTCACTGGATAAGATGAATTATGTAACAGGTGACACGACGGTCTCTCCGGAGGATGCGTCCAGTATGGCGATGGATGAATGGCTCTCCATTGATCCCAACGATACGACACCGTATATTGACCAAAGCGAAATCACGTTTCCTACGGAGTTTACACAACCTGTAGGACAAGGAGATCATATCGTCAATATCCTGCTTGTGGGGCAGGATGCGCGGAAAGGGCAGGGAACCCAGCGGTCGGACGCCATGATTTTGGCAACCTTCAATAAGAGCACAGGGGAGATCACGCTGACCTCGTTTATGCGCGACCAGTATGTGCAGATTCCGGGTTACGGTGCGACTAAACTATGCCACGCATACCAATATGGCGGTATGTCGCTGCTGAACCAGACGCTCTATAACTACTATGGTGTGGAGATTCACGGCAATGTAGAGGTAAATTTCTCGGGTTTTGCCGAAATCATCGATCTGCTGGGCGGTGTGGAGATCAAGCTGACCGAAAAGGAAGCGGATAAACTCAATGAGCTGGAAGGCTGGAGCCTGACGGCCGGTGTGAACAAGCTGAACGGAGCACAGGCGCTGCGCTACTCCCGGCTTCGTTCTATCGACTCGGACTTCCAGCGGACAGAGCGGCAGAGAAAGGTTCTTCTTTCCTTGATCAATGCTTATAAGAACCAGCCTGTGACGAAGATGGTGGAGCTGCTGGATAAGATTTTGCCCCTGATTACGACGAATATTCCGAAGGAGCAAATCTATAGCTATGTGTGGGAGCTGTTCCCGATGCTGGCCAAAACGGAAGTTGGTTCCATGCGGCTGCCGGCCTCCGGAACATTCTCATCAGGTCTGGTGAAAGTGTCGGAGGGATATATGGCCTCCTGCCAGTATAATATCGATTTCGAAGCGAATCGTAGAATATTGGAAGATCTGTTCGATGAGATACCTTAAATATAGACAAAATAAGCCCTGTTCACGCTGAACAGGGCTTATTTTGTATTTTCTTGATGGTGTTTCAGTTAAAATTCAAAAAATTTTTCCGTGAGGAATAATGTCGAAAAGGAAATGATTCCCTATAAAAAATAGGGGGAAACGAAAGATTTTTTGAGAAAAACATGAATCCCGCAAAGGATTGGTAAAGACATTTATGGAAATTCTTTGCCAGACCAATTGACATTTCCTGCCAAAATGTGTATAATATATCCAATGTTGGGAGGGATTGAGATGGAATTGACCAAAAGTGAAATGGAGATCATGGATGTCCTTTGGGGCAAACAAGCTCCCCTGTCCCGTGCCGATCTGTTGGAACATGGGGAAGAGAAGTCCTGGAAAGACAGTTCCGTTCATATTCTTTTAAATGGTCTTCTGCAGAAAGGCGTGATCCGGGAAGCCGGTTTTGTGCGCCGCAGCAAGACTTATGGCAGGACTTTTGTTCCGACCTTGACCCGAGAGGAATACTATGCCGCTACGATCTTCAGCCATCGCTACAAACCCGAGTTGGAGGGATTATTTTCGGCACTTTTGAGCCGCCCTGAGGTGACGCGGGAAACGCTGGACCATTTGCAGAATATGGTGCTTCAGCGTCGTCAGGAGTTGTAATTACATAACGGCTTCTGAAAACCAGAGCCTGTTGCTTACGACCAAAAGCAGCAGGCTCTGACTTTTTTTGCAAGCTATCGAGCAAAACCACGGCTGCCGGAACGGCAGCCGTGGTCACATTATTTAGCGGACAGATCGACACATCTGCGCAAAATGGTGTAGGGAGGAACCTGCTTGGGAAGGGGAAGACAGAACTTCATCTGGGGCGTTCTGGGCTCATCCAGAGGCACGCCATCCATGCCAGTCATATGCGCAGCCGTCACCGGGAAGGGGCGCAGATCAGGGCCTACGGCCTCCAAAGCATCACCTGCGGCGAATTTGTTGCGCAGGCTGCAAAGAGCAAGACCGTTTTCGTCGCAGCTTTCCACAATGGCACAGATCTGCCATTCCCGGATGTACCGTGAATTTTCCGTATACTGCCCGGGATGGCCATAATAGAATCCGGTGGAGTAGATTCGATGGGAAACGTGCTCTACTTCGTCGCGCCATGTCGGATCCAGAAGGCGGCCTGCGGCGATATCATCAATGCAATGGCGGTAAGCGCCGGTGACGATGGCGGCGTAGTAGGCGGATTTGGCTCGCCCCTCGATCTTGATGCAGTCAATACCTGCGTCCATCAGATCGTCAAGGTGGTCGATCATGCACATATCCCGAGAGTTGAGAATGTAAGTACCCTTTTCGTCTTCAAAGACAGGGAAATATTCCCCGGGGCGCTTTTCCTCCATCAGAGCGTACTGGTAACGGCATGGCTGGGCGCAGGCACCCCGGTTGGAATCCCGGCCGGTCATGTAGTTGCTCAGAAGGCACCGGCCGGAGTAGCTGACGCACATGGCACCGTGACCAAAGGTTTCAATCTCCAGCTCTTTCGGACATTTTTCGCGGATGCCGATTATTTCAGAAAGGCTCAATTCTCTAGCCAAAACCACTCTTTTTGCGCCCAAATCGTACCACGCAGTTGCACATTCGTAGTTGGCAATGGACTGCTGGGTGGATACATGGCGTTCACACCGGGGTGCGTATTTTCCGGCCAGCGTAAACGCACCCAGATCGGCGACGATCAGCGCGTCTACCCCGGCATCATCCAGCCGCTCCAGATAAGCGGGCAGCGCAATGACTTCATCGTTGCGGGGCATGGTGTTGACGGTGACATGAACCTTGACACCGTGGCTGTGGGCAAATTCCACGGCCCGGGGAAGCTCCTCCGCCGAGAAATTCCCGGCGAAGGAACGCATTCCAAAGTCTGTACCGGCAAGGTAGACTGCGTCGGCACCGTAGAGCACGGACATCCGCAGCCGTTCCATATCACCGGCGGGGGATAGAAGCTCTAACTTTCTCATTCGTCCTCCTTCAGACTGTCCAGGAAGGCCTGATGCTCCTTGTAGGTCTTGGAGAAGTGGTGCGCGTTGGTGCTGGGGTCAAAGGCGTAGTAGTAATAGTCGGTATCCTCCGGATCCAGAGCGGCAGCGATGCTGTTCTGGCTGGGGTTAGAAATGGGGCCGGGGGGCAGTCCTTTATTGGTGTAGGTGTTATAGGGACTGTCGATCTTCAGATCTTCATCGGTCAGGTCGGATTTGCCGCCCAGCGCGTATATGATCGTTGCGTCGATGTTCAGGTAGGGATACTCACTGGAGTGGTTCAGGCGGTTATAAATAACGGAGGAGACAGTAAAGCTTTCGGCTGTGTTGGCAGTCTCCTTTTCAATCATGGAGGCGATAATGATGGCCTGACGGATGTCATAGCCCTTCAGCTCTTCCAGATTCTGCTTCATTACATCGGTGAACGCGGCATCAAAGGCATCAAGCATCTTTTCGAGCACGCGTTCAGGATTGTCGTTTTCGTAGAAGTCGTAGGTGTTGGGGAACAGGTAACCTTCCAGACAGTATTTGTCACCGCGCTCCACACCGTCCAGGAACCAGTATGCATCCAGTTCGCCATTGGCGGCGTATTCTTCCAGCTCGGCCACGGTACAAACATTCTTTTCTTCAAGCAGCTGGAAGATCTGCGCGCAGGTGTAGCCTTCGGGAATACGCAGCTCCTCAACGACAACCAGACCGCTGCTGCGGGGAGACATGACAGACACCAGAGCCATATAGTCATAGACAATGGTCTCGCCATCCTCGTTGATGGCGTTGAAGGTGTAGGTGCCGGGTTTGATCTTCTCCTGTGCCTCAGTGAAGTCAGCGTAGAACTTGAACAGGCCGGTGTACTTGATCAGACCCGCATCCTTCAGCTTTTGGGCAATCGTCTCGATACTGTCGCCCTGTTCGATGGTCACAGTGGTCGTGATCGGCTCGCGCCCCAGTGCCAGCACATCCGCGGCGCACAGCCAGGCCAAACGACCCACGGATACGCCAATCGCAATGATGATCACCAGCCAGATGATCGTGGCGGCCAGATGCGGCAGACCCAGCAGGCCGTAGCCCTTCTTTTTCTTTGGGCGGCCCTTTTCCACAGGCAGTTCCTCCTCTTTCTCTTCCGCGGGAGCGGGGGCAGGCTCCTCTTTGGGGGCAGGGGCAATGGGCTGGTCGCTAAAGATCTGATTCAGGCTCTCGCCCTCACCAAAGGTGGCGCGGAATTCGTCATCCTTGAACGTTTCCGGCTCCGCAGGGGGGGCGGATTCGGTCTGAGGCTGCGGAGCAGCCGGGGCAGGCGACGGGTTCTGCGCTGCTTCCTCGGCCTGCACTTCGCTGAGAACCTCCTGCATGATTTTCTCAAGCTCCAGATCGGACGGATGTGTCAGACCTGCGGCAGCGATGGCCTGTTCGTCCACACCGATCTCCGCACCCAGATAAGGGGCAGCCAGAAACTCTTCCAGCCATTTGTCGTCGGACAGCTGGTCCGGCAGTTTATTTTCGTCCATAGTGTTTCCTCCTGTCAGCGGATCACAATCTGCTTGGCGATACGCTCCGCTTCGCCGGCTCCCTTCAGGGCTTCAATGAGCATCAGGCCGAAGGGAATGGCACAGCCGGCAGAAGTACCGGTGATGAGCTTTCCGTCCCGGACGCAGGGCATATCCGCCACCATTTGCGCACTTCCCATTCCGGTTTCACAGCCGGGATAGCAGGTGGCCTGTCTGCCATCGGTGATGTTCAGATCCGCCAGCACGGTAGGGCCTGCGCAGATGGCGGCTACGAATTTGTCATTCTCCCACGCGAAACGCAGGGCATCCAGAGCGGCTTCGCTTTTACGGACGGTGGCAACACCGCCAAGACCGCCGGGGAGGACGATCATGTCCAGCTCTGTCAGATCCATTTCGCCAAGGGTGATATCGGCTTCTACAGCGATATTGTGGCCGCCAACGACGGTCTTACTCTCCACGCCTACGGTCAGTGTGGGGATTCCCGCGCGGCGGAGCAGGTCAATCGGGGCGATGGCTTCGGTCTCTTCAAAGCCGGTTCCCAGCAATACATAAACCATACGTTATTCCTCCAGCAGCTTTGCCACATGGGCATAGATATCTTCGTGGATTTCATCGATGGAGCGCATGATGCCGTCTTTTACGCATTCAATGACCGTCCAGCCGTAGAACTGCGCGGCGGCACGTCCGGTGCGGCGGCAGGCGGCCAGATAGTCAGAGTCTTTCTCGTGAATATCTGCCTGCGTATTGGTATCCTGCTCCCGGCGGCGCATGAGCTTTTCGGTGAAGTCCGTGGGCACGTCCAGATAAATCGTCAGGTCGGGTCTGGGCAGACCTAACCGGTCGTATTCAAAATCATAGAGCCACTTCAAAAACTCTGCCTGCTGTTCACCCTGCTCCTTGGAAGCCTGGTGGACGGCATTCGAGGTGGTGTAACGGGCAGAAAGCACCAAGCCGCCCTGCTCATACCACTGCCCCCAATCCTGCTTGTAGGATGCGTAGCGGTCGATCGCATAGAAGGTGGAGGCCGCGTAGCTGTTTACATCCGAGGGATGTGAGCCAAACTCGCCGCCAAGATACATCCGAATCAGTGCGGAGCTGGGCTCGGCATACCGGGGAAATTCCAGACGCTTAAAAGCCCGGTTTTCTCGAGTCAGGCGCTGGGTCAAAAGCTGGAACTGGGTGGACTTTCCGGAACCGTCGGTTCCTTCAATTACGATCAGTTTGCCCATTTTCTCCAAATCTCCTCTGATATCCGGGAATGGATTCCACGGACATAATATATTACCATAAAATATACCACAAATCCCGTCGCTTGTCCACCGTTGGCCGGGCAGTAATTCTAAATTTTCTTTGAAGGATGTTACTTTTTTGTCATCAAGGGGTTACAAACTGTATCTGAACTGTAATCATTTGTTCCTTGACTGCGGATAAGGATATGGTAAAATATAGATGTGGAAGGAAATAGCAACTGACGACAAGCAAACGAGGTGACGAACTATGAAAATTATGGTTGTTATTTTGGCAATTCTGCTGGCAATATGCATCGTGGCCTGCGCTCCGGACGCGTCTGCCTGGGAGAGAACGGACAATACGGTGACCCGGGTGGAACCTGTTGAAGCGAACAGCGTTCCATCTGCTGCAAGGTGTGGCTGGAACGGAGAAATTCCATACGTCATGTGACGGTGAGGACTTGACAAGCTGGTAGGCAAGTTGATAGAATAAGTTAGCATTTGCTGATGAATTCCGCATGACCTAGACCTATCACAAGGAAGTATGTACCGAAATGAATAAAAAGGAAAAAAAGCCCGGCGGGTGGAAGCGGATCGTGCTCACGGTTTTCTGTGTGCTGCTTGCGCTGATCCTGATTCTTGCCGCCTGTGTGGGCGTTTATGTCAATTATCTGCTGAACAAGATCCCACGAGTCGATCTCAGCAATGAATCCACGATTTCTTCCAGTGAGCTGGAGGAACTGCTCAATACGGATCCGGATGTATCGCCGATAGATCCGTCCGAGTCGCTGCCCAGCATCGAGGATGTGACGTTCCCTACTGACATCACAGAGCCAGTGGAGAAAGCAGATCATGTGATCAATATTTTGCTCATCGGTCAGGATACCAGAAGCTCCAAGGTTCGGGCGCGGTCAGACTCCATGATCCTTGTGACCTTCAATACGGAGGCCAAAACTGTTACGCTGACCTCGTTCATGCGCGACGCTTATGTGCAGATTCCCGGCTACAAGCCCCACAAACTGAACCACGCTTATCAGTACGGCGGCATGAGCCTGCTGAATGAAACGCTGAAGGTCAATTTCGGTGTGGAGGTAGATGGCAATGTAGAGGTGAATTTCTCACAGTTCCAAAAGATCATTGACCTGCTGGGCGGTGTGGAGATCACATTGACCGAGGCAGAGGCCGATTATCTTTACTACGGAAGCGGCAAGCAGATTGAAGTGACTGCGGGACGCAATCACTTGTCAGGTGAAGCGGCGCTGATGTATGCGCGTCTGCGTGAGATCGATAGTGATTATCAGCGGACGGAGCGGCAGCGCAAGGTATTGATGTCGCTGATTGATGCCTACAAGAACCAGCCAATCGATCAGATGCTGGCGCTGCTGGAAGAGATTATGGGTTTGGTGACCACGAATATGGATAACAGTGAGATCGTGGGCCTGGTGTGGGAGCTGTTCCCGATGATTGCTTCTGCTGAATATAAAACACAGCAGATTCCTGCTCACGGCACCTTTGACCAAGGCGATGTCCAGGTGCGGGATGGGTTGAAGAACTGGTTCCAGTATAACATTGACTTCGAGGCCAACCGGGAGATCCTGCGGGAAATCTTTGAAGAAGAATAATGTCCCTGAGCTGCCGCAAAACGCGGCAGCTCTTTTTTGGCAAGCGCGCCCTTGATTTGGCGGAGAAGGTGTGTTACAATAACACATATATTCTTAAGACAGAGGGAAAGCTGTGGAAGATCTGAAACCCATTATTGCGAAAAATTTAACGGCCCTGCGCCAGAACGCGAAGCTGACCCAGAGTGAACTGGCGGAACGGCTGAACTACTCTGACAAGGCAATCTCCAAATGGGAGCGTGCAGAGTCACTGCCGGACATTACCGTGCTTAAGGCCATTGCTGACCTGTTCGGCGTGCCGCTGGATTATCTGGTTCGGGAAGAGCATGAGGTGCCTGAAACGCCTCCCGCGCAGCAACCGGTGGCAGCTCCGAGCCGGAATCACCGCGTGATCACCACCCTCAGTATACTGATCGTGTGGTTCGTGGCGACTCTTGCGTATGTTCTGATGGATATGATCGCACCGGCGCTGTTGGTTCGCTACATTGTGTTCGTATACGCGCTGCCGGTTTCCATGATCGTTTGGCTGGTGTTTAACTCGATTTGGTTCAACCGGCGGCGGAATTTCCCGATCATTTCACTGATGATGTGGACGGGACTGGCCAGCGTGGTGCTGACATTATATGCGTTCGGCATTGGATCCTGGCAGCTGCTGCTTTTGGGCATTCCGGGTCAGATCGCGATCTGGCTGTGGTCCAAGCTGCAGTACCGCACAAAAGAATAACAAGACCGCCGGGGAGACCCGGCGGCGTTTTGTTTCACTTTAGCTCTGGCAGCCACAATTGTCGTGGTCATCCCGCTGCTTGTCGCAGTTCCGGGGGACAAACTGCTTTTCCGGGAAGGGAATGCGGCTGAACATTTCACAGGGATCCTCAGCACAGCAGCCCGGAGTGTCGCAGCATTCCTTGGTGGGAATGCTGTAATCCAGCACCGGCACGATAATCTGGGCATCCCGCTCCAGACGGATGATGGAGAACTGACCCAGCGTGACGAACAGGCGGCGGTGATCGTTGCACAGCATCAGTTCCTCGTCGAACATATTCTGGATGTCCGCGGGAACCTGCGTGGCCAGTTCCTGACAGGAACAGTCGCAGACCTCCTTCACTTTGGAGCTGAGAACCATGGGATCCAGCACTTCCACCGTGAACACCAATTCGCTAGGTTGTAAAAGTGATTAAAACGTGGGTAAAAATAGTTAAAACGTCTGTTTTAGAATGAAAAAGTTGAGCTATGTCATATCCTCAAATTTTTTCAAGACCACACGGACGTGTCCATCCTTGTCCACCGAGATATGGTCAAGAATGCGGCGCATATCCATGTTGGTGATCGTTTCTAATTCTAAGAAACGAGCGATTTCCTGTCGATAGTATTGAGCGATTTCTGTGGCATTACTTATGATTTGAGCTGACTGGGCGATCTGCGCTAAATCCATATCCACAGATTTCAGTTCGTCGGTAATACTCGCAAGCTTGTCTTTCAGTTCGGCCATGCTGATCAAATCGTTGGCATACATTTCTTGATACCGATCCTTTTTTCCGAGCAGCTTTTTCCGTCTGGCCTCAATTTCTTTTTTAGCTTGATCCGGACTTTGAGCTTCCGGGATTTGCTTGTCCAGACTGGCGAGGACACTAGCAATAAACGTGTCAGTATCTTCTATCAAAGATGAGAAGTATTTACGGAGTTCATCTATCAGCTGTGGTTCATCCAGGATTGTGCGGTTGTCACACTTCTCGGCGGTGTATTGATCGTTGGTAACGCAGCGCCAGTATACCCGGGTATTTACATAGGTGTATGTTTTTCGGGTGAAGGATCTTCCGCAGTGCTCGCACTTAATCAGTGTTGAGAATACATGCTTGGAGCTGTATCTGGCATCTCTGAAAGGTTCGCCGGAGTCATATTTGATTCGTCTGGAGTCCATGATTGCTTGCGCTTTTTGGAATACTTCTGGTGTTACAATAGCCCAGGACGGGCGCTCGTGATAGAATTGTTCATCTTTGGGGATGTTTACTTGCTTTCCGGTCAAGAAATCCTCTATTTCGTATTTATGATTAACCAAAATGCCGCAGTAAATGGGATTGACTAACACACGCCGAACGCCACGGGCGTTCCAGTCGTTGCCGTATTTTGTTTTATCATTGTCCCGGTTTAACGTCATACTGATGGTTCGACAACCTAAACCCTGCTCGTTGTAGAGATCAAATATCTTTCGGACGATGCGGGCTTCGTCGAAATTGATTTCCAAATTGAAGTTATCAACCCGATTGTATCCGAATAATCGTTGAGGAACACGACCCTTTTCTGCATTGATCTTTTTTCCCCATTTTACACGCTTACTCAGGTTATTACTTTCTTCCTGCGCCATGGCGCTGAACAGGGTCAAGACAAACTCACTATCACCCATAGAGTCCATATTAGCGGTGAGAAATAATGTGTTGATCCCCATGGATTTCAGCTTTCGGATGCTCTGCAGGGCATCTACTGTGTTTCGTGCAAAACGGCTGATGTCTTTGACGACCACCATGTCAAACAGACCCAATTCCGCATCCAGCAAAAGCCGTTTGAATTCTTCTCTTTTTTTGAGGCTTGTTCCGGTAATACCTTCATCGGCATACAGCCGGAACAATTCGTGGCCGTTCCGCTTTGCGTATTCTACAAAGAATTCTTTTTGATGGATCAAACTATCAATCTGCTCATCTTTGTCTGTCGAAACGCGACAATAGGCAGCTATTTTCATTTGTTGGTTGCTCCTTTCTGTCAACCAACCCATATCCGGTTGGATTATATCATATAAACAGAAGAATGGGAAATATATTGCACTTATCGGGATATGGATTGGTCAGACGGCTGAGACAGGTCTCTCCTTATGTAATGAAAGAAGTTTATCAACTAAAATCTTCCGAAGCTGCCGTTCGAATTCCTTTGGTGTGTTGGGGTTTATAAAGGTGTAAGTTAGCTTTAATTCATGTTTTGCCATTGGACGGCCTCCTTCCTCGGAACATTCTATTGTGATTTTGAAATCGGAATACCTGTTCGGCACAATGGGGGATACACTTCTGGTAATTCTTTTCGCATGGGCATTGATATGATGAAATCATATCCACGCCTGGTCCTGCAGCAATCGCACAGTTCCTTGATGACTTGAATTGGATCAGCCCGAATAATTCGGTGTTCGTTCGATCTGTAAAATGTGTTTGCACATTGGCGGCACAAGCACATTTCTGTACAGGGATTATTATTGTGAATGCGGGCCATGATGGTATACCTTAGGAATAAAACCTGCACACATCGAACAGGTCATCGTAGTGAGGGCAGGCATAACAAAAGCCTGCACAGTCGGGGCAAACATCTTCATCCTTGTTGGCGAATGCTTCATAATCCATTGCATCAGAATAGCCTTTGTCATAGCCTGCGCTCATTCCGGCCAGATAGCCTTTTTGAAAGTCGCTTTTGCTGACATCGCAAGGGCTTGCGGAACTGGCGGCGATAGGGCGCAGGACGATCATACCGCGTTCACGGGCGGCGATGAATACATTATCCTGATCAGGATCGAAGGCATACAGCAATTCGCTGGGGACCAGTACTGTAACATTTTTTCTGTACTTCATAATCAAAATATTCTCCTGTAGTGTTGTGTTTATAGCTTCAGCTAATGATCAATACTGCAGTTACTGGTCATTAGGTGAGGCTACAAACGAAGCACCCGGTTTACGGGTGCTTCTGTTTGCATTACGTCAGTCTATCCAGATCCCGTTCCTGCCCCTGGATCACAGCGGCGTATCTCTTTCGTTGGTGCGCTCCTGTCATCGCGGCACTTCCCCCGGTAGATGGTATCATGATCTGGCTGATCATTTAGTTTTGAAGGTTCATAGCGTCTTCGGTGTTGTCCGAATTGCTGAGCTAATTATATCGTGTTTGCTAGGGCTTTACCTCACCCAAACGGGTGGATTTTGGCTCGGAATCCACCCAAATGGGTGGATTTTATTGTTTGGCAAATTGTTGAGTAAGTAATCCATCTACCAATGCGCTCATTGCGGTAAGAACAAATTCTTTATTTGCATCAGACAGACGGCTATATGCCGATCTAAGGGGAATGGATTTGTTACTTGAACCGAGGGACTGGACGCTGAGAGGAAGAAAGTCAGTCACCGGAACATTGAGAGCGTAGCAATATCGAAAGATCTGCTCCAAATCGGGGATGCGCTGATCGTTTTCCAATCGGGCGATTGTGTTGGGACTTAATCCAGTAATATCGGATAAGTCATACTGAGATTTATTCGCCTTTTTACGGAATTCTCGGCAACGTTCCGAAACATACTTAACATCGTTAGATAGCTGGCTGGTATTCAACACAATCACCTCCTGTCCTGGATACTGAAAAATAAAAAATACCGGGCGCAACGAATGGATAGAGTATCCCTACTCTACATTCGTTCACGCCCGGTACCGGATTTCACCCACATTTAGTGGCGTGCCTTCTCGGAGTCAATGAACTCGCTATTAGATTACATAAATGCGATGGTCATGGGGTATGTTGCCCTTCGGTTGTACACTTTCCCACGGCGAAGTGAAAGGTCAACTTTGATTTCTGTCTTGCAGACGGGGCATTTCAATTGAAGAAAGCCGCTGGCGGTCCCTAACTTGAATGCCAGGATCTTTTTGCAATTTTCGCAGCGGACTGCCGCACGTGGGGTGCTGTCTTTTTCTGTTGCCATATTTACGCAGCTCCTTTCCTTGCCTTTGCCTCCTGCACTAGTAGATTGCGCTCCAGTAAGCCGAGATGTTCCATGCGATAAGCGAGAGCAGTCCGTGAAACTTGAAGGTAATCTGCCATGTCACAGAAGCGGTGGTAATTGGTTTCTGAGTATTTACGGCTTAACAGACGCATCTTTTCTCCAAGACCGCAGACAAACATTCCATCACGCACGGCATCCGGGGGAAGAAGTAGCGCCGCTGCAAGGGCATCTGCCTGCCATTCGTACCAGTCGGTCACCGGTTTCGAAGAACGGCGGAAGTCGCAGAAAGTACGGTTTTGTGGCCCGTACATCTCTGGAAACTGCCGATTGATAATTTGGTGGGCAAGCTCATGTGCAATGGTGAAATTTCTTCGACCAATATTCCGCTGATTCTTGAGCAGGCGATCATCGATGAGGATGGTTTGACCGTCAAGAAGAAAGAATACTTCGTTCATATCGGCATCATAGATGGTCGTCCAGATACGGCTGGACGAAGTCTGTCCAAGGATGCTACCGTCTTTTGTGATGCGGGCGTACTCGATCTGATAACCCAGAAATGATGCAAGTTGTGTGGGATCTACAGTATAGCACAAATGCCGATCAGGTACGAAGGTTTGCTTGTATCGTGCGATGATTGGCTCAGCGATACGTTCAATATCTTCTCTAGAAAGAAAAGCCATTAGTATCCCTCCTAACACTCAACCATACATACACCACAGAACGTCTCAATTCCTATTTAGGAGACTGTTTTTGATGTGTGTCTTGATTATAAAACAAATGTTCTATTTTGTCAAGACGGAATCTTTGGCGAGGATTGTTTATTTTTTAGGGGAGGGTTCTTATACAGCAGAACCTTAGGCCTAATCAAAGCCGCCGATAGCAAAATGCATCGGCGGCTAAAAAACACAAATATCTAAATAGAATACACAATAGATGCCATGGTGATGTTAACCATTGTGTCTATCGTCATTAAAATGTCTTGTATTTATCTATTTCGAGCAGAATGTTATATAGCTGTTCCTGCTCTGTCGGAGATTTGGTTAAGAGAAATTCGTAACAATCTTGTGGCGTGTTCTGTGTTTCGGCTTGATCGCTGCCCAATTTTTCAAATAATCTGGACAGCGAAATGCTCAATGCCACACAAATCCGTTCGATGCTCTCAATTGTCGCATTCTTTTCTCCACGCTCTAACTGACCAACATAGGTTGGATGACAACCGGATAGTTCGGCTAGTTTTTCCTGACTCAACCCTAGGTTGATTCTGTAATACCTGATGCGTTGCCCAACCACTCTTGCAATCTCACTCATTGTGATCCCATCCTTGCTTTATTGTATATAGTCTATAAATTCTGAAAAGAATTTGCTATAGACTATTGATATTTTTTCACAAATAAGATATACTATGAATATGAAATGTGATGGTTCTAGTGCCTTTAGTCGTCGAGTGCGTGTGCAACAATAAACTTTCTGAATTTTTGCTGTCGGGGTAGAATATGATCTTTACAGTTGCTTTCTTCGGCCACAAGCATATAGAACAACCATGCGAATTGGAAAAATGTTTAGATGATCACATCTATCGGCTGTTGTCAAAAAAATATTACGTGAAATTCCTTGTTGGATGCAATGGGGAGTTTGATCAGTTGGCATCTTCAGCAGTGCATCGGATGCGTAGACGGTATCGAGATGATAATAGCGCTCTTGTCCTAGTGGTCCCTGATATCACATCGGAATATATCAATAATATAGATAGTGCAGAGTGCTATTATTCTGAAATCGAAGTTTGCACCGCGGCATCTACGGTGCGGCCCAAATATGTAATCCATGTACGCAATTGGTCAATGATTGAGCGGGCGGACTTGATCCTGTGCTATATCACACACCAAAGCAATACAGCTTGGAGGGCTGTCCAGTATGCTATCCAGCGAGGAAAGCTGGTCATCAATCTCGCCGAGGCGATGGTAGCAGAAAATGCTAAGAACGAATAAGGATAACTCTTGAGATAAAAGAAAACCCCTCAAGGGTATCCTTGAGAGGCTTCAGTTATATATAGCGGCACAAAGGGTTACGCTCCGTGTGCAAGCGAAAGCGTTTGGAGTTGTGCGACGGCATCTTTGTAGCTTGTGAAATGGATTGTATTTAGGCCGAAGGTTTTGGCACCGGCGATATTGGCGGCGCTGTCGTCGATGAATACAGCTTTGCTGGGTTCAATCTCAAATCTGTCGCAGATCGCTTGGTAGATGGCGGCGTTGGGTTTGACTTCCTGGATCTCGTAGGAAATCAGTTGGCCATCCACGTACTGCAAGAAAGGCATATGTATCTTGCTGTTAGCAAAAGGTTTTTCACCATAGTTGGATAGTATGTAGATTCGGTAGCCTTTCTCCTTTAGCTGCTTTACCCAATCGACAGCGTAAGGGAAGGCATCTACATTGTCATAAAGTTCCTTGACTGCTAAGCGGATCTCTTTCCCTAAATGAGGTGCACCCTGGATGATTAGATCCACCGCTTCATCATAGGAAAGGACACCACGATCCATTTCGACCCACACATCGGGGTTGCGAATGCTGATATTTGCGATGGTTTCTGATATTTCTTCGCTGAAGAGTTTGCGGAATTCTTTCATGTAGTCGAAATCCAGCAGAACGTTGCCAATATCAAAAATAATAGTATCGATCATATCAGGTGGCTCCCTTATTTATAAAAATCGTATAGTGTCTGGGCTATAACAGCAGCATGTTCCGGAGAAAGATCCTCGAGCACCAGTTTCTGGATGGCGGTGCCGATGGCGAACTCATAACGACGGATAGAGAAACCGGGAATCGAAACATCGTCCGTGCCACGGGTACCGCAAGCGATGCTTTCTTTCTTTGCGGCAAGCCAGGGATAGGGACTGACGTTGCCGAAATTACTGTAAGCACTGATAAGAGGTGATGTGCCGCCAAGTCGCACAATGAGAGAAGCAATATCGTCAGAATAGAACCATCTGAGGAATTGTCTACAGGCTTCCTGCTTTTTACTGAACTTGGAAACACCGATTACACCACCACCAAGCAGGGGATGTCCACCGGGAAGGACTGCGGCACCGACTTGCCCGACAACGCTGGAATACTGCGTATTGATTACGTCAGATACATAGTTGGAGTAGACAACGGTCATGGCGGTGTTGCCGGAGGCGAATTGCCGCAAGCTGTCTCTCCACCACTGCTGCTTGCTGGTAAAGTTTTGCATTTCCTTATATTTGGTCATTGCAGCGACCATTTCGGGGGAATTCAGAGGATGCAGTTTGGCGTTGCTGGTGACGAAACCGCCGGAGCCTAGATAGAAGGGCAGGAAGTCGGAAGCGAATGTGGCATCAGAACCGCAGGTGGTGGTTGATCCAAACTCCGTAGGAGATTTATCGTAGATAGATCGGGTGAAGAACTGTGCAATACGCACGTACTGCTCAATCGTGGTCGGAACTTCCAGCTTTTCGCGGTACTCCTCATAATAGGCACGTTGCAGCAATGCATTGGAGAATAGATCCTGCCGATACAAGAACAGCATTACGCTTGGATCAAAGGGAAGAGCGTGCGGTACGCCATCAATCAGGGAATACCGTCCATAGATGCCATCCTGGAGCTGCTTTCTCAACCCATCGGGCGGGAGAATGTCGGACAGGGGAGAGTAAAGACGATTGCCGAGCTGCGGGAAGTCGGCCATGTCGATTCGTATAATGTCAAAAGGACTTGCTTCGGTCAAGCTATCCAGCTGTGAGTGCAGCTCTTCATATGGAACACAAACCAATTCTACTTTGATTCCGCTGATGGCTTCAAACATTGGCAGAAGCTTTCGCAAAGCATTTGTGGAAGGATTATCCAGAGTGAACATGGAAATGCTCATGGGATCTACCTTGACAATCTGTGGGAAACGATACGGGAAACCCTTGGGCATCAGATTGGTTTCAGAAGGGGAGAGCTCGCCACTGTTGGCGTGGTATAGTGCTGCATTGGCAGCGGTGACGCCGAGCAGACGGAAATCCATCTCATACACTTCGTGATTGGCAGATTGATATGTAGAGGCGTTGTTGATGGAGATTAGTGCAGGCTGCTGAGTCATTTTGCAGATGGAGAATGCAGTTTCCACGCTGGAGGTATATGTAGAGCCGATGGAAACGATCGCATCAAATGCCGGGGATGCCTGCACGATATCAAACGCAGTGGCCAAGGATAGACTGATATCGGAAAAGAAACGAGTCAGCACAATGCCTTTGGTTGCGGCAGCATCGTCCAAAATTTGGGCGGTTTTGGGCGTATGCAGGAAATGCTTAGGCGACATGAACAGGGCAACACGCTTCCAATTGGAGCTGGATAGTATGCTTGCCCATTCTTGCGCGATTGCGATGATATCAAAACCATAGAAAGCGTCCTGAGGGCGCAGAACTTGGGGCTTGCGCTCAATATATATAACGGGGCAGGGGAAGTTCTGGTAAATGTCACAGCACCGATCACTTAAAGTGGAAACGGTCAAAACTGTAAAAATACTGGAAATTCGGAGCTTTTCCAAAACATTAGCTTCAATGTTGTCGGTATCGTCGGTGGTATAGATGCATGCTTCGTATCCTGCAGCCAGTACAGCAGACTGAGCCGCAAGATAAAAATCTAGATAAGCAGCCTCCTCCAAGGTAGGGACAATGATGGCAATTGTCTTCGGAGTACCTTGACGGAGGAGGGATGCCTGAACATTCGGCACATAGCCCAAACGGGCGATTGCTTCTTCCACACGCCGGATCTTTTCCGTACTGACTTTGCCGGTGTTATTCAGAACATTAGAAACTGTACCTTGTGATACGCCAGCGGCGCGTGCGATGTCTTTGATCGTAGCCATATGGCACTCCTTTCAATAGAAATTGAAACCAATCAATTAATAGTATACCTATCATACAAAACTAATGCAAAAAAAGCAAGTGATTGTTGTCGACTGAAGTGTTGTAAAAAGGCGTCCTTGTATCGTTTCAATGAAGTTTTCTTGAGTGCATTAATTGTAAAAAGTTATCTGTTTAGGATAAAAGTTACAAATACAATGGGAATATTGCCAAAAACAAGGTTGCGATATTTGGGCGTATATACAAAAGTTGTATCACTTTGGGTTTTAAAATTGACACGTTTCAATTACTGATATATACTTATTGTGGCCAAAAGAATGAATTCCCTCCGGGTAAGCAGCTGAGGCCTGCCAAAATGTACTTTATGTCGCGAGACATAAACAATAAAAACATACAAAGGAGAAACAACATGAAGAAGACCACTAGAATCATTGCTATGCTGCTGTGCGCCATCATGATGATGGGCATCTTTGCAGGATGCCAGACCCAAGATCCCCCCACTACCGGCAGCGAGCCTGCTGGCACCACTGGACCCGTTATTAACAACTGGAAAGACAAGTACACCGCAGACCAGATTACAGGTTTCTACAACACTGCTATCAAGATTGGCTACACTGAGTCCTTCAAGTACACCACCAAGGGTTACACCGTCGGCTCTGACGAGAATGCTGAGCAGGTTGTTTACTTCTTCGACCTGGTTCGTGAGAAGTTCCCCAACGCTGAATTTGTGAAGATCGAGGACGAGTACGACGTGGCTGCTATCGCCGCTGCTAAGTTTGACGTTGTGTTCGGCCTGAATACCTACTCCCTGCAGGCCCTGAAGGCTGCTTCCGCCCTGAAGGCTTTTGTTCCCGAGTGGGCTGAGCAGGTTGGCGCTAACCTGAACGATGATGACAATATGTACTTCGCTATCGCAAAGGAAATGATCATCTCCGTCTACCGTAACACTGATGAAGTTACCGACTCCGCTGATACTGCTAAGCATCAGGACAAGGAGACCTTCGGTGGCATTGAAGTCAACGGTTTGACCAACATCACTGACCTGTGGAAGGAAGGCTCCGCTTACATCGGCAAGTACGACCTGGACGCATACCTGAACGACTGGAATGACCTGGCCAACAAAACTCTGCTGGTTAGCCTGCTGAGCAAGTACATCGACACCACCGCTACCGACACCGACTGCGTTTCCGCTGAAGGCTGGGCTCTGCTGCAGGCTATGCTGGACAACAGCAGCAAGGAGTGGGCTGACGCTGAGACCAAGAAGATTGTCACCAATACCGGCGCTTTCATCAACAACTATTCCAACACTGCAATTGCCATTGGCTCTGCTTCCAATGCTATCGACAAGATGGGCTGGTACTGGGCTGCTGGTAAGGCTGCTCGTCTGAGCGTTGCCGAATACGGCGCTGTTCCTTGTTATGTCTTCGGTGCTGCTATCACCGCAACCACCACCAATGTGGAAGCTGCTCAGCTGTTTATGGACTGGATCGGCACCGCTGAAGTTGTTGCTGAGATGTACAAGCACGTTCGTTCTATGATCCCCGCAAACATGAACGTTTACACCGTTGCTAACGCTAAGGATCTGGACGAGAACGGTTCCGGCGCTGAATACAAGGACTACACCGCTGCTCTGGATGCTGATGGCAACAAGATCGTTCGCGTTATCCCCACCAGACAGTACATGGAGAATGTCGCCAAGATCGAGGCTCAGGACATCGATTGGGATGTCGTCTGCCAGTACCTTGACGCTTGGGTCGCAAGAGCCAACGCAATGTCCGGTTTTACTGCTGACGCAGAGTAATTCATGAATATCCTGGTGGTTAACGATGATGGCATTGGGAGCGAGAATTTACTTCCGCTCCTGGCTGTTCTCGAACAATTTGGTACAGTATACGCTTGTGTTCCCAATGGTGAACGTAGTGGCAACTCCCACTCCACGAGGAAATACGAAATTCTTCATCAAAACTTCTTCATACATCCCAAAGGGAAGAACATCTATACGCACACTGGCACAGCCAGTGACAGTGTGCGGTTCTTCCTGAAATTTGTCACGAAGGAGATTGATTTGGTGATATCTGGTGTAAACGCTGGATTTAATCTAGGACAGGATATTGTTTATTCCGGAACAGTTGGTGCGGCGCTTGAGGCAAATATGCGTGGTATTCCCAGCATAGCCCTAAGTGCAAGGAAGCATGGAAAAAATTTTTGGCCCATTCTTCCAAATGTTCTGCATAAATTTATTCACGAGTTTGATTGGAGGGGCGCAACTTGCCTGAACATCAACTTCCCGGATCAGCCGGATCTGAGCGATGCACAGTACCGATTTGCTTGTGTTGCTCAGGTTCCTAGGCCTTCCTCTGGCGACAATGATTTTAATCTTTGCCGCAATGAAGGATACATCACGGTATCACCACTGAGAGTAGATCTTACAGATCACGACATTCTGAAAGCATATACCACAGAATAAAGATTTAGGAGGACAACGAAATGAAGCTAAAAAAGATTATCGCCCTGTTGCTGGCTATTGTAACCGTGTTTTGCATGACCGCTTGCAGTGGCAACGATAACGAGCCCGAGGGTCCTCAGGCTCCTATCGACATCTCTAACCTGACCGAAGAAGAGATCGCAAAGTACAAGAGCCAGCCTCTGGTTGTTTACACCAACTCCGGCTCTGGTGGTCGTGCTGACTGGTGGACCAAGAAGGCTAAGGAAGCCGGTTTCACCAACATCACCATCGTTAACGGTGGTGCATCCGCTATGTCCGAGAAGATCAAAGCTGAGCGCAAGAACCCCCAGGCTGACGTTATGTGCGGTCTGAACGCTATGGGTTGGGCTGACCTGAAGAACGAGGGTCTGCTGCTGCAGTATGTTCCTACTTGGGCTCCTTTGGTCGACGAAGGCATGAATGATCCCGATGGCTACTTCCACGCCATCACCAAGGAAGCTATCCTGCTGGTTTATGACAAGAACACCTGGACTGCTGATCAGGCTCCCAAGGACTGGTTGGACCTGTGGCAGGACGGCAACACTCAGTACCACGGCACTTTCCAGTGCTGGTCCGCTCTGACCGGTGGTACCACCCAGGTCAACCTGACTGGTATTCTGCACAGATATAAGTCCGATGCCTCTGATGCTAAGTACGGCGTTTCCCCCGAGGGTTGGGAGCAGATTAAGAAGTTGTACAAGTACGGCGTTTCCGCTTCCGGCGACGTGATCAGCGCCATCGCTGCTACCGACGGTAGCCAGAAGGACGTCCACTGCGGTCAGTGGTACTCCTCCGGCATCAAGTCCTACTCCGAGACCTATGAGGTCGAGCTGGACTATGTTGTTCCCGAAGTCGGCGTTCCTTACGCTATCACCGGCTGTGGCATTATCAAGGGCACCAAGAACCCCATCACCGCTGCTCTGTTCCTGGAGTGGTACGGTAGCACCGAGTTCCAGACCACATGGGCTAAGGCATGGGATACCGCTCCTGCTAACAGCGAGGCTTGGGAGGCTGGCGCTAGCGAGGATGCCAAAAGGTACACCGCTCTGCCTCAGCAGCAGATCGACTGGGCTTGGGCTCAGCAACACATGGGCGAGTGGGTTGAGTACATCACTCTGCAGTTCATGAAGTAATTTGGAAGGAGACACGGCAACATGCTTAAAATTGAGAACCTGAATGTCCATTTTGGTGATTTCCATGCATTGAAGGATGTCTCTCTGGAAATTCCCGATGGCGAGTTCTTCACCCTGCTGGGCCCCTCCGGCTGTGGTAAGACCACAACTTTGCGTTCCATCACCGGATTTATTAAGCCCTCCAGTGGCAAGATCACCATTGATGGTCGTGATATTACCCATATTCCTGTTGAGAAGCGGAACATCGGCATGGTGTTCCAGTCCTACGCACTGTTCCCCACGATGACTGTTTATGAGAATATTGCGTTCTCTCTGAAAGTTCAGAAAAAGAACAAGGTGGAGATCGACCGTATTGTGCACGATTGCGCCAAGAAGGTTGACCTGACCGATGAGCAGCTGGTTAAGAATGTATCTGAGCTGTCCGGCGGCCAGCAGCAGCGTGTTGCCATTGCTCGTGCACTTGCCAGCAATCCTCCCATTCTGTGTCTGGACGAACCCCTGTCCAACTTGGACGCAAAGCTCAGAGTTCAGCTCCGTGGCGAGCTGAAGGAGCTGCAGAAGAAGCTGGGCATCACCATGGTCTATGTTACCCATGACCAGGAAGAGGCTCTGACTCTGTCTGACCACATCTGTGTTTTCAAACGCGGTGTTGTTGACCAGATCGGTACCCCCAACGAAATCTACAACAAGTCCAAGACCGAATACACCAATAACTTCATCGGCGATGTCAACAGGCTGACCCCTGAACTGGTCGCTGCGATCAACGCCAGTGAAGCAGGCAACAATACCTTGGACCCCCAGAAGAATAACTATATCCGTCTTGAGAAGGTACATATCGGCAGAACCGGCAAAGAATACTTCACCGCCGAAGCAACCGTGCAGAACATTGAATACTACGGTATGTACATCAAGTATTACTTGGCAGTGGGCGATATGGGCACCCTGAAGGTCTTCGAAAAGAACGATGGTGTGGAGGTTCATGCTCTTGGCGAAAAAGTTATGGTTAGCATCCGTCCTCGGGACATTCTGGGCTTCGTTCCGGAACCCGAAGAGCCCGAGACGCAGATCGTTGGAAAGAACTCCAGTAAAAAGCTCTCTAAAAAGCATTAAGTTTCAGCACGGCAAAAGGTTTGGGAACCGCCAGTCTTATCGCTGGCGTACCCGCGCCTTTTGACCGTACTTGAGCAGAAAGGAATGGTCATTAAAATGACATTATTTAATGCAAAGGGTGCACGATTGCACTCGGAAGAGGGCTTTAGTTTCAAGAAATTTTTCCAAAACAAGGGTAACATCTTTCTTCTGATTGAAGCCATCTTCTTCATTTGGTTTGTTTTCTCGTTCCTGATCTACCCGAACCTGAATCTGTTTATGGATGTTTTGTTCAGCGGTAGTCTAAAGGATAATATTACAAAAATTATTGAATCTGAGCGCGCAATGAAGGCAATTAAGAATTCTTTTATTCTTGCTATTACAATGTGCGTTACTGTTAACGTGGTAGGCACGCTGGTTGTGTTTATCACCGAATACTTCAAGATCAAGGGCTCAAAAATCCTGAGACTAGGCTACATGTCTACCATGATCTATGGTGGTATGATCCTTGTGTCCGGCTTTAAGTTCCTTTATGGTGAAGTGGGTATGGTCACCAGATTCCTGCGGACCATGATGCCGGATCTGGCAACCAACTGGTTCGAAGGTTTTGGTGCAGTCCTATTCATCATGACCTTCGCCTGTACTACCAACCACGTGGTTTTCCTGCGGAACGCTCTGCATCAGATCGACTATCAGACCATTGAAGCAGCTAAGAACATGGGTGCTGGCACCGGCCGCATCTTGTTCAAGGTGGTTTTCCCCACTCTGGCTCCTTCCTATCTGTCCATCACTATTCTGACTTTCATCAAGGGCCTGTGTGCTATGGCTGCGCCCTTGATCGTCGGTGGCGAGGAGTTCCAAACGATTAACCCCATCGTTATCACTTTCGTTAAGATGGAGTACACTCGTTCCTTGGGTTCTGTGTTGTCCATATTCTTGGGGTTGGTAACATTTGCTCTGCTGATGATCATGAACTACATGGAGCGTCGTGGACACTATATGTCCATCTCCAAGGTTAAGACCCGTATCGTCAAGCAGCCCATCAAGAATCCCGTGCTGAATGTGCTGATGCATGTGTTGGCCTATGCGTTGTTTATCATCTATGTGTCTCCTTTGGCCATGATCGTGTTGTTCTCCTTTACCAACACCAAGTCCATCAACACCGGCACCCTCAGCTGGGATGCCTTCACCCTAGATAACTACAAGATGGTGTTCGGCAACCCCGATAACTACGGCCCCATGTTGACCTCTGTGATCCTGGGTGCTGTATCTGTTACTGCGGTTATCGTGCTGATCCTGTTTGCTTGCCGTATTATCACCAAGTACAAGAAGAGCAAACTGGCTCAGACCCTGGAGTTCTCCCTGCTGATTCCTTGGCTGCTGCCTGCTATCCTGATCTCCGTTGGCTTACTGCAGACCTATAATGTCGAGCAGTGGACTGTGGGCGGAGCTATTCTGGGCGGTACTGTTGTTATCTTGCTGCTGGGTTACATCGTCAATAAGATCCCCTACACCCTGCGTATGACCAAAGCTGCCTTCTACTCCATTGATAATTCTCTGGAAGATGCAGCTAAGAACCTGGGTGCTGGCGGTATGTACACCTTCACACGTGTGCTGCTGCCCATCATTGTTCCTACGATTCTGGCTCTGTGGGCATTGGAATTCAATGGCACCCTGGGCGAATATGACATTTCCGTACTGTTGTCTCCTACGAAGATTAACACTTTGGGTGTTACCATTAAGACGCTGACTACGGATAACTACGATCCTAACTCTACCGCTGTTTCTTTCGTGTATGCTGTTGTTATGATGATCATTGCTAGTATCGTCGTGTACTTCGTTTATGGCCGCAAGGGCGTTACCAATTATGCTCGTAAGTCCAAGCGCATGGCCAAGCATATCGAGAAGATGCAGCGTCTGCAGGCTGGAAAGTAAGATTAAGCGCAACCAATTAAGCCCTGGCGGAGGTTCGCCTCCGCCAGGGGTCCATTGAACCCAGTTGAATTCGCGATTATCAACGCAAGAAAGGGGCAAGAAAATGAATAAGCCTATTTTCGGAAGAGAGAAGTACCGTCATATCAACGCAAACCTGAATGCACAGATGCAGGAAAAGAAGTGCTTGGTTGCACAGCATCGTGGTGCACATGCAGGTAACATTGCACAGAATACTGGCCTTGCATTTAAGGCTTCCATGCTGCTGGGCGCAGATATGTTCGAACTGGATGTATCTAAGTCCACCGACGGAACGCTGTACTGTTTCCATGATACTACCGAAGATGTCAATCTGAGGTTGCACACTAACATTGAAAAATTTAGCTCTGCAGCAATTGCGGAGTTCAATCTATATAACTCTATTTGGGAGCCTTCCGGTCACCCTGTTCAAAAGATGGAGGATGTTCTGAAGGAGTTCTGCCACGGCGAACTGTTCAATGTGGACCGTTCCTGGAACAAGCTGGAAGACACCTTTGCATTGCTTAACAAGTATCCCCACACTGTCCATCAGGCGCTGATGAAGGCACCTGCCAAGGTAGAGATTCTGGATAAGTACGAAAAAGAACCCACTAAGTTTATGTTCATGGGTATTGTCAGAACCCTGGAGGACATTGAATTAATCCTGTCCTACGAGAACATCAATGTGGTTGGTTTTGAGCTGATCGCCAATAGCGAAGATAGCCCCATGTGGCAGGACGACCTGATTGAAAGACTGCATGAGCAGGGTTACTTCGTGTGGTATAACGCCATCACCCTGTCATGTTTGGAGAAGCATATCCTTTGTGCCGGACATGATGATGACATCTCCATCAAAGAAGGTTTCGACCATGGTTGGGGTGTTCTGATCCGTAAAAACACTGATATTATCCAGACCGACTGGCCTGCGTTGCTATCTCGCTACAGAGATAGTCTTCTGCTGTGATGCGGAGGGCAATACATATGAAGAAAGTATTGAGCATTCTGCTTGTGCTTGCCATGATGACAACCATGATGGTCATTATGGTTGGCTGTAAAGATGAAGAACCGGAAAGCTTGGAAGAAAAGATTCCCGAAACCTTCATTAATGAGACCTTGGAATTTGCTCTGACTGAGCCCATGCCTGTTCCTGCTGCCAAGGAAGGCTCCGATCGTGGCGAAGCCATTGAAAATCTGGTTACCCTGTATGCAACGTCTTTTGAAAATGACAAGTATCTGGCAGAAGATGTGAAACTGTTCCGTCAGTGGCAGTGGGCAGAGCTGTATGCATCTCTGGATCGTAAGACAAAGGAGCAGCCTTTGCACCTGAATACTTTCCGTATGCAGGCTGAGGTCTACCTGACCAATTCTAAGTATAACGAGGCTCTGGCAGCTCTGGACAGCGTCCTGCGTGTTCATCATGATGATATTTACTCCTTGGCGCTGTCTGCATATATCAAGCATTTTATGGGCAACGGAGATCAGGCACAGCAGCGTCTGCAGGCCCTGCGGAATGTCTCTGAGGAGTGCTACCAGGATATGGTTGCATTCATTGCTAAGGTAGATGGCTGGCGCAACGAAGAGCACGGTACTGGTCTGGATAACACCGAGAATTTGAACTATGATGCAATTGCGGTTCTGGGTGTTTCTCCCACTGCTAACGGTGGTCTGTCCGCCTCCGCTGTTCTGCGATTGAAGGAAGCTGTCAAAGCTGCTTATTACTGTCCCAATGCTGTTATTGTTATTTCCGGTGGTGCCATTGACTATGACTTTGCAGAAGCAACTGTCATGAAGGACTATCTGCTGAAGTGGTCCAATGAACTGGCTATTAGCTTGGAGCTTGAGCCGGAAGGCAGTACTTGGAAAATTGATGAGAGCAGAATTCTGGTGGATTTGGAGGCCCGTGATACCGTCGGCAACGCCATTGGTGTCTTTAAGGCTATTGCAGGAAAGAACTGCAAGAATATGCTGGTTGTCGGCTCTACCGGCCAGGTTATGCGTGCAAATTGCATTTTCAAGGCCTATGTAGATGCTCATGATCTGGATATCCAGATCTCTACTGCCGGTAGTGGCAACGTAGAGGCAGGCAACAACGAGTACAAGTATGCTTATGTTGGTGCGGCTAGAACCTACGGCTTATTTACTCTGGATGATTTTAACCAGTATAAGAAATAATTACGTTCGTTTCTGAGGATGGTTCGTTTGCACCGCGAACCTATCCTCATCCTCCTTAAAAGGGCGAAGAGGCTCCATGTTTCTTCGCCCTAACATATTATCTCCAGATGAAAGTCTGTAAATTACTTTTCGAAAGGAGCTTTTTAATTAATGACAGCAAGTGTTTCCTTTGCGAATATTTGGGCGTTTGTATCACAGTTCATTTCTGAAGTAGAACTTGAGTATTTTATCCGCGTTATCATCGGCGGCATGTTGGGCTTTTGTATTGGCATTGAGCGCAGCAGACGACAGAAAGAAGCAGGTATGGGTACGCACTTTATTGTGGCTTGTGCGGCTTCGTTGTTGACTTGTATTTCCTTGTGGTTCAAGAAGGATGCCGGTGATATGGGCGATGGTGCCAGAATTGCTGCACAGATCGTTTCCGGTGTTGGCTTTTTGGGCGCAGGCATGATTTTCTTCCGCCGTGAAAGTATGCGCGGTTTGACCACTGCTGCAGGCATTTGGGCTACAGCGGCTATCGGTATGTGTGCAGCAACCGGTATGTATCTGTTAGCAACTGGTACGACCATTGCTATCATTTTCTTCCAAATCATTAACCACTCCAAGTTGCTGAAGCGAGATTCAACCCATTTGCTTCTGGTTAAGTTGGAATACAACGATGAGATCAAGGAGAGAATGCGTAAATTCTTCGGATTCCATAATTTTCATCGTTTTAAAATAACATCCAATGGTGAGAAGGTTTCGAATGTTGCAGGCGAAGGAGCTGAGGCAACTAAACTGGTATTCGTTGAGGCGGTGATCCGCCCTACCGAGCACTGCAGTGTAGAAGCTATCGCCCAGTTCATCTGCGAAAATCCGGAAATCAGATCTATTGAGCGACTGGAAGACCTATAAACTATGTTGCTAACTAATCCGTCCCTTCCTTTTCATGTGTCTCCCTAAGCGTGGCACCCCCGGACCATTATGGCCCGGGGGTGCTGCTTTGATAAAGCAAGATATTTTTTGCTTATTTTATCCCGAAATAATGCTAACAGTAATTTTGTGCTCTATTGCATAGTTAATAGTGTTTTGTGTACCCCCTGCCTGACCGTTGAATACTGCAATCACTTTGGAACTGCGGTTTACCATCCATTCGTTTCGAATTTGAAAAACGCCAGGGTGATAATGTTGTCCAATGACTTTCATTAGATCTGCTTCTGTAAGAATATGTAGGTACAGCTTTTGCCAATCCTCAGACCACTGTTGTGCAAAGCCCTCATAAGGAACGGCACAAATCAATTTGAGTTCCTTATTTTTCTTTCGTAGCTCTAATACAATTTCCGCTGCCCAAAGGTCCGTACCACGTGCCATGCCGGTCAAAAAGATGGTGTAGCCTTCCTTGATTGCTAGCTCTATCTCTTTCTTCAAAGCTGACTTTATCGCTCGCTCTGTATCTGTTAACTTTTCGGGTCGATGCCCGGTAAAGCAACAACGATGTCTCCTAAGATCAGTTTCAATTACCATATTCCCACTACTTCCGTTTCGTTAATATTTAAATTTCTAATGCGGATTGACCTTTGATAATTATATCACTAACTTGCTGATTTTTAAAGCGTAATTTCGTAATTTCATCACCAACCACATCTCCTGATTCGCAGTACAATAACAACAAAAGACTAACTATTAAAAGTCAAGTCTCAATTTGGGAATGATACAGAAAAAGTTTCTACCACAAAAACGGCATGACAAGTAGAGCGTCGCTAACGGCGCTCTGAGAAAAGGTTGTGATAGCGGTTAGATGGAAGCCGGCCTGTAGGGCTGCCCTGAGCGCTCCATGGCATAAATCAGCCGCACAAGCTTCTTAGCCGCATGGGATATGGCAACATTATAATGCTTGCCCTCAGCTCTCTTCTTGGCCAGGTAGGCAGCAAATGTTGGTTCCCACATACAGACATACTTGGTTGCGTTGAAAATGGCATATCGGAGGTATCTGGAACCTCGTTTCTCCATGTGAGAATAGCTGCTTGTAAGTTGCCCCGACTGGTAAGTAGACGGTGACATACCGGCATAAGCCAAGATTTTGTCAGCGGAATTGAAGTTATGGAAGTCGCCGATCTCAGCCAGGATCATGGCCCCCATTCGTGTGCCAATGCCAGGAATCGTGGTCATCGGAGAATGTACTTCATCCATTATGGAATTGATTTCGTTTTCTATTTCATCAATCTCTGCATCCAACTCACGGATGAGCTGAATGGTATGTTTGAGCTCCAGCGACTTAGCAGACATTCTGGAACCAATTGATTTTCTGGCAGCATCCCGAATCTCAACAGCTTTCTCCCGGTCATAGCGACCTTTGGATGCATCTGATAGTACAGTTTTCAAGTGTGTCAGATGAGCATCAGCAATCTGATGTGCGCCTGGAAATTCGCTGAGAAGTGTGTAAACAGATGCTATATGGAGTGAAGGTACCAGTTTTTCCAGCTCCGGAAAGAGGATTGTGACCAAGCGAGAAACAGACTGTTTCAGTTTGGCCCGCTCACGGACTTTGTCAAATCTGTACCTGGTTAGTGACTTTAACTCTTCGTTGTGATATGATGTGTCTGTGTAGGACTTGAGGTCCAAATCAGACATTAGCATAGTCGCAATTGTTCGTGCATCGATCCGGTCAGTCTTGGTTTTTCGAAGGGTCAGGCTTTTCCGGTAGAGGTTGGTGTGCAGCGGGTTTATGACATAGGTTGGCAGGCCGCAGTCAAGAAGAAACCCGAGAATGTTGTAGCTGTAATGTCCGGTAGCCTCAAGTCCTACTTTTATTTTGTCTTCCGGACGGGTACAGCGGCGAATGGTTTGCAGAAGTGTGTCAAATCCTTCTGCGTTGTTTAGTATGGTGAATACATCTGCCAGGACTTCGCCTTCCGAGCTAAGGATGAAGCAATCATGCTTGTCCTTGGCGACATCAATACCCACACAAATCATAATGAATACCTCCGGTATGTTTATTTGATGCTGGTTCCACAGGACGCTTTACTCTTGTAACCTTGTTCCACATAAACCGTCTGGCGGTATCTAACTGATTAACAATACTGTAAAGGGCTGTGGTTGGAGCCTTTTGTGAACCGTCATGCGGTAGGAGGAGCAGAACCATTCCACAGCATCCCTTACAGTGTAGCATATATCCCTGTTTAGGGACTCTAAAACTACGATTTAATAATACAAGGAGGAGATAGCTTTGGAAATCAGGGAATATGAGAGTTTTGTCCGCACTCGCATAACCGAATTGCGACTCCGTAAGAATGTTGCAGAACACAGGATGAGTTTGGATTTGGATAAAAGCGGTTCGTATATCAGGGGCATTACTAGTGGTATAGCTATGCCTTCTGTCAGGGAACTATTCAATATTATCGAATACTTCGAAATGACTCCAGCGGAATTCTTTGCACCGCTAGAGCGTGACGATACTGTTTATGCTAAATTGTGCAGTCGTTTGCGTGGATTGGATGAAGCCAATCTGGAGAAGGTGAATACATTCATCGATATGATTGAGTGATGGGTTGTGGCGTGTTATCTTTTCTGCAGTAAGATACTTTTAGATGGGAAATTCACTTCCTCTATCATCATGATAGGAAGCCCTCGCCGCCAATTGGGGATAGCAACCCTTTTGGCGGCGGGGGCTTGTTTTCATTGGATTACCAGCTGTTTGATTAAAAGAAGTTTGTTACAAGTGCAAGTGACTGTCAATAGCGAGAAAAGTCCACAGCATATATGAAAGATTAAATACGACTATATTATTGTGGGGTGGTAACGGAAGGGTCCAGATAGCCAACAACTGCTATGATTATCACGATAATAATGATAATTACTGCTATGACTACCAGAGCAATCCAACCACCGGAGGCGATTGCGGCAACAAGCTCCTCAACGGCGGCAGCAATGGCTTTTCCTGCGGCAACCACTGCTTTGGCTGCAGCTTTTGCAGCTTCTGCAGCAGCCTTCACTGCCGCCTTTGCGGCTTCAGCGGTTTTTCTGGCGGTTTCTGCAGCAATCCGTGCGGAACGCTCTGCGGCCCGTGCGGTTTCTTGGGCAGTCTTAACGGACAGTCTAGTGGCCTCCTGAGAAACCTTAACCGCTCTCTGACTGTCCTTTACAGCCCGTTGTGCAGTGCGGCTTGTGGTTTGCGTTGTTTGCTTGGCGGTTGTTTCGGATTTTTTGAAAACCTTTGTGACCCTCTGTGTTTCAGGTGGTTTTCTGTGGACTTTTGGGGGTTCGGACCTTCGGCGTTCTATAAATTTTTCTGTGGTTCCCCGAATAGTCTTGCCGGTGTCCTTGGCGGTATCCACCACGATGTGACCGGCTTCATATCCTATGTCCTCTGCAGTGTTCTGAAACTGATTAGAGGCATACTCTGTTGAAGAACCCTGACCATCTTCGGTCAGGGTTCTTGCTCGGTCAGTGGATTTCGCAAGTCCACGGCGCATCCGATCACCCAAATCGGAAACCGTGTCAAAGGCTTCCTTTGCGTTGATAAATTCTTTGGTTTTGATTTCAGGCATAAGGATGCTCCGTTACATGGGTCTAGGATGTCCGCCCTTTGGCGAAGACACCCTCGCCAGGGGTGGTGGTCATCAGCTCATACAGCTTGGTATCTCTGGGGAAACGATTGGTGAAGGGCACCAGAGAGGAGCCGTATTTAATCAGGCCACAGCCTGCATCTGCATTGGTGATGTAGCTCATCTGCTCCGTGGAGATATTCAGGAGGCTACCCAGCTTTTCTCTGTCCGATGCCGCCTGATTCAGCATGACCACAAGCTCGGAGTTGGACACCAGAGTGCTTGCTTCGACGGAATCCAGAAGGTACTCCACATTCTGAGTGATGGCCGTGGGATAGGCGTTTCTCTTACGGAACTGTCGCCATGCGGAGGAGAAGAACGCAGCGGAAAACTCATTTTCAAAGACTACATGGAACTCGTCAATGAACACATGGGTGCGTTTTCCACGCTTCCAGTTCAGAGTGACACGGTTGAGCATGGTGTCGGTGATGACCAAAAGTCCGGCAGATTTCAGCTGAGGACCAAGACCGTGAATGTCAAATACGGTTACTCGCTTGTCCAGGTTCACATTGCTGTCATGTCCGAAAATGTCCAAAGAACCGGTGGTGTACAGTTCCAGAGCCAGTGCAATATCCTTAGCCTGTTGCTCCGGCTGTTCCATCAGCTTCATTCGTAAAGCTGACAAGGTGGGCGTGTAATTGAACTCCCGTGCCTCCCGGTAAAGGGCAGAAACACATCGGTCAATGATGGACTTGTGCTGAGGGCCGACACCCTCTTTGTCGATCTGCTCGATCAGGGACATGATGAACTCCGACTTGATGACCACCGGATTACTGTCGCCGTAGCCATCAACCATGTACATGGCGTTTAAGCGATCCTTGCCGCCTGCCCGGATACGCAGTACGGTGCCAAGGTCGCCCATGGCTTCCACCAGCGGGGCGTACTCGCCTTCGGGGTCGCAGATCATGATGTCATCATCCGTATTGGCGATGAGCATGAAGATCTGTTCTTTGGTGAGGAAGGATTTGCCGGAACCGGGAACGCCCAAAATCAAGGTCGCCTGGTTCTGAAGGTTCTGCTTGTTGCAAAGGATCAGGTTATGGGAAATGGTGTTTTCGCCAAAGTACATACCGCCCTTTTCCTGGATTTCCTGCACCTTGAAGGGTATAAACACTGCAAGAGATTCGGTGGTCAGGGTGCGGAAGGCGTTGATCTTTCTGGGGCCGATGGGCAATACCGTAGCCAAGCCGTCCAACTGCTGGAATGTCAGCGGAACCATTTGACACATCCGGTTTTGGGCAATGCTACGCAGACTTTCTGTCAGCGTATCCAGTTGCTCTTTGGTGTCTGCTGTAATCACCATGGTAATCACGGCGAACATCAGCCGCTGGTCGCGGGTGGTCAGATCGTCCAGAACTTCCTTGGCTTCTTTCCGCTGCAACTCCATATCGTAGGGGGGCATGGCAGAGAAGTTGTTGTTTCGGTTCTGCCGACGCTGCCAGTCGGTCATGTTCTTTTCCACACCCAGCAACCGGTTTTCAACCTCTCGCACCGCTTCATCCGTCTGGATGGGCAACACATCAATGGAAAGCATCAGGTCACAGCTCAGACTGGTGAACTCGTCCAGAATATCGTCCCGGATAAAAGATGCCAGATCCTTCAGGTAGAAGGTTCTGGCATATCTGTTGCCAATCATCAGATAATCCTTGTGCTTTTCCATGGAATCGGGGCAGATGTAGTCCCGGAAATCATGGCCCATCCGCATGGAATGGTCAATGTTGAAGTGGAAATGCTCGCTGTCCTCCGGACGATAGAAGTCATGCAGAAACTGCAACCGTTCCATAGAGTCCAGCTCCCGGAAGTGGGAACCAAGCTCTGCGAACCGGGCAGCCAGTTCGGGACCGATTCGAGCAAAGTAGTTTCGGGCATCCTGAATATTTCGCTTGGCTACGGATACAGTCAGGTACTTCTCTTGATAACTGCCGTTACTGCCCAGGGAGCGGTCCAGAATGAACTGATTGTATTCCTCCCGAAAGCCGTTCAGAGCATCGGGCTTCATGCCCATCAGAACACCATCCTCAATGTCATATCTGGTCATATGACGCTTGCTTTGGGTGATCTTATAGGTGGCTCCGCTGTCCATGCTGTTGAGGATCGCAGAATAGCCGAAGAACATCTGCTTTTTATCCTCCAGAGAGGCGACTTGGTAGTTGATGTCTGTGAAGCAGTATGTTTTGGAATACTTTTTGCCGGTACGGAAAATGCCATCTTTCCACAGACAGTGAATGGGAATCAGATCCCGCACACGGCGAGGAATGCGGTACGCCTCCCGTTCCATCACCAGATGTTTACGGACCGATTTAATCATGCCGTTCAAATTCCTCCTTTTCTTTGGCTTCAATGGTGGCTTTCAAAACCTCGTAATATGTGTTTCGAGGTTCGTTGTAGTAGTGACGTGGTTCCAGAATTTCAGATCGGAGCCACGCCCACGCAAATTGCTCTGCGGGCATTCCATGGTATGTGACAAAGCCCAGCAGTCCAAAGGGGACTGCACCAAAGACACAGATCCACGAAAGAACCTCGGTGTTTACCTTCCCACGGAAGGTAAAGCCCAGTATCACAGCCATGATGATTGCCAGCAAAGAGAAAATGGACTGCCGCAGGGACAGTCCGAAAAAAAAAGATTCGGTGTAGTTCCGAATTTCACGATTGATTTTTACTTCCATGAGTTCCTCCTAGATTACACACCCATCATTTCACGGACAACCCGGTCGGACATTTTGATGGTGCCGGTCAGCACAAGCATATTGAATATCAGTTCTCCAATGTAGGTCCAGACCATTGTGACTGCGGCGGCAGAGGTGTTTATCGCAGGTGGCGTAGCGGCAAATACGGAGAAAATGATACACGCCAGCACGATAATGGCACCCTCCAAACAAACAGCGGCATAACTCTTGATAAAGCTCACGCCAATGCTCTGTGTGGGTTCTCCGGCAAAGGCCGCTAGGGAAATGGGAGAAATGGCGGTGTACATATACAGCTTAAAGAAGCGTCCGTAAACCGTCAGAATCATCACAAAGGACAATACCCAGATAAACAAGCCACCAATCAGGGTGACAGCCCATAGCGGTATGGATGACCAGAAGTCGCAGTTCTCAATGGCTGAAACGATGGAAGATGGGAGCGTGGTGGGGGGCGGAGCAGCGAAACCGCCAGAGGACATGATTTTTGTGATGATGCCCTGAATGATCCCCAACAGAGTCATCATCAATTCCAACCCGTGGGTGACCAACGCCTTGGCAATGCAAAAGCGAAGCAGTGCTTTGACAACCACTTCCGGACGCTTGAACTCTGATAAACTGCCGCAGGTTTTGATAATGCCCATCAGGAAAAACAAAACCACCAGTGCTAAGCCGATGGCCTGTACGGTGCTGTGGATATTGAGAATGATGGTCCATATCCCACCGCCTTTGAAGTCAACGATGTTTTGCGTCAGCAACTGCCAGATTTCAGATAGCTTATCGTTCCATGTGGACAGTGCGTTTTCAAGGTTTTGAACTACCCAGTTATCTGACACAGCGATACCTCCTTTTTAGAGTGTGTGCCCCTCTTGCGAGAGGCACACCGGGATTACAGAGGTACGACACCGCCGCCGATACCGCCGCTGGCACCGCCAGTGCCGACGATCAAATCCAGGATTTCCTTGGCAAAGGTGATGACGATACCACCAGCCAAAGTCAAGAAACCGTTGGAACGCTGAGAGGGGTCGTGGGACTGGAAGGACAGACCTACCTGCACGATACCCCAGCCCACCAGAATCAGGCCAATGGCACGGATAATGCCGAAGATGAATGTAGACAGATTGTTGATGGCAGTCAGGGGATCGCTGGCCGCAAAGACCGGCACCGCCATGCTCATCATCAGGGTGAGAACGACGATAACGGCACAGTAGCGGCGGAAGCCACGCATGACCCGCTGACGAGTGTTTTCGATTCTATCAGTGTGTTTCACTTTTGTTTACCTCCATTTTGATTAAAGTATTCTTCCAGCTCTTCTTCGCTGAAAAGCACATAGTTGAAGTCCTCAACAGGGGTGTCGGGGACCAACTCCAGATCTCCGGGGAGCAGAGTCAGGGTGGCAATACTGCGGGTATCCAAACCATGGGCGTAGGGCTCGCCTGAACCGTCTGCGGTGAAGCGTACATAGGGATGCTTCATAATGTCGTACTTCAAGTCCTTAACCGGGAACTCACCACGAATGAACAGCAGAGCATAGCGGTTATCCAACATACGCACCTCGTCCGGAGTCATCAGCTCACGACCGGACAATTGATAATTTTTGGTGTAGCTTCCACCTCGCCCATGAGATCTGCCGTAGGTGTTGGTGTCGATAGTTTCCTTGCCAAGCAGCTCGGACACATATTTGTGACTGGATTGCTCGTTGCCACCCAGATAGAGGAAGGTATCGCAGTTACCTACGATGGATTCCCATTGTTTTTCAAACAGGGCTTTCAGCTGTGCCATGTTCTGAATGATGATGGACACGGAGATTTCCCGGCTTCGCATGGTAGCCAACAGCTTATCAAAGTCATCAGGCAATGCCACATTTGCAAATTCGTCCATGATGAAATGTACATGGACGGGTAGCCTGCCGCCGTGGATTTGGTCTGCCTGATAGTAAAGCTGTTGGAATAGCTGGGTGTACAGCATACCGACGATGAAGTTAAAGGAACTGTCATTGTCCGGTATACAGGCGAAGATTACGGTTTTCTTTTCGCCTATGAGATACAGGTCCATTTCATCCGTCTGGGTGATACCGGCCAGAGATTCTAGATTGAATTTCTCCAATCTTGCCACCAATGTGATCTGAATGGACTTCAATGTTTTGGCACTGCCGGACCGATAGTTGCGGTAATACTTCAGTGCGATATGGTCGGGGTTACGCATTTCCAGACGATTAAACAGCTCGTCCAGAGGGGAAAGGTAATCTTCCATATCCTCCCGAACCTCACCGGCTCGGATCATTTCCATGACCATAGGGAAATTCTGTTCTTCTTCTGGGGCTTCGTAGTGCAGATAGAACACCAGTGCCAAGAGTAGCATGGATGCGGCTTGATCCCAGAAAGGGTCCTGAGATTGACTGCCTTTAGGGGTAGTATTCTTAAACAGGTTGGTTACAAGCCGCTGGATGTCATTGTCGGACTTCAAATAGACGAAAGGATTGTAGCAATGGCTTTTGTCCATGTTGATTAGGTCCAGCACCTTGATTTCATAGCCTTGCTGTTTTAAGAGATTACCGCAATCCCGAAGCATTTCTGATTTAGGATCCAGAACCACATAGCTGCAGGCGGCATTCATCAGATTGATTTTGGCGAAGAACCGGGTTTTACCGGCACCACTACCGCCGCAGCAGAGGATGTTTAGATTTCGGCGGTGCTTCCGTCCATCCAGACCGATGGACACATTCTGGGTCAGGACCTTGTTGCGGTCCCATACCTTGTCTGCATACTTTCTGTTGACGGAAGAGGCTGTACCCCATTTTGCGGAACCATGCTCTTGCCGCCTGCGATAGTTTCGTTCGGAGGAAAGATAAATCCCGATAGCCAATCCATACACCAGCAGTAAAATGAGGACAGCACGAAGGCTGTCCTCACAGAAAGAGATATGGAATGGATGATTTGCGATATAGGATAAGTTGCGTACCAGCTCCGGCAATCCACCGGAAAGATACGGTGCAATCAGCAATCCCAACCAGATAACAGGAACCGTACCGAGAAAATACAGCAGGATCATCTTCGGGGAGAATTTATCTTGCATCGTATCCACTCCTACCGAACCGTTTTTTCTTTGGTGCGTCAATGACTTTCAGTAAAAGATCATTGACATCCTCGGTGGGTTTTTGATCCCGGATCAGGTCATTGCGGAAATCGGACAGACTGTTGATCATCAACCGATATTCAAAGCCGGTCAGCTCTACGATCCGCTTTTCTTCTGCCATGGATACACCTCTTATCTGCCGTTGTCAGTGCGCTCCTTGGGGCGCTTGTTCAACACACGGGACATATCCATAGAAATCTGATTGGTGCAATCACGGATTTTGCTGACCTCACTTCGAATGGCCTTAGCGTCCATGGACTGGAAGGATGCAGGCATTGTGTGGAAATGGAAATTGGCGGTATCCACGCCGTAACGCTTGCACAGCGTATAGGCTACACAGTACCCGGAGAAGGCGTGATTGGCACGATTGTAATTGCCCTTATCGAAGTGGGCGTGAGCCAGTTCCTGACCAAGACTGCGGAAGATTTCAGGGCCGTCCATACCCTGACGGACCAGTATCTTCTTCTCGGCAGCGTCGTAGACGGCTCCGATATTCTCAGGGACATTTTCGCTGATGACGATGGGACAGGGGGCATGGCGGAGCATGGATTTCAAAAGCAGTCGCATATCGTAGTTGGTCTGAGGAGCAGACTGCTGACGGGAAGTGGTCTGGGAAATGTCAAAGAGTCGCTTGACATTGTAGTTGACACCCACACTGCCGTCCTCACGCCGGAATTCTTCGCCGGGTTCCAGCAGCAGAATGCCGTTTTCTCCCTTCTTGATGAAGCAGTTGCTTTTCTTCCAGGTATCGAAGTCCGCCAGCTTGACAGCTTCAGGTTTCTGATTGGTAAGCAGCAGAATGTTGCCCACGGAGTAACGGTCAAAACGGGCCATCACATCCAGACAGCTTCGGAACATTTCACCGTCCTGGGCAATATCCTGGGCGGTTTCGTCTATGAGCGTAAAAGCAGTCTGGCGGTCAGCCTGCTTTCGCTGTGCCCATGCTTCCTTGTTGAAAGGGTCAAAGGATTTGGCATCAGGCTTTTCCTGTTCCGTAAAAATAGAGTCATAGTTTTCCATTGGTTATCGCTCCTTCGTTTTCTTGGGCCGTTTCCGGCGCTGATGATTTTGCGTATGCTGGGTTGTGCGAGGGGATTTGTTCTTCGGAGGCTTTTTCGCCGTCTGTGCCTGCTCCTCCCGGATCTTCTTCAGTTCCTGACGAACAGAAGGGCGAGGTTCGGCATCACCCCTGGCGATACCGCCTCTCGTTGCGGAGGTAGGCGCGGACTGACGGGATTTCGCAACCCGGCCTTCCGTAGGGTTTGCGGTTTGCTGCTCCTGACCGCTGAGGGGCTTAGACATAAGCTGATCGATGAATGCATCCTCATGTTCTTCGGTAAGAACATTTTCGGGAGCGGGAATGGTTTCACCAGCAGTCTGCTGCCGTTGCTGTTCAATCTCACGCCGAACCTGACCAATATCCACGGTGGCCAGATTGAAACGCTCAAAGATGCGGTTGATTTTGGAAGCATCCTCAGCCTTGACCATAATATCGGTCAGACCATCTTTGGCGTTCTTGTCCTTCAGAACACAGTAGAGAACACCGTATTTTTTTGCTTCCCGGCAGAAGGTTTCCAGTTCGTTGTCCTTGACGGCAAATACCTTCAGGGGCTTGTCGCTGCGAAGCAGAGTGGACAACCGAGCCTTTCCTTTGGTTCTTTTCTGATCTCGCATAATGGCATAAATCAAAGCTGCCAGTTCTTTTGCACCGGCACCGGTGATTTTAGCGGCAACCTCAACGCCATTGAGGGACATTCGAACGACCTGTTCCGCTGCGTCGCCTGTTGTGTTCATAATCCATATTCTCCTTTCCTTGCTTATTCTGCTGACGAACGATCTGCTCCAGATTTTTCTTTACAGCCCCGGAGCGCTGGGCCACATCATCACATATCGACACCTCCTTTTTGTGATTTCTTATCGCAGCAGACAATGTGTGGATCTGCGTTTTCAGGGCAGTTATCTGCTCTGTGTCATTGCGGCGGGTTGCCTGTTTTAACGCATTTCTCAGCTCAATGCGCTGCTGCGTAAGTTGTTGGATTTGAAGCTGGATTTTCTGTTTGGCCGATTCCAGTTCCTGTTGCGTATCAATTCGGTTTGCAGTCAGAAAACGGGATTGGGCAATAAGTCGGTCTAACTTAATCAGATCGGCACGCAAATCAGCCGACACCCTTTTTACGGATGTCGGCTGGTTGATAATGATTTTCAGTTTGTAACAGTAATACAGATACAAGGCACGGAAGCCTGTGGCTTTCGGATATTTGCGGAAAGAACCCCGGCAACGGTATCTGCCGAGATTCCGTTTCTCTGCTTCCGGGAAGGGAACCTGCTTTCGCATATTCTGTAAGATCCGGTCTGCAATTCCGTCTAGTGTGTATTCATACCCCAAGCGGTCCAGACGGACACCTCTGGTGCCACCGGGAGGAATGGCGACGGGATGCCGCAGCAGCCCGCCGCTTTTTGTGTACAGCTTGAACTGGTAGCCCATCTGTTCCATGACACTGTAGAAGCCTTGCATAGTGGTAGATGCTTTAATGGCTCGGTCAATGTCCGCTTTGGTCATGGATTGATAAGTGGGTTTGCCGTTTTGCTCCGCAGACCACTGAGCGTAGTTTTTACCTTTGCCTAGAGGGTCTTGAATGACGGATAAGCGATGCTCTCTGCACAGTCGGTCGGATACTTCACGCATCCGGGCGTAGTCCTTTTTGAGATTGTAGAATTTCAGACCATCCACAAAGGAAACGGAGTTTACCACAAAGTGATTATGGTAGTGACCGGTGTTGAGGTGGGTCGCAACCACAACCTCGAACCGATCTCCCCATAACTCTTGTGCTAGTGCAACTCCGATTTTGTGGGCGGTGTCTGCATCCACCTCGCTGGAACGAAACGACTGGTAACCGTGATAACAAGTACGCCCACCCAGTTTCTTGTATTTTCGCTTGGTATTCATAAAGTGTGTTTTGGCGTTGCTGGGGACACAGTTTACACCGGACACATAGACACCTTGCTCTGTTTTTATTTCGTTGGCCGTGTACTCAAGTATATTGTCGATTGCATGGAAAGCGGAAGATGCTTCGGGATTGGTCAGAGTGGTCTTTTCAGGATTTGCGGCATAATCAATTACATTTTCAACTCGACCGGATATGGGCCAAATGGAAGTCACCGCCATCAAAGATCATCTCCAAAGTATACTTTTTCAATCCGGTCCTCAAGCTCCAAAAGGTCTGCCAACGTCTTCTTCAAGTCCGGTACTTGCAAAGGGGCTTTCGTATATGCGATACGCAAGATTTGATCGATATTGGAACCGATCCGGCGAAGCTGACGAATAAATTGGCGATAGTCGGAAGGCGGACAGGCTCTAACCTCGCAGTGATTGATAGAATGCCGAATAAAAGCACTGACGGATAATCCTGCATCTGCTGCTTTTTCAGCAAGGTGTGCATACTCACTTTCGCTGAAACGGAGTTCACATCTTCGAGTGCGTGTTGACATTTGTTTCTCCTTTTGCTGGTTCATGGCAGGTGTGTTTTTGCGGGGTATCAGGGGTGGCAGACCCCGGACAAGCTGAATCTGTCCGTACAGATTCGTTGCTTGTTAAGATTATCCCGCAGGCTTTGACCTGCGGTTTGACATCAGGGGAGCGGGCGACCTCTGACCGGCTGAAAGCATGAGTCAGAGGCCCCGGTTACCATTACTTCTTGTGCTTGGACATATAAATCAGGCCGACAGTCAGTGCCGCAACAGCAACCACAGCGGCGATGATGCCAATGACCACACCGGTGTGGTTCACTTCGCTGGCGGCGGTAAATTCCTGCTTTTCGGTAATGTCGGTGATGTCAAAAACAACCTTGTTACCTTCAGCGTCACCGCCCTTGGCTTCGGTGATCTCAGCGGGCATTTCAACGGAGAGCGTCACCTTAAAGGTTTCGTTGGGGTCATAATCCACAGCTTCTGCGTTCTGGGGATTTAGCTGTGCGTTGAAGGAATAGGTGGTGCGGAACAGCTCACGCTTTTTCTCAATCCGAATGGAAGAGAAAATGTGGTTATCGTTTTCCGGTTCCGCATTGTCGGGAGTGGTATCCGTATCTTCATCGATGACTACATCAAAAATGCTGTCCTCGGTCGGATTGGTTTCATCTGTGACAGAGTCATCTCCCTGTGCGTCCTCGATCAGCTTGGTTTCGTAGGTCAGTTCCAGAAGTGCTTTTTCCATATCCTCGTAGGAAGCATATTCCTTGGTTTCGGAGCAGGCGACATAGGTGGAACCGTCATATTCATACTCGGTAACGGTCTTGCCTTCAAAGGGGTCACTGCCCATTTCTTTCAGGCTGTTATAGAACTCCTTCTCGATGCCCAGGGTGGTGGTAACAGCACCGGTACCGTCCTTGTTCATCTTGACACCCATATCCTGATGGATACAGCCGGTCAGCATGACGATCATCATAACTGCACTCAGAAAAATTGCCATTGCTTTCTTCATAATTAATTCCTCCGTATAATGTTTAATTTTTGATTTTGGATTGATTATTGCCGCGTTCCCACAGCCAACGCTCCCGCCGGATGTTCATTTTTTCATCCCATTTGGATTTGCTGATGTAGGCCCACAGCAGTCTTTTTAGCCTGCAAAATTCTTCGTCCGAAAAGGTCTTTTTATCGCCCATGATTACGCTCTCCGGGATAGAAAGAAGTGGCCTGCAGCTTCCCGTCCACTTCCTGTACTCTTTCCGGAAGATGATATTTGTCCTTGAGCCAGTAAAGGTCAGCTTCCTGCAGGCTGGAAATTTTGCCATCCTTGCTGCCACAAATCAGGCAGGGACCATAAGCGACAGCGGTAATCTCCTTGCCTTCTTTCACAAGGCAACAGCGTTCAATCTTCCAGCCATCTTTGCCGCCATGCTCGACTGCCATATAGCCTTCCAAGCGGACGCAGGGATCTGTCCGATCCAGCGAACCGCCATAGATGGAATAGCCGCCCATGCCGGGGATGAAAGCCTTGTTGTTACTGGATACCACATAGGTGCGGGACACTTCGGGATAAGGTTGAGAAAAACTGTCCTGGGTGAATACGATGTAGCCGGTCAAATGCTCTTTGGAGGGATCGGACTCCTGTTCATAGAACTTTGCAGTCAACTGCTGGTAGGACATATCACAAAATTCGTCCTGTGTCCGAAGGGTGCGATTTACAGGCATTTGCGCCGCCTGTGCTCCCGTTCTTCCCAAGACGCATACATTTTCGGAAAGTGAATGAATCGGCTCAAAATCGCCGCCCAGAGTTTGTCGCAGGCTGTTGGTATCGCCCTGAACGGTCACAATTCTTGCTCGCTTGCCGGGTTCCAAAAGGAGAACCCGGATGGTTTCGTTGGTTTCGTTCATAAGTCACCGGTCCTTTCCTTTTTCACCGGGGTTATACTTCAGAGCAGCAATCTCCCCATTGATCCTCAGAAAACGTTCGGGATAATTGAACATTCGCAGATACTTCTGCTGTTGTTCCTGTGAGAGGCTTCCGAAGCTGGAGGTGCTGCAATCGCATACGAAGCAGGTGCCAGCAATAATATCCACGATCTGACCTTCCATGCGGATAGATCGGTTCAGAGGCATGCCGAGGATTTTTCCTTCTTCATTACAGATGATACAGACTTCTTCTTCAAAGGGATACATTGGTTCGATGCTGCCGCCTACGGCTCCTTGCAGACCGGCCAAAGAAGCGTCGATCTTCTCCACTCTGGCGAGCTTGCCGGGTTCCAGAAGCACAACAGCGATCTTGTCCTTCTTGATAGGGACACGGTTGGTATCGAACTCCACCTTTTTGAAGCCGATACTGTCACAGAAATAAAAACCGGGTTCTACTTCTGCACCATCGATGATTTCCACTACATCGGAAACAGAAAGGGATCTGCCCCGGTAATCTTCGGGATGATCCCAGGTGAACTTGGCAAACACATCTTCGGGAGATTTGCCGTCAATTTCGCCATTGAATACCTGCTCGTAGATCTCGCTGGCCGGATGGTCCACTCCTAACTTCCGGTTCAAGAAATCCATGCCCATAAAGGCACAGCCTTCGTCATCTCGCTCCATGTTGATTTGATAGATTTTGATTTTCATTATCTGGTCTGATTCTCCTTCCTCTTAATTTTTGCGAGCTGATAGCGCAGCTCATCGTTCATGTCTTTTCCGTGCTTCGGCGGGTTATCTGTGATCGTGTAGCGATCTCCAAGGCCAGAAAGAATGCCCGCCGTAGCACCACGCCCGACCTCATCTGCGTCCAGATGCAGGTTCAAGGTGTGGGTTTCTGGGTGTGCTTTGAGAAACCGCTGCAGAGCGACAGGCACAACATCCGGTCGTGCTGTCTTGAATACTCCGGCTAGGGACAGTAGATGCTCTCTGCGCCAGTTCCTGCCGGCCATGTATTCCGTGGATGCATAGCTAAGCAGGTCAATGGCAGACTCAAATACATGGACAGTTTCTGCTTTGCCCATTGCGGGAATATTGAAGGAATACTGCTTATCACTTCCACTGGCTTCTCCTTTGTAGTTGCCAACAGTTCCGCGTAAGGCTGCATATTTTGGAGAATGGTTTTCGTCATAGCCGATAAAAACAGCATTGTGATAGGGCATCCCCTCGTATAGCAGATTGTTGCGGTAGCAAAAATCAAGGATAGCCGGGTGGATGCCCCGTGTTCTCAGATAGGTAGTGACCTTCCGCGAATTGTCGTTTCGCTGGGGCAACAGAAGTGTCTTGACGGACCGATCTGGCTGCTTATATGACACCGGAGGTTTCTCCAAAGAGCGGCCCAGAATGACCTCAACAGCCCCAGGAAGGGAGTATCCTTTCACGTGAATGAGATAGTCAAGGGCAGAGGTTCCACCGATGCTTCGGGAGAACCAGTACCACTTGCCGTTGCTGATTTTCAAACTGTCATGCTCACGGGTGCAGTAAGTGCCGTTGGCGACCTTCACAAGCTTGCCAGGCTCGTAGTTTCGCAGATAGGTCAGCAGATCCATTTGCTTTGCCTGTGCAATTTCTTCTGGAGTAGCGTATGCCATAATGTCACCTTGCCCCTCTGTCTGCGGCGGGTCTTTCGCCGTCATCGTCAGCACGATCTCCGTCAACGATCTCATTTTCCTTCTTATCCAAGTTAAGCAGGATGTTGAGCTCGTCCAGACGGGCGGATTTGGTCTGCAACTCTGCCTCCCTGGGGAAGGGGGCTTCCACTTCCACCTTCGCTGCTTCCAACTGCTGGTACACATTGTCCAGCAGCGTTCTGCAGTTGTTCATGCGGTCAGGGAAGCTTTCAATCACATTGTCCAAACGCTGAATGTTGCCGAACAGGTCGGTGCCCAAGGAGACTGGATAGCTGAGCTGTCCCTGCAGCGTGATGACAAATTCCCGTTTCATGCTGTCAAAATGCAGTTTCATAGAAAAACCCCGATACATTCCGAGGGGAATGGGATCGGGGCTGGTCATATTACTGCAGACTTCCAAAATGGCAGAACCGGCTGCTTTCTTGCTGCTGTGGCAGATATCCTCGACAACCATGGGAGAGAAACCATCCTCATTGGGGTGGGTATGCTCCTTGGCGTGGGCAATATCGGCATCCAAGCCTTTCAGCAGCTGTTCATAGGCTGCGATCTGCTGCGGAAATTCCTTGATGATCTTATCCTCCAATGCGTACCTCTGGCTCAGATGGGAGGCTTTCATAAGCCGTAACCTCTGCACATCAATATCCAGGTCCATCTTCTCCTTGATGTAAGGATTGCCGGTACACAGCGCCTTGATTTCAGCGTAGGACAATGCGGTTTCGTCAATGTCCTCTGCGGATCTCACGGGAGATTTGGAGGTCATGATCTGACCGATAAATTTCTGCTTGGATTCCACCAGCTGATACAAGTAGCTATCAAAGGTGTTCTCGGTGACATAGGTGTAAATGTCCACCTCGTCGTGCATATTGCCTTGCCGGACAATACGGCCTTCCCTCTGCTGCAGGTCACTGGGTCGCCACGGGCAATCCAAATGGTGCAAGGCGATAAGCCGCTGCTGTACATTCGTACCAGCACCCATCTTTTGGGTAGAACCTAAAAGAACACGGACTTGCCCGGAGCGAACCTTGCCAAACAGTTCCTTCTTCTGTGCCTCGGTATTAGCATTGTGGATATAGGCGATTTGCTCTGCAGGAATACCCTTGGCAATCAGCTTGTCACGCACATCATCGTAGACATTGAAAGCACCGTCATTGTGGGGCGTGGACAGGTCGCAGAACACAAGCTGCGTAGATGCGGTGTCGGAGTGCTGCTGCCATATATCAAATACGGCGTCGGCGCAGGCACCGGACTTGCTGGTTTCGCTGTCACCCAGCATGGGACTCATAAGCCGCTGATCCAATGCCAGCTTTCTGCCATCGTTGGTAATCAGTAGCATATTGTCAACAGACGAATCTACCATCTTATTGCGGACACGCTCTGCCCGTTCCGATAGGGAGGCAACCATTTCCTTCTGCTGATCGGAAGGTTTCAGAACAACATTGTGGAAGTTCGCTTTGGGGACAGGAAGATTGAGCATATCCGCTGTCTGGATGTCAGCCACCTCCTTGAACATGGCCATCAGTTCCGGGAGGTTGTAGAACCGGGAGAACCGGGTCTTTGCCCGATAGCCGGAGCCTTCCGGGGCAAGCTCAATGGCAGTCACCGTTTCACCGAAGTTGGACGCCCAGGCATCGAAGTGCAGCAGATCGTTATCCTTCAGTGTGCTGTACTGCAGATACTTCTGCATGGTGTACATCTCCACCATGGAGTTGGAAATGGGGGTGCCGGTAGCAAAGATAATGCCACGGCCTCCGGTGATCTCGTCCAGGTAGCGGCACTTCATATAAAGGTCGCTGGACTTTTGTGCTTCCGTCTGGGAGATGCCACCCACATTGCGCATCTTGGAGTATGCGGCAAGATTCTTGTAGTAGTGGGCTTCGTCCACAAAAATGCGGTCTACGCCCAATTCCTCAAAGGTAACAAGGTCATCCTTACGGGTCTGGTCGTTCAGCTTCTCCAGCTTTGCTTGCAGCGATTTACGGGTTTTCTCCATCTGCTTGACGGTGAAATTCTCCGCACGATCTCGCTTGGCTTGGGCAATGCCGGTCATAACCTCGTCGATCTGCTGCTGCAGGATCGCTTTCTGCCGTTCTACGGACATGGGGATCTTCTCAAACTGGCTGTGACCGATGATGATGGCATCATAGTCGCCGGTGGCAATTCTACCGCAGAACTTCTTCCGGTTCTTCGCTTCAAAGTCCTTTTTGGTTGCCACAAGGATGTTGGCAGAGGGGTATAGCTGCAGGAACTCGGACGCCCATTGCTCTGTCAGATGGTTTGGAACAACGAACAAAGACTTTTGACACAGGCCAAGCCGCTTGCTCTCCATGGCTGCGGCTACCATTTCAAAGGTCTTACCTGCGCCAACCACATGGGCAAGCAAAGTGTTGCCACCGTAAAGGATATGGGCGATGGCGTTGACCTGATGGGGCCGCAGTTTGATTTCCGGGTTCATACCTACAAAGTTCAAGTGACTGCCATCGTATTCACGGGGACGGATGGAGTTGAACTTCTCGTTGTAAAGCCTGCAAAGGCGCTCTCTGCGGTGCGGATCTTTCCAAATCCAATCCTGGAACGCCTGCTTGATCAGTTCCTGCTTGCCTTGGGCAATGGCGGTTTCCTTTTTGTTCAGCACCGGTGTTTTCTTGCCGTTGGCATCATAGACATAGTCGAAGATCCGTACATCCTTCAGGTTCAGCGTTTCCTCGATGATCTTATAGCCATTGATACGAGTGGTGCCATAGGTGTTTGCCGCTTTCACATTGCTGCGGTCATAGTTCTTTTCGGACACATTCCATTCACCGGTGAGCGGCGTATAACGGACTTTGACCTTCCACTGGGCATACCGGGGTGTACCGAACAGCTGATACATGAAGTCCTCCACCACATCGGGAGGAAGCCAAGTAGCACCCAACCGGACGGAGATCTCACTGGCAGACAGATCTTGTGGCTGCACCTTTTCAAGTGCTTCCACATTCGGCTGATACTCCGGGTATTCCTCCACAAGCTTCTTGGCAAATTCCAGCTTTTTACGGACATTGCCGGACAGGTATTCATCCGCAGGCAGATACTTGGGACTGCCGAAGGATGCGGCAGGATCTAAGAAAATAACGCCTCTCAAATCACGATAGAGCTGTTCTTCCGTTTTGCCGGTCAACTGCTCCATGTAGGGCATATCGATCCTTGCTTTTTCAGCCAGTGACAAGGCAAGTGCTTCCGAAGCGGTGTCCACAGAGGTAACAACCACCTTTTGACGGATGGTGCGCTTGGTGAACATATCTGCTTTCCGGACGAAGTTGCCCTCATCATCCAGAATCTCCAGAGATGCCAGCAGGCAGTAGGAACTGTCTGCGCTGAATGCAGAGGTATTGGCTCTGGAATTGATAAGGCCGTACTTCTTGGAAAACTCGTCGTAAAGATTATTCAGCTTGATCTGCTCAGCGGCAATAAAGGATTCCGGGAAGTCCTCTGTCTGATACTCGATCAGCTGACGGACACTATCCCGGATGGCAATTAAGCCCTTGATACGGCTTTCAGCAGTGGCAGATACATCCACCGGATTCATGCGGCTGTTCTCACGGTAGTAAACCTTACCCTCCACAACTGCATAGCTGAAGTTCCGCACATTCGGCAGAGCCGGGATGGACAGATCTTCTTCACCGTCCAAAACCTCGTCCAGATCGTATTCGGTAATCTCTGCATGGATGTTCTGAATGGCGTCGGAAAGTAATTCTTCCAGGGACAGGTTTTCAAAGGGAACGCACGCCAGTTCCGGACCAAAGGGACCGGATACTTCTTTCATGTCGCCCAAGATCATATCTGGGTTGTCCACGAAGTATTGGTTCATCTTGTGTCCGTTAGCGTCGGTGTTCAGATGCACCCACGCAGGCTCAATGTCCACCATACGGTCCCGCTTCTGCAGGAAGATGATGTCGGAGGTAACTTCCGTGCCGGCAGCACTCTTAAAGGTATCATTAGGCAAGCGAATGGCACCCAACAGGTCTGCTCGCTGTGCGATATGCTTTCGTACAGCAGGATTTTCCTTGTCCATAGTGCCCTTGGAAGTGATGAATGCCACGATACCACCGGGACGAACCTTGTCCAAGGTTCGGGCAAAGAAGTAATCGTGGATCAGGAAATTGTGCTTATCATACTGCTTGTCGGGGACTTTGAACTGACCGAAAGGGACATTGCCAATCGCTGCATCAAAGAAGCTGTCGGGCAGCTCGGTTTTTTCAAAGCCCTGCACAGCGATGGAGGATTTCTGATACAACTGCTGGGCGATCCGGCCGGAGATGCTGTCCAGTTCTACACCGTACAGCTGCGACTGTGCCATGCTGTCGGGAATCATACCAAGGAAATTACCCACACCGCAGGAGGGCTCCAAAATGTTGCCCTGCTTGAAGTTCATGCTCTCCAACGCCTTGTACATGGCGCGAATAACCACCGGAGGCGTGTAAAATGCCGTCAAGGAAGATTCCCTGGCGGCTGCATATTCTTCTTCAGTCAGTAAGGATTTCAGTTCCTGATAGCGGCTGTGCTTTTCCTCAAAGCAGGCAGACAGACCACCCCAGCCAACATACTGGGACAGCACTTCCTGCTCTTCCGGTGTTGCCAGCCTATTCTCTGCCTCCAACTGCTTCAACAGCTGGATGGCAGCCACATTGTTGGCATACCGCTGGCTGGGTGTGCCCACACCTAAATCATCGTCAGTGATGCGGTAATTGTGTCGCTGGTTGGATGGAATCTCAGGGAGTAAAATGGTAGCCGAAGTCCGCACTTGGGGCTTGGGTGCAGGCGGTGCCAAAACTGTGGGAGGCTGAATGGGGACTTCACGAAAACGGTTGTTTCGTTCGTCCAGGGAAAGCATGGCTTCAAACCGTTCCTTGTTTTCCACCCGGAACACGGGATATGCCAATGTGGGGTCACGCAGCTGAACTTCGTGGTCACGAATTTGCTCGATACGGAAGGCGGTATCGTCCAGATAGACAGTATCGCCCACGGCGTACTGCCAGAGAATATCATCCGACCTGATGGCAACCTTCGCCAACTGCTCATCGGTGAAGGAAATCAGATCCTCAAAAGACAGATTTGATAACTCATTCTCGATGAAGGCTTCCAGCGTGTCATATTTTCGCTGATCGACAATCACGCCCTCAATGTACCGATCCAAAGAAAAATCAATGAGGTTCACATTGATTTGGATGGGGATTTCGGCATCGGTGATAGTTGTATGACCGATGGGGATGCTGCGAAGATCGTCATATTCGCCGGGAGAACCGAACTCCAGTTCGCAGTATTCATCAATCAGCTCCGTGGCTTTGGCGAACAAGTCTTCTGCTGTAACACCGGTGCGGGGAAGATATGGGTTTTCCGTTCTATGAACGCCATGGACAGAAGAATCCAAGCTGTCCAGAAAACCAGTAGAGATGGTTTTCCCTTTTTCGTCCCAGTACAGGGTGACACTGATGGGTACACCGCTGTTGTTACAGTCCAGAACCTCCTGAACCAGTGCATCTCCGTCCAGGAACTCCGCCGTATATGCGACGGTTCCGTTGGTAGAGAGGTAGTCAACCTTGCCAGCCATGAAAACGGTGGACATATCTACCGTGGTCAATTCTTTCAGGTCCATATGCCGCAGTCTTTGCTCCAGCATGGCTTCCAGATTGGGGAATTGCTCCTTTTTGGCCACAATGCCGTCCATTTTGGTGACGATAGCGGCGTTCACTAAGTCTGCATAGACCATAATGGTGTGCAGATCATTGTCGGTGAGTGTGGTTGCGATGGGGATAAGATTGCCGTCCTGCTCCAGACTGTAATCTATGCCGTACTCTTGCTGAATAAAGTCATGAATCAGGCGTTGGGCCTCCGCTACTTCCTGGAGGAAGGTAGGAGAAGCCATAACCAGATTGCCTTTATCAAGATTTCTTTCAAAGTCCTCTCGGCTCATCTGGATGGAGTCCTGTGACGGAAGCTCCAGAGGGAATGTGTACCATACATCATCCGGATCGATGTTCTGGATAACCGCAACGGCATGACCAATCAGCTCGTCGCCGGCAATAAAAGCAGCACCCTTGCGGTATTCCTTTCCATTGGGGGTAGTCATAACCACATCCGGCTCATTACCCGCAACCCGTTGAAAACTGATAAGATAGTTTTCTGCGTTTTTCTGCTCGGCAAAACGGAAGATGTGTCCGTTTTCTTCATGGAAACAATTATGGGAAGCGTCCCAAAGACCCATAATGCCGTCTTCACCGGGTAACAGCCGAATAGAGTATCGTTTGGGGTCGTCCAAGGGGACACCCGGCGGCTCCGCAGAAATGGAAGGGGCGGCTTTTACATCAGAGAGAGTATTGCCGGCAGGCTCTGCAACTTCCGGAGCAATTTCCACCTCGCGCAAATACTTATCATTTAGCGGGTTTTCTTTTAGTAAGTCGAAGAACTCCTGCCGGGGATAGACCTTGTGGAACAGCGGAAATGCTGGGTCAAACAGAGTCGCTTCTTCATTCCCCAAGGAAAGAAGCTCGTATTGCTGGGTACCGATATACAGCGTATCGCCCAGAGATAGTTTGTACTCCTTGGGGACAGGAGGTGGTGGGTTCAGTTCGTCATAGGTCGGCTCCATGGGACGGGCGTTTTCGCCATTCAGCTTTTCCAGCATAGCCTTTGCTCGCTCTGCATGGTGAGCATTGGCGGCAATGACCTGCTCCATGGCTTCTCGCATGGCAGGTAGAACAAATACATCGCCCTGAGCCAGTCGGACGGCCTTTTCGCCCATACTGAATTGGGACCAACACTGACTGAGGGGATATAGGTCAAAGCATTTATCCTTATCGCCGATCTGTGTCCAGAAGTCGTTGTGATCATAGATGATGGAACGGAACTCCTCCACCAATTTGTGCCGTTCTTCTCGGATGGCCTTAGTGCGGACATACTGGGGATAGGCTTCTTTTTCCTTTGGGGTCAGGTAGCGATCCGCAACAATCAGTTCCCGAATACGCTTTTCCACCATAGGCCAAGTCAAAAGGATTTCAGCTTTATCTTTGGTTTTGGAGGAATACCGGGAAATCCGAATACCCTTTGCATCGTGATCTTCCCAAAGTCCGCTACCTGGGATTGCATCGGAGTGTCTGCCTATTCCGTAAGAATTCTTTAGGAATTGGATGTTTTCTTGGGTGGACTTGTTCTGTGCGAAGAATTCGTAGATTGCGAGCTTTCCTTGGTAATAGGAATTTCCATGTGTGATAACATGGTCGACCGCTGCTTGGGGGAAGTCAAAACCGGTACCGTCTTTTGCCTCCGCACGGAGAATCTTCTCTTTCTGCATTTCCTCGGTGGGGAGGAATACTTCGTCGGGAGCCAGCCATTGGTTCAGCAACATCATACCTTCGATGTTCTTTGCTACATGAGTCCAACGGTAGTAAACCTCCCGTTCGCGGCTCAAATAAGAACCGCGCCAAACATGGAACATATCGTCATAGGCTCGATAACCGGTCCGCTGACCGTTGCTGAGGATCTGTTCGATGAAGGTATTATCGAAGAACCCCTTAATAAAATCGCCGCGTTCCTTATCATCCGGATGGGATGAAAAGAATGCGGCGATTTCTACACGGTGGTCTTTTAACTTTTCACAGGTACGGAGCAGCTCGTTTTTCTCGTCATCGTGATAGTAAAACTCCACATCCCATGTGAAGTTACCATTACGACCACTTAGCTGTAAACCACTTCCGCCAGAACTGTCTCCTCGGCTGCTTGCCGCAGGTTGTTCATCAGCTGGACCCACAGCATCTGATCCTTTGCCTTCAACTCCTCCGTCACGCCCTGTTCCTGAGCCAGCTGCTTCAGGAGCTTCTCCAGCATGGTATTGGCCTGCTGATCCACTTCCTCCAGATGCCGGTTCAAGCGGTCTGACAGCATCATTCCAGTGTACAGTGCTTTCCGGTGGTTGCGAAGGAAGCTGCGTCGCAGCATTCCATACTTGCCCACTTTGGGAGCCTCCGGTACCTCCAGGTTCGGGAGCAGATAATCGCCCTGCGTTGTATAGGTCAGTTTCATCTTGAATTCTCCTTTCGGTTTGTTTATTTCTGCCTTCATGATAGCGATTTTCTTCTCGGTTGGCAAATGTACGGGCGTTGAATTTTTCCTCCCGCTGGACGGCTCGGATCGTAACTTCGATTTCACGCAGAACCATTTCGGAAATATCACTGGCGGCGACACCCAGAACACCGATGGTATCATGGGTATTGAAGTCCAGGACATGGGCGAAGTCCTCGAAAGTATAGAGTTCATTGGCATCAAATCCACACCGGGTCAACACCGTGTAGCCTACACTGCTCACCAGCGTTTGACGAAGCCACTGCTTTGTGTTCAGTTCGTCAAGTTCTTCTAAAAGGCTGTTTCCCTTCACATCGGACAAGGTGGCCGCATAATCGCCCAAATTGTCGTTGACTGCATTTTCTGCAATCTGCATAAGAAATGCCCGGAAGTCACCGGGGGCCGATGTTTCACCGAAGCTGTTGCCAAGTGCTTCTTGCACAGGTTCTAAATAGCGATCCTGCATCTGCCAAAGCCGGACTTCACGCCCGGTTCGACTGTTGGTGTCGGATAGGTCAAATACATAGCGCAGCTTGTAAGGAATATCCCGGTCCACCAGCAGGGCAATGCCCCTGGTGCCCTTGTTGACCCATCTGCCGAGCTTGTTCCAGGTGTCGATTTCTGCACAGGCAGTCGCGGTGGGCTTTTGGGCATGGATCAGTAACTGTTCCTGAAAGCTGTACTTGTAATTGTTTGCGGCTGTATGCAGGAAGGCCATAAACCTTTCGGTGTTGGAGGTGATGCTCAGCGCCTCCTGCGCAGCCATTTCTTTAATGATTTGTAGTTTACTGGGCATTTTCTACCTCTCATCTTTCGTGATCTACACGGCGCGGTTTTTGGACGGGATAGTTCTCCAGATAGTCCCGGAGATGTACGGAATAACCGGCACGTTCCCAATCCCTGTTCGGGTCAATATCCTTGAATCTGTTATCCAATTTAGGATGATGCTTAAGGGGGATGGGCGTGGAGGACAGCAAGGAACCGTATCGGTTTACAACTGCCCAAGAGCAGATTTGAACGGGTCTTTCACAATCCTCGCTGTGGTGTCGGACTGCATAAAGGTGAACACCTCTGGGGATGGTGCTGTGGTCCAGATGGGCGCTGGTGAACAGCATGGGATGCCCCAGAACGGTCACAGCCTCGAATTGGTGTGTTTTTGCATTCTCTCCAAAATTCATAGTGCTACCTCACCTTGCTCCGGTACTACGGATGGATGCCGCCTGTGATGTATTCGCGTATTCTTCCGCTTTATCGGAGATGAAGGATACCAGTACATCCATGGAATTACTGGAGTGATTGCCGTACTCTTTGAAAATGGCATCTAACAAGCCGGGGCGGGACAGCAGACCCTTGGCCTCCGACAGAGTAAACTCCGTTTCGTGAATGATCGTTACCATATCCGACTTGGTGGCATATTCATAGGCGTGATCCAAAACAGTCTGCTGGCTTTGCGACAGTAAATGACGGCGGAACTTGGACAGCTCCGCCCGTACCTTCTGACGAAGGATGACATTGGCCTCTTTTGCGTTCATGATGTTACCTCCTATGAAATAGAACACCCCACCCGGTGGTCAGCCAATAGCCTGGCTTTGACCTCGGATGGGGTTTCAGTGCGTGTTATGCGGCGGTGGAACAGGTTATCCTCCTGCTCCCATTGGAGCAGTTGTTCAAAGAGTTTGGGATGATGTGTGAGTATATGCCGTAACTCCGCATCACTGGCGTTTGGACAGAACCAACAGCCGTTTCTGCGACAGTGCCCATAAATGGGTGACAGCAGACCATATTGGGCACAGAGGGCGGTGGCATCGTTTTCAGTCAGTTTATATTTTTCCAGCAAACTGATTTTGTTTGTGCCGTCCAGCCTTGCAAGACGAACAGGCTCATCCAGTGCAATGCCAACATAGGTGACGGCGTTGGGGGACAGACCTTTCTTGTATTTGTCTATGGGAGGGATTTTACAATCTCTGTTTACAGCACACATGCCGGGCCATGCAAAGCCACGCTTTAAGCCCTTGTGGGGTCCTCGGACGATAATATGGTGGAATACATCGTCATAGGTTTTACTGGCATGAAGGATGTTGAACTTGATGCCCATTTCCTTTTCACAGAAGGGTTTGAGAACATCGTAAACGAAGTCCCGGTGTTCCGGGACTTCGCCGCTGGTGTCCTTATCAAACATCACTTCGCTGAATATGGCTTCATCAAGTGGTTCGTTATTCTCAGCCGCCAAAATTAAGGTTGCTACGCTGTCCTTACCGCCGCTGCAGGATGCAATGTATTTTTGCTCGCTCAGCGTGCGTCACCTCGATCTCGATGCTTAGGCCGGATAGGAACTCCGTTTTCGCTGTAGTTTTTGGGGTCAGCACCGGGCTTGTCCCATCCGAACATGGAACCGACTACCATAGCCTCTTCCTGCGCTCTGGATACGCCTATCGTTTTGTTGGCTGCGTTGACCGCTTCACGGGGCGTAGTGCCATCTCCATATTTACCAGTAGGGGTATATCCTTTCTCACCTTTGGTAATGACAATCAGTTCACCGGTGGATTGCAGATAGCTGAAGCATTTGTCAGGAAGTGATGCCCGGAGGGGAATAATCGCCTGCACATTGGATGCTTCCATCTTCTCAGCAAATTCGCAGATATGGAATAACCCCATGCTGTTGCCTAACTCAAAGTGATAATCGTCAACATATCGGCAGACTCGGTCATTCCTTTCACCATCAGAGCGAATAATGCGGATCTTATCGCCGTCGGCAATACGGAATTTCTCCTTGTATTCCGGGGAGATAAAGCGAATACCACGCTCCGCCTGCGTCAAATGTCGGTCCAGCCACTGTCGGACATAGCAGTAGCAATACAGGTTGTAATCGCCCTTGGTGGGGTTCATCCGCAGAAGATAGGCGTAGTGATCGGTATCAACCCGAATACCATACTCGGTGGCATAGTTTCCGGGGAAGGCCAATGCGTGGTCTTTGCAATACGCTTTCATATCTGCTCGACTTTTCAGCAAGCCGCCGTAGGCTGGGTTTCCCCGCAGTGCGTTGATGACATCATCAAACTCTGTTTTGAAGGCGGCACTTTTCAGCTCCTTACGGTGGTCGAACCATGTGGTATAGAAGCTGTTGCCGTTGGTGTCAAAATCCGCCCTCAAATAACCGATACTTCCAGTCTGCATGGTCAACTGCTGGCTTTGTGCGTAGCAATAGCTTTTCTCCTGAGGGGTCATGGGTCTAACGGTCATTTCCATCAGCGTTCATGTCCCCTCTTTTTGGATTGCTCATGCCGATGAAGGGTAGCTTCTGCCCATTTGGGAAGCTGGCTACGGTTCAGCGTACCCATAATATCTCTGCGTTCCTGCCGGCACTGCTTGCCTGAATAGAGGTCAATGCAGTAGCAGGCACTGCCCCGGCTGTGAGGATAGGCACCAAAGCCACCGGTGCAAAGCATAATCTGATTGGTACACATCTGGTATTCCCGGCGTAGAGCGGTGGGGCGGATGACAACAATGCGGTTGTTGATGTCATCGTTACTGTCGATACGCTGGCAATCCTTTTCGGTGAGGATGCGAATGTCGATGCCCAGAGCCTTTGCTTGTGTCACCAGCGGACGGGTTCTCTCCGCCTGCTCAGCAACACGCTTGCCGTATTCCTGAATGATTTCGGTGTAATCATCGCTGGACACGGCGTTTTCGGGTTTTACAAAAATATCGATGTACTGACAAGTGACGCACAGATACCGCTCATCCTCCGGGGCATTGGGGTTATCTCCAACAACGATTTCCCTGTCACCAATGTGCATTGCGTGGATGATTTCATAATCACCCATCATTCGTTTCTCAATCATTTTGCCTCCTTTACTCCCGACCAACAAACCAGTCATCATAGGCGGCATCCTTGACAGTGATGGGCTTGGTGGTGGATACAGCACCGATCATACCGGCAGGAGTCCACATATCGGATTTGACGATCTTCACTACATATCTCCCATCAGGGAAGTAGATGGGGGTGTAATGATACTTAGGGTTGGAGGGATCGGAGAAATACCAGAAGCCGGACCTCAGCGTCAATGTGGTACACAGATCTGCACCATATTTGTAACTGAATTCCGGATAGGCGGCGTACGCAAACTGCGGAACGGTATAAGCATCTGTGCCGGGAATTTCATAACCGGATACACGGGATAGACGATTCGGGGCTCGCAGCCAAACGCCATAGCCGGATTTGATGGTCCAATATCCACCTGAGAAGGTGGAATTGCTGTGTTCATCCGGGGTTAGCGTTTCGGAGGAGGTTTTCGGAATGCCGATGCCATAGAACTTCCTGACAAACTCGCCGTTTTCCCACGCCCACTGCCACCAAGCGGCATAGTTGCTGGTTGCGGTAGGAATGGAGGATACAGTAAAGCCATCAGGTGCCTTTGCTTCGTAATCGGTATCCGGGGTGTCATAATCCGGGAAAGGACGGGTGGCATAGCCACGGTTACAGCCCCCGTAAGCGATTCCGTCCTCAATGATTTCAGCTTTGATGCGTACCGATGCTCCACTTAGCCCCTTGGGAACGTCCCATTTGAAATAATACAGATTGCGGTCATTGCTGGGGACAATGACTAGGGACACGGTTTTGGTGGTTATGAGAGCACCGTTTTTGCTGTATACCCGCATACGGATCGAAATGTTGCTGTCCGGGGTTACATCCGTGCTGCCATTGTTAATCAGCCAGAAGCTGGTGATGACAGATGTGTCCTCCCGATAGGCGGCATTGGGGACAATCGGGGATAATTCCAAAGGATAGGATGCGTTGCAGTTCAAGGTCAGCTCGTTGTTGGTACCGTCACGTTCATACTCGGTGTTGTATAGACCTGCTCCCTCCAGATACACACCACCCCAGATGCTGAAATCTTCTTCAGTTACTACCATAGAACCACCGGCAACTGTGATAACACCATTGGCAGGAATACGATATACGCCGGTGGCACTAATGCTTTCCCGGTTCGTATTGAATCCGTCTACATAGACTGTGCAGTTTGTGTTATTCCGGTATTTGTAGCGGATGTAGACAGTTTGACCTATGGTTAATTTGGTGTGGTCCAAACGAGCACCATTGGCGTTGACCAAATAGATTTCCTCCAGTGCGACATCAGCAATGAGAATGGGGATTTCATAACGATCAGTTTCTTGCGTGTGAAGGGGATCTGCGGTCCACTCAGTAGTCATATTGAAGGGGATTACATTTTTTCCAGAGGCAGAGTTGTTGGGAACAATCGTGAAACCCAATGCACTTTGCGTTGTTTTGGTGCTGTCCGAGGACATGGCTGTATTCAGCAACTTTCCGTCTGGGCCATCATAAGTAGATTCCCAATCCTTCCCGTCCCAGTGATACATGGTCGCGTACAGATTATTGTAAGAAGTCCAACTGCTGTCAGAGGTGTACTGGTATCGGGTGTAGATCCTTTGGCCGTAATAAACTGCACCGGATGAGCCGTCCATACCGCTGCTTGCCTGCTCTCTGCCGGTACAGCCATAGGCGATTACCTCGTATCGATTGAGCTTCGGCTGGACGGGAATGTAAAAGGTCTTTTCGGCTCCGTATTTCAGAACAGTACCGTCCTCATCAATCCAGTCCACACGAGCAACAATGGTATAGAATGCTTTGTCTGCAGAAACGGTTGTAGGCTCAGGGGCTACGGAATACCAGAGACCCCGGTCGCTCCAAACCTCTCTGCTAGTGGGAACGCTGCCATCAATGGAAACGGTCTGGCGAACATAATAGTTTTTTGCTTCACGGGGGAAACGAATGTCAAACCAAACATCTTCGCCCATGATGGGATAGCCACGCTCATAGGACCAATCATCGAAGGTAGGACCGACACTGTAGCCATGGAGATCTGTGTAATACCCGAATTCACCGGGCCATGCTTCACAGAGATCTACAATCAGGTCGGGTTCTATTGTGCCGGTTTCCTGCGTATAGGCAATACCAACGCCATAGCCGTAGTTGATAATTGTTCGGAAAGTCAGGCGCTTGGATGTGGCTGTGGCACCAGTCCATAAGCCCTGACCGTCCGGTGTGAACAGTTCGTTGGGGTAATGCTTGTTGGTGTAGTTTGCAATAAAGCCGAAGGTTTCGGAGTCTTTGCTGGACTCAATCTTGGTGTCTGCACCAAAGATGTGCTTTCCGTACACAGCGATCTCTGTGACGGTGACGGCGTGCCAGACACTTTCCAGACGCACATCGTAAATCGGTTCTACAATCACCTTGTCGCCCAACACCAAATCGTCAATAGAGCCTGCACCGAGTGTGGCAAGAATTTTGTTCAGATTGGTGGTGTTGTTTTGCCAAGTAACCATATCTTCAGGCGTGGGCAGGACAGTGGCAAAACCCATATCAGCTTCTTTGTAGCTGTTGGTCAGCTTTTTGCTGGTTGAGAAAGCACCATCCTGATTCTTGATGAGCTGGCTCTTGTTGTATTTGGGGACAAATCTGTACAGCGTTGAATATCCGCTGTTTCCGGCCTTTGTGTTGCGGAATACATCGATTACTTTGGATACTTTGTTGTTGCCGCTGGCATCAACAAGGCTAAACCGATAGCCCAGTACATTGTCGCCGGTGGTTCTAAGCGCAAAGCCAATCATGCCTGCGGCAGAACCATTACCACCGCCATCTACGGAGTCACCGTCCCATTCCAAAGCGAAGGAACCGGCGGCAAAGGTGGTAGTCAAAAGCAGGATTGCCAGCACAAGGGATACAATGCGAATAAAATGTTTTCTCATGATTTCTCCTTTTGCATAAAAATAGGGCCCGACAGAAAGTCGGACCCTTGGAGGGGGGGAATATCAATCTTCTTTGCAGCTGTGGCAGGTTCTGCTGTCCACGGCTTCGCCGCAGTTGGGGCAGTTACAACCGGTTACGAACTGCACACAGGTGCCGCTTGTACCATCACCGCAAGCCTTGCCACATTCCTGGCAGTAATACACGGGATCTTTGTGGATGTCATAGCTGGGACATTTGCTGGGGGTGTAACAGGTGTTGCCCCATTCATCGACAGCGTAGAAACTGGCACAGCTATGGGAGCCACAGTGAGGACAACCTTTCAGTTCTAAGTTCTGAATGTAAGCGTGGGTTTCGGGACCGTCACAGTTGTGACCGGCAGTTCCGCAGCTGTACTCTGTGGTGCCGCCGCCGATGGTAATGCCACCCTGGGCGGTATCATCTTCGGCATCCACGGGAGGCTGCACGGGCTTTTCGGGGATAACAGGGGTGCTGTTATCCGGTTTAGTAGGCTCGGTGGGAGTCTGCGAAGGCTCTGTGGGTTCCTCCGGTGTCAGGCCGGTGTCGTCATCGGGGATTTCGTCCGAACCGGTGGGAACATCAGGATCGGTGGGCGTGGAAGGGGCCTCTGAGCCGATGGAGGGATCGGGATCAGTAGGATCGGTAGGGGCACCTACATGGATGGAAGAGGTTGTGGTGCTTACTGTCGGATCAGTGTCCTTGCCCTGATTGCCGGCAATGATGAAGCCAAGTGCCACAGCCAGTACGACAGGGATAATCACCAGAGCCAAAATGCGAAACAGTTTAGATTTTCTCATAATCAAATCCTCCTAAAATTTGTCTGTCCATTTGGTTTCTACGGTCATGGGGATGGTAACATTGGAAATTTTCTTTCCTGCGAAATAGATGGGAATGACAATCCGGTATTTGGCTGCGATTTTCAGCGAGTTGGTTTCTGTCATACTCAGAGTCGGTCTGGAAATGCGGTAATCCCAGCTACCATCCTCGCAGAAATGATACATATAGATACCGGCGTTGGTTAGGCCATTGTAATATGCCAGCTGAGAATGGTATGCACTGATGTCTACCGCCTCGGTGAAATCGTTGCCGTTTTTGATGGAGTCATAGATGAGGATGGAGTTCTCCATGACGAAGCTGTCCAGGACAATTCTTGTGTTGCGTTCCACTACCCGGATTGTATTGACTGTGGACACAAAAGTCAAGCATACGGCAATGAGCATACACAAAATGAGGATCATGACGCAGGCTTGGATATAGCCTTCGCCTCGCTTGTTTTTCAGCATGGCAGCACCTACTTCCAATACTTTTCAGACAGTCCGGAACGAGTAACGGATACTGTTACCGGGATTTTGAAAATCCCCAGTCCTTTTACATAGGTCTGCTTGGATACTGTGACCCACATCCGCTCACCAAGCTGGACCCGTTCATAGGTGGCATTGAAATAGGAGTCTGCACCGTAGCTCACATCGAAGTCAAAGTAATCATCCTGCATATCCTCGCAGCAGATATCAAATCGGGTATCGAAGCCGCCGTAATAAGTGGAGGCTTCAATCAGTTCCTCTGCGATTTGGTCCATTTCCACCTTCAGGGTAATGAAGCTGAAAATGTTGATGGAGATAACCAGCACCATAACGAAAACGACTACACCGACACAAACATCGATATAGCCTTCCGCTTTCTTATTCAGAATGTTTTTCAGCATTGGTATACCTCCTTACCCGAACAGAACGCCAAGGGAGTTGACGATCTGGGCGAGAATGACCACTACATAGATCAGCATGAAGCAGACCAGCAGACACATAGACAGCCGCTTGACTTTCCGAGGCACTTGCTGAGCCTGAATGCGAAGCTGCTGCCGTTGGGCGTCGCTGAACTTAATTGCCAAGGAGGCCCAGTACATTTCGGTATCGTCACCACGGAGAATGCCAATCAGACCTCTGCACACATCACTCATCATAGAGGAGCCGACGCGGGCTTCCAGTCTGGTGATTGCGGCTTCGTAGTTGCCGGAACGCATATCTGCCGCCGTGACATCCAGCTCATATTTCATTTCCGGACCGGCGGTTTTTGCGTAGCTTTCCAGCATATAAAGCACATCCCGATTGTGTTTCAGGGTCTTTTCGATGTTGAATACCAGTCTGGGCAGCTCATATTCGATCTTCTTTCGCTTGCCCTGAATTCGTTTGCTGACGGACTTGATTTCCATACTGTACAGGACAACAGCCAAAATCAAAATCACGGGGCAAAGAAGGGGGAAGATGAACAGAGTGGGAATTGCCATAATGCCTACCAACATGGCTTTTACGATGGCGTTGGCACGGAACATTTCGGGGGTAATGTCCATCTGGGCGGTTTTCAGATCCGCTTCCAGTTTGGATTTTTTGAAAGGGTCCATGGGGATGATCTTCGAAAGCCATGTGGCAATGTCACCCAGCCAAAGGTCAAGCTCGGAGGTCTTTTCCTTTTGCAATTTGCTCAAGGATGCTACCGCTTTGGAGGTTTTGTAATAAGGGATGGCATAGGCATCAACAAGGATGAAGAAAGCACCCATGCCGATGAGAACGCCGATGATGATTTGCAGCATTTCAAAACCTCCTTACCGTTTGTATTCAATGGGTTTGGTAAACTTCATCATAAACAGTGCGGTGACAAGAATGACCACACCACAGATACCAAGTACCAGTTTGCCGGATGTTTCAAAGAGCAGAGTGTGGAACCAGTCTTTATTCAGCAGGTAAAGCAGAGGAATGTTACCTACTACCAGAGCGACCATCACCCAGTATTCGTTCCGAGCGGCAGCCAACAGACCTTGCAGTTCATTGTTGACAATCCGCACGTCCGTCAGCTTGGCAACCACCGGTAGTAGGGTGTCCTTCAGGGCGCGGTTGTCCTGACAGGCAATCAGGGTATCGCACCACTCTCGGAAGATCTCATCGTCCAGCTTGTCCTTCATGTTGTACAAGGCTCGCTTGACATTGGAGGAAACAGCGGTGGCATCACCCTCAAAAGCAAGAAAGATCTGTTTCAAAGGATGCTTGATATAGGGGATATTCTCCCGCACCGCAGCGATGATGTCGTCGCTGCGGATATAGGACGTGGTGATGATGGACAGCGTGGTTTCCAGCTCTTCCTTGGTTTTCTTTTCGTAAGAGGAAATGGTGGTTGCGGTGTAGATGAAGGGAATCAGTGCAAAAGCAACGGACAATGCCGGAAGCAGAAATAGGTTGTTGATGAGGATGGAAGTAAAGATACCAACTGCAAACAGTACCAGGGAAGCAAAGCAGATGAGTGCGAATTGCTTTTGCTTTCCGGTGGCTTCCAGTGCGGCTTTCATGGACATGAGCTTATAATAAAGCCCCTTTTTCTTTTTGCCGCTGCGAATGGCCTTTACCCGTTCATGTAGAGTTTGACGCGGCGTGATAATCTGCAGCAAATCATCTGTGACTCGCCGGGGACTCAGGTCCAAAATCAGGACAATAGCCAATGTGAACAGCACCAGACCGAAGATGGGCGCAATCATACATAATCCGCTCCTTTCACAAGAAATTTCTGAAGCGTACTCTGGGGAACACCAAACTGCACCAGCTTGGCTTTCAGATTGTCGCTCATAATCTCCGGCTGCTCAAAGCAGCCTTCAATGAAGAACTTGTCCCCCTTGACTTCGTTGCCGGTGATTTTATACCGGAACAGGCACCGATACTCCCGTTCACCGTCTGGGTTGATGACACACTCGGAAATGTCCATGATCTTACGGGAATTGTCCTCCAGCTTGTGGGCATAGACCACGATGGGGAAAGCCTGACCTGCCTGCATCAAAGAGGTCTGGAAGTTGATGGGGAACCGCTTTTGACATAGCAGTGCAAGACGCATATGAGCGGTATCGGCGGCAGAGGCATGGATAGTGGACACAACGGTATGACCGGTTAGGGATGCTTCTACTGCAGAGTAGGCTTCGGTGTCACGCATCTCACCAACCACCACAATGTCGGGGTTGAACCGCAACGATGCCACCACCAGATCTTCCTGTGTAATATCGTGTGCGGCGTTTTCCGAAGGGCGGGACAGGGTATGCACCACATTGTTGGAAATAATGCCATTTCTGCTACGGACAAGAGAAAGCTCACGGGAGCCGGATTCGATGGTGAAGATACGCTTATTGTCGGGAATGGTGGACAACAGTGCGTTCAACAGCGTGGTCTTGCCGGAGGAAGTAGCACCGGCTACCACAAAGGATACGCCGTAGCGAAGGCACATACACAGAAAGTCAATCATCTTCTGGGTGGAGTTGCCGCCCTTGACTAACTGCGCCCGATCCACACGGGAAGGGTGCAGCAGACGAATGGACACGCTGATACCACGGTCCTCGTCCACGATGGGGTCCTTCAGTGCGGTGATACGGGTGTTTCCCGGCAAATGTCCCTGAGAAATGGGAGTTGCATTGTCAATGATCATGCCGCTGTGGTGCAACAGTCGCTTCACAATGTCGATGGCGTGCTGGGGAGAGTAGAAATGCTCCGCAGACTTTTCAATGCGGCCATCCGTATAAGTGATGGCAATATCGTTCCAGCCGTTGATGTTGATCTCCTCAATCTCGTCCCGGCCCAGGTACTGGGTCAGGATGGAATACTCCGCCATTTCACAATACAGCTTGTCCGAAAGAATTTGGAAGGGCATGCCCTCCACAACAACACCGTAGTCAAAAAGATACTTTTCGATGTAGGTGCGGAGTTGTGCGGATTTATCCTTGTCAGCAAGGGCGGCGGCATAACGCTCGGAAATGTACTGCTGGACTCGTTCCAACAGCGTTACAAAATCCACAGATTTTGTCATTTACATCACCGCCCTTGCAATCTCTTTGGCGGCAGTGCGATAGGACGGATCGGATACCAAGCCGGTGAGTGTGCCGGTGATGGCCTGCTGCTTAATCTGCCGGGAGTAGGGCAGCTTGAGGGTAACACCCTTGAAGTGGCTGTCCACCTCTTTTGTGGGAAGGTAAATATCCTTGTCCAGAATGTTCATAATCTGAATGGTGGAATTGGGCAGAGCCTCGAACTGATCCGCATTGGAAACGAAGTAGCACATGGTTTTCAGGTCGGGAGATGCAACTTGAATGATGGTGTCGGCTTCGTTTCTTGCCATGGCGGACAGCAGATCCGCCCGGTCACTGGTGCAGTCAACGACCACATACTCAGCCAGTTCTCGCATACAGCGGAACAGCTGACGGATCTTATCTTCGGTGGGCCTGGGATAGGAATACTTATTCTCACCGGCCTTAAAGCCCAGATAACCTAGCCCCTCCATTTCCTTGGTGGTGACGGTGTGCTTCAGCACATCCTCCCGGTACACATCGGTTCTCTCCAGAACCTCACCGATGGAGTATAGGTCTGCACTCTTTCTATGAGGGAAGATATAGCCTAGACTGGGCACCTGGAGATCCGGAGAGAAAAACAGCACAGGCTTGCGTCCGTTCAACAGATAAAGCTCCTGGGCGACCTTCAGGGCAGCGGTGGTTTTGCCGCAGCCGGGAGCACCGCAGACAGCGATGAATTTAGACATTGGCCTCGCTCCCTTCCAAAAGGATTACTTCATCCTCCTTGGAAAAGAAGGCATCCTGAGCGGCAAGGAACTTGTCGATGGTTTTCTTGTCGCCTCGGTAGACAAATGCTGCGTGGATGGATGCGCTTCCTTCATAGCTTGCCAGTAGCTTTGCCTGCTCTGCGTTGGCGAGAACGGTGACAGTACTGGGCAGAGAGAAGCTGCCGTCCTCATTTTCTACGATGGAGTCCTGATCGATGCCGTCAGCGGTAGTGGTGGTAACGACTTGCATATAAGTCAGTGCACCGGGTTGGATGGCTTCGTCAGATTCCGGTTCCATGATGAAGAAAGTGATGATGTCGCCGTTTTGGAGCTTGCCGGATACGGCGGCAGCAATGCTATCCACCGTTACGGAAATAGCAACTTTGGAACCGTCCAAGGTTGCGAACACATCTTCAGCGGTTTTTCCGTCGGCAGTCAGCTTTGCATCCGTCAGGCAATCGCCAGCGTAAAGATTGGTAGCAGCGTACTTGCCGATGACACTTTCCTTTTTGGTGATGGCACCATTCGGGAGGTTTTTCTTGGCGTAGTCGGCCAGCTCAACCATATCCTCTGTAATGACGGAACCTTGTTTGATGTCCTTCAGAATGACAACGACTTCCTCGGTATCTTCTGCCAGACGATTGATAATCGGGGCCACCACAAAGGTGACAATGATAGCCAGCACCAAGCAAATGATGCCAATAATCGTTCTGTTTTTCATGCGAATAGTCCTTTCTGTTAGATGAAATATGCAGCAAGGAAACCTGCGGTGAGATAGGGCACCATGGGGAAACTCTGATTGCGAGTATTCTTACCTCGGCAAGAGTTGACGACGATGGCTAAGACCAGCCCTGTAATCAACCCTGTGATACCTCCGGTGATACCCAGAGCGAAGGCGCAAGCACCGCCCAGCTTTATATCTGCGCCGCCGATACAGCTTTCTCTGCCTAAAAGAGAAACAATCAGCATCATACCGGCTGTAAACAGACCCGCTGTCAGCATCCCCGGAAGCTGAGCCATGCTGCAACCGATGAAAGCTGTCAGCAGGATCATGACAGATAAATAATTGTCAACTTCACGGGCCTTTAGATCGGAGTAGGAAGCGAACAGGAGGATCAAGCACAGCAGGATTCCTCTAATGGTGTGGAGCGCAAAGCCGAAACAAGCCAGCAGCAGTATGGCATAGGCTACGGAAATCCCCACAAAACCGCACTTTACGGCTTCGGCATCTCCGTGCCAGCGATGGGTGGCGTACTTGGCTATGATGAGTGCCACGATGATGGTGATTGCCAGGACAGCAAGGCACTGGCAAGTAAAAAGCCAGGGGTTTGCACAAAGAAACGGCAATCTGGGGAGAACTGGAATGATGGTATTCTGCATGGTTCCTCCTTTGCTAATTTGGGGTGAGGACTTAGTCCCCACCCCGCACAGGGATTAACCCTTGTAGTTGAACAGCTCCTGGACCTTGGTGGTCACAGTGGGCATGATGGTGGTGTTGAACAGGGTGTACAGGCCGGCCAGCAGCAGGGCACCGATGACAACGGCGATCAGGATCTTAACGCCGGAGTCCACATAGCCTTCGGCCTTGCAGTTCATGACGGCGGTGGTGACACGGGTGCAAATGGAATTGAACTTGTTGGAAATCTTCTTGAACATGATGTAATACCTCATACTTTCTTGGTTAATTGGTTTGTTGATTGGTGGTTGGTGCGTACTAATGCTTTCTTTCAGCTAGTACAGTAGGTTACAGAGGGGGAGAGTGTGAGAGGGGGAGAACGGCAACCGATACCGGTCCCGTCGACAAAAGGGTAGACTACCCCCACAGGCGGTGGACATACGGTCATATTTAGCGATCACGCTCCTTCATTCGCTCCCGATACCGGTGATAGTGTTCAAGCGCTTTCAAAACATAATCTTCGGTTTGCTTGGGAGTGATATTTTTAGGAAGATAGGGCTTCAGTCGCTCTGTGCGGAAGCTAATCTTTTCTGCCTGATTGGGTTTGCGCTCACACATGATGGAAAGAATTACATCTGCGTTGAGCTTGCCGGCTTTGGAAAATTCCTTCATCTTGATGGCTTGCGCCAGAGAGGGTGTGGCATCTTCGTAGGAAATTGTTTCAAGAAGGTCCAGCTGTTCCTGTTCAGTCAGATAGGACAGTTCAACAGCTGGACGAAAGGAGATCCGGCCCTCATCCACTAAATCCAGCAACTTGGGGACAAGATTGGTAAGTCGAATATAACGATGTACTTGATTTCTGCCGTCACCGGTTTCTTGACCGATTACATCAAGAGTTTGGCGACCGTCGGACTTCATCCCCATTGGGGATGAAGTTAAGTCGGTTCGTTTTCCCTGACGCTTCAGAGCTTCTAACTCCATCTTGTAAGCGAATGCCTTTTCACTGGGCAGGATTTTGGAGCGCTGCCGATTGGAGTGGGCCATGACGATAATGGCATCGTCACGGGTCATTTCCCGAACCTCAGCCCGGATGGCGGTGTATCCGGCCATCTCGGCAGCCTTTCTGCGGCGATGACCTGATGCACATTCAAAACGCCCGTCCTCCTTCTTTCGAAGAATGACGGGCGTGATGATGCCGTATGTCTTGACGCTCTCTACAAGAGTATCCATATCCTCATCCATGCGGACCTTGTAGGGATGGTTGGGCATATCGTCGATCTGATCCAGTGATATATCCCAGATCCGCGGGAGTTTGTTTTCCTGCCGCTGTTCCTCGGTCGTAAATAGCTCATCGAGCGCCGTCAGACCGAGATCGATGGTTTTCTCTGCCATCTTTGCAAACCTCCTTCACAAAATTATTGTAGGCTTTTGCAACCTTACCCTGAGGGTTGTAGGCGAAAATACTCTGACCCAATTCAGCCGCCTCAACGGCTCGGACCGATCTGGGAATCTCTGTGCCGAACACCTTTATCTGATCTCCGACGGTAGTTCGCATTGCGGAAATGATTGCACGGGCATTGCTGGTGCGACTGTCCACAATGGTGAACAGAATCCCCTCAATGGTAAGCTGGGGGTTGATCTGTCGCTTGATGCGTCCGATGGATCGGAGCAACAGGTTAAAGCCTTTGGTGGACAAATAGTTGGGTTGGGAGGGGACAATGACGGAATTTGCTGCTGCTAAGGAGTTGATGGTCATAAGACCGAGGGACGGCATACAGTCGATAAGGATGTAGTCGTAGCTGTCTTTGTACTGATGAAGGACAGTCCGCATCACTGTTTCACGGCTCATGGCGTTGATAAGACTCAGTTCAATGCCGGAAAGTTCAATGTTGCCGGGGAGCAGATCTACACCTTCCTTGTGGTGGAGAATCCCGAAACCTTTCGGAAGAGTCCGGTCGCTAATCTCTGCCAGCATGGCACCGCCGAGAGTTTCGTCCAGTGCGTCCGGATTCGGAATACCCAAGGCGATGGTTAAGCTGCCCTGAGGGTCGCCGTCAACCAAGAGAACTCGATGACCGGCTCGGGCCAGTCCCACGCCTAGGTTGACTGTGGTGGTTGTTTTTCCAACGCCGCCCTTCTGATTGGCGATGGCGATGATTTTGCATCTTTCCATGTGATTGATCTCCTTTTCGTGATAATAAAAAAAGCCACCTTCCAAAACGGAAGGTGGCAAATGTTATGCATGAGTGTGTTGGGACTATAAAGCACCACACTTGAAAGGTGAGAGATTTTGTTTTTTGGGAAATGTGATTATTTGGAGGTTGTGGATATGGGTTGGTTTTGTTTTGCGAATTGGGGGCAATAACCCGGATCGCTGACCCAAACAAGCGATTTCCCTTAGGGGGACAAGGCTTTTTGCCGCCTATCTAATTGTGGGCAGTGACCTCCACCACGGCGGTGGGGCGGTTGGCGCTGCGGTGGCTGGCACCGTCGGGGGCGCAGAGCCGGGTATCAGAGGTGAAAATGTGGGCGCGGCTGTCCTCGCCGCAGAGTACTGCCCGCTTGGAGAAGACCGCCAGGCCGCACAGGCTGGCAGGACGGGACGAGCCGATCATGGCATCGGCGATAATGCGGTAGTAGAAGGTTACATCGATGCAGTAGTGGTTCCGGTCAAAGGCAACCGGTTCTACGTCAATGTAGGCGTACAGCAGGTCCGCACAGCGGACGCGGGCACTGACGGCAGAATCCAGAATGCACTGAGAACCTTTTGTCAAATAAACACGAAGATCCTCAATGCAGTCTTTATCTCTGCAACTATCGGTGATTTTGCGGGTGTGGATGGAGAGGGCTTCCTGCAGGTCTTCGGGTCTGCAGTGGAGCGTCTCCTGACAGCGTTCTGACATAGTGATACCTCCCGAACGTAGTTTCCTATAAGCTATGACGCTTATAGGACAGTTTATGCGCCGTTCGTCGGGAAGTGCAGGATTGTTACCAGCTAAAGCGGTAGAGGGTCTGGCTATGGTAGGGGGTATTGGCCTTGGTGAAGGGTTGTTTCCACTCGGGATGATTGACGGAGTCGGGGTAGAACTGCGTTTCCAGGCATACACCGCTGTGCTTGCCGTAACGGATGCCGCCTTTGCCAATTTCGTTGGTGCCGTTGGCGGTGTAGAGCTGCAGACCGGGGCAGTCGGTGGAGACGGCCATGGTACGGCCGGAATGGGGATCGGTCAACACAGCGCAGGGGGCGCAGAAGACTTCAAAATTGTGGTCGAAGCCACCCTGCAGCCGCAGGGGTTCATAGTCCGCGTCGAGATCTTGCTTCAGGGGCTTAGGAGCGCGGAAGTCCATGGGGGTTCCGGCTACGGCTCTCAGCTCTCCGGTGGGAATCGTCCGCGGATCGCAGGGCGTGAAGTGGCGGGCTGGCATCATCAAGGTCTGCTCCATGGCTTTTTCCGGATGGTCGTGGCCAGCCAGATTGAAGTAGGCGTGGTTGGTCAGGTTGAACACGGTGTCGGAATCGCTGATCGCGTCGTAGGTGACGCGCAGGGAGGAGGGGGATTCTAATGTATAGGTGACCCGGATCAAGGCATTGCCTGGGAAGCCCTGATCACCGCTTGGACTGTCCAAACGGAAGGTGATGCTGTTGTCACTGTACAATTCCGCTTTCCACAGCCTCCGGTGAAAAAAGTCCGGACCGCTGTGCAGGTTGTTGGTGCGCTCAAAAGGGGTCAGATGAATGAGCTGTCCATTTAGGGGGAAGCAGGCGTTTTTTACCCGGTTGGCATTGCGGCCAACGGCAGCGCCCAGAAAGGCGGAGCCTGTGTAATACCCTATGGCATCGTCATAGCCCAGTACCACATCGGCAAGCGCACCGCTGCGGTCAGGCACCAGAATGCTCACCAGAGCAGCGCCCAAATCCGTTGCCTTGACGGTGAGGGAACCACAAGATATGGTGTACAAAGAGGCCTGCCCGCCGGAGGGCAGAGAACCAAAATTTTCAGTCATGGCGGAGAACTCCTTTGAAAAAAGATGAAAACAGAGAGATGGGGAAAAAGCCGATATAAGGTGATGGTACTATATCTGCGGCGTATTTTCAATGGATTCTTTCCAAAACACGTGAACCTCAGTCATTTTATGCTTTGATTTGCTGGGGGGGAAAAAGTTGCACAAAAAGTTGTGACTTTTTTTGACACCAATATTTTGTGATTAGGTATTGCAAAAACCACAATATGTAGTATAATGAGTCCTGCGCACTGCGAAGGAGGAACTGAAGATGAAAATTATAAAGAGAAACGGTGCCGAAGAGATCTTCGACATTAAGAAGATAGAGATGGCCGTCACCAAGGCCAACGCGGCGGTTGAAGAGAGCGTTCGCATGACCCCTCTGCAGATCCGGCGGATCTCTGAGGCGGTTCAGATCGCCTGTGAGGAGATGGGCCGCAGCCCCTCGGTTGAGGAGATTCAGGATCTGGTGGAGAAGTCCATCATGGCGCACGGCGCGTTCGAGGTGGCAAAGGTCTACATTACATACCGCTACACCCGCAGCCTGCTGCGCCAGTCCAATACCACGGACGATCGGATCCTCAGCCTGATCGAGTGCAACAACGAGGAAGTCAAGCAGGAGAACGCCAACAAGAACCCCACCATCAACGCCGTGCAGCGTGACTACATGGCCGGTGAGGTCAGCAAGGATATCACCAGCCGCATTCTGCTGCCTCAGGATATCGTGGAGGCACACAATGCCGGCATTATCCACTTCCATGACTCCGATTACTTTGCCCAGCATATGCACAACTGCGATCTGGTGAACCTGGAGGACATGCTTCAAAACGGAACGGTCATTTCCGGCACCTACATCGATAAGCCTCATTCCTTCTCTACGGCCTGCAACATCGCCACCCAGATCATTGCGCAGGTTGCCTCTAACCAGTACGGCGGTCAGTCCATCAGCCTGACCCATCTGGCACCCTTTGTTCAGGTCAGCCGTGAGAAGATCCGCAAGAGCGTGGAGCAGGAGCTGGCGACCTTCGGTATCGAGGCTACCGAGGAGAAGATCTCCGAAGTAGTGGAGAGCCGTCTGCGGGATGAGGTCAACCGCGGTGTTCAGACCATCCAGTATCAGGTCGTTACCCTGATGACCACCAACGGTCAGGCTCCGTTCATTACTGTGTTCATGTATCTGAATGAAGCCCGGAATGAGCAGGAAAAGAAGGATCTGGCCCTGATCATCGAAGAAATGCTCCGCCAGCGCTATGAGGGCGTGAAGAACGAGAAGGGCGTGTGGATCACCCCTGCGTTCCCTAAGCTGATCTACGTGCTGGAGGAGGACAATGTCCGGGAAGGCACCCCTTACTGGTATCTGACCAAGCTGGCTGCCCAGTGCACCGCCAAGCGGATGGTTCCCGACTACATCTCCGAAAAGAAAATGCTGGAGCTGAAGGGCGATGTCTATGTGTGCATGGGCTGCCGCTCCTTCCTGACACCTGACCGCTTTACCGACACCGGTGTGGGCAACATCGCCAATGCCGGCAACTACGAAGAGGGCAAGCATAAGTACTACGGCCGTTTCAATCAGGGTGTTGTTACCATCAATCTGCCCGATATTGCCCTGTCCTCCGGCCGGGATAAGGATAAGTTCTGGAAGATCTTCCATGAGCGTATGGATCTGTGCTACCGGGCATTGCTGTGCCGCCATGAGCGTCTGAAGGGCACTCTGTCCGATGCCGCGCCGATTCTGTGGCAGTATGGCGCGCTGGCAAGACTGGAAAAGGGTGAGCCCATCGATAAGCTGCTGTTTGGCGGTTACTCCACCATCAGTCTGGGCTACGCCGGTCTTTATGAGTGCGTTAAGTACATGACCGGAAAGTCCCACACCGATCCCGAGGCGACCCCCTTTGCACTGGAGATCATGGATGCCCTGAACGCGGCTTGTAAGGAATGGAAGGCGGAGCACAATATTGACTTCTCCCTGTATGGCACGCCCCTGGAGTCTACCACCTACAAGTTCGCCAAGTGCCTGCAGAACCGGTTCGGTATGATCCCCGGCATCACGGACAAGAATTACATCACCAATTCCTATCACGTCCATGTGACCGAGAATATTGATGCCTTCACGAAGCTGGCCTTTGAGGCGCAGTTCCAGCACCTGAGTCCCGGCGGCGCCATCAGTTACATTGAGGTGCCCAATATGCAGCAGAACATCGACGCGGTGCTGGAGGTTATGCAGTTCATTTATGACAACATCATCTACGCCGAGCTGAATACCAAGAGCGATTACTGCCAGGTCTGCGGCTTCGACGGAGAGATTGAGATCCGCGAGGATGACGGCAAGCTGGTGTGGGTCTGCCCCCAGTGCGGCAACAAGGATCAGAGCAAGATGAACGTTGCACGCCGTACCTGCGGCTACATCGGTACGCAGTTCTGGAATCAGGGACGGACACAGGAGATCCAGGATCGAGTGCTGCATCTTTAAGCAATTTTAAGGAAAACTTAATGCAAAGGGACTGCTTCGGCGGTCCCTTTTGTATTGCGGCGGTGGGGCAAGAATGGTATAATCTAAGAAAAAAGGAGTGAGGTTGTGAAGCGGATCGGTGCGTTGTTTCTCGCCGTTTGGATGCTTTTCATGCTGGCCGGATGCAGCCGGGTGCGTATTCCAAGCGGAGCGGAGGGAAAGGTCGTTTATCATTATGATGGCTGCGAAGTGTCGTTTTCCGAGGAATTGACCGGGGAAGAGCTGGAAACGGTCATTTCGATCCTGGATGGGAAAGGGCGGATCTCGACCTTGACCTATGGAATGCCGTCCTGCGGTTTCAGCCCGGAGATCGGGTTTGTCATTGATGGGACGACCTATATGATGGCTCGTGATACCTGCGAAACATTGATGATCTGCGGAACCTTTGACTATATCGATGTATCTCCGGAGGAGCAGGATATTTTGGAGGCGGTCTTTACCTCCCGTGGCGGGGAGTTTCCCTGTATATAATGTAAACGAGCGGCCCTGCTGGGCCGCTCGTTAAACTGTCGAATCAGTCTGCTGCTCGGGTAAATTGTTGTTTCAGGTAGTTTTTATAGGGCACGCATTGTATGCGTTATAAACAACAATTTATCTGAGGTATGACACTCTGTAGTTTGGGGTAGGGGGGGAAGGAAGATCGATTGAGAACAGGCCGTAAAGGGCATCGGCGCGATCCTCGATCTGCTGGTAGGGATGGTTCAGTTTTTCGCCGGTGTTGGGGAACCAGCCGTGTTCCCGGGCTTTCTTCAGAATCGCACGTCCGCGGTCGTTGAAGGCCAGCACTCTGGAATAGGGCGGGGGAGCGGCAAGATCATCAGCAGTCAGCCCCAGGAAAGCGCACAGGATCATCCGGTCGATGCGGGTGCGGGTGTAGCGCTTGGATTTGGTGGCGGTGGCGATCTGCTCCAGGGTATCGCAGGAACGGCTGGCGTGCATCAGCTTGCGCCACAGACCCTCAGAGCCGTAAGGAAGCGCTTCAAATTCCGCGTCGGTCATGGTTCGCAGCCGGGCAAGAATGGCTCGTTCCCCGGCGGCAAGCGAATGGAGCGGGACACCGTCAAAAACGTCCTGGGCGGTGGCGGGCATATACGATTTCCAATCATGTCCGCTCAACAGGAGCTGGCGAACAGCGGTGGCAGAGGGATTCTCGGCATCGGCGGCTGTTTCGTGGTAGCTGCCTGCCCTGCTGATGGGGAGGGGCTTCATGGCACAGCCTTGGGACAAAATGGCTTTGCAGTATTCCACAGCCAGAATGTTGTTTGGCGAGGATAACAGATCACTGTTCCTTGCACCCATGGCTTCCAGTGCGGCGGCACGCGCGGCGGGAAAAGACATGCCGGTATCTAACTGAGCCCGGAGGGCGGGGGGGAAGGCCTCGGACAGCAGGGCGTGAGCGGTATTCATAAGCTGCTCAGCATCGGCTGTTTCTGCACCGAAGCACAGTTCGTCACAAAAGCTGCCGAGAATGCGGACACCCTCAGCGGCAAAGCCCTCGGCAGAGGACAGTGCGGCGGTGATTGGCAATTCCAGCACCAGATCCGCGCCGCTTAAAACCGCGGCTTTTGCGCGGAGAGATTGATCGATGATGGCCGGAAAGCCACGCTGAACGAAATTGCCACTCATCAGGCAGACGATACCGCAGTCGGTATCATGTAAGGAACGGATGGTATCCAGCTGCTTTTGGTGACCCAGGTGGAGGGGGTTGTATTCACAGATGATGCCGGTGATATTCAAAAAAATCCCTCCTTTTTGAAAAAAGTTCCTGTTAGGACTTGCGATTTTTGGCATGATAAGATAGAATAGACTCAGCTATGGGTATCATACCACAAAGTACGAAAAATGAAAATACTATTTTTAGGAGGACATTCCAATGAACGTTCTGGTTATCAATGCCGGCAGCTCCAGCCTGAAGTATCAGCTGATGAATCCCGAGACCGGCGATGTTTCTGCCAAGGGTCTGTGCGAGCGCATTTATATTGACGGCCGTCTGACCCACAAGGTCGGCGACAACAAGGTGGTTAAGGACATTCCTATGCCCAGCCACTCTGAGGCCATTTCCGCTGTTCTGGATATTTTGGTTGACCCTGTTGACGGTGTGATCAAGTCTGTCGATGAGATCGATGCTGTTGGTCACCGTGTGCTGCATGGCGGCATGGAGTTCAGCGATTCCTGCATTATTGATGACGCGGTTATCGCGGCGATCGAAAAGTGCATCCCCCTGGGTCCCCTGCATAACCCCGCTAACCTGATGGGCATCCGCGCCTGTCAGGCTGTTATGCCCCATACCCCTCAGGTGGCCGTGTTCGATACCGCTTTCCACATGACCATGCCTGCTAAGGCTTACCGCTATGCCATCCCCACGGAGTACTTCAAGAACGATGACATCCGCCGCTACGGCTTCCACGGCACATCTCACAAGTATATCGCCCGCCGCGCCGCTGAGATCATGGGCACGAAGGACTTTAAGATGGTCAACTGCCATCTGGGTAATGGTTCCTCCCTGTCTGCTGTAAAGAATGGCGAGTGCCAGGATACCTCCATGGGTCTTTCTCCTCTGGCTGGCGTGCCCATGGGTACCCGCTCCGGTGATATCGATGCCTGTGTGGTGCAGTTCATCTGCAACAAGTACGGCATGAGCGTGGATGACTGCCTGACCATGCTGAACAAGAAGTCCGGTGTGCTGGCCATCTCCGGTGTGTCCTCCGACTTCCGTGATCTGGAGGCTGGTGCCAACGAGGGTAATGAGGACTGCCAGTTGGCTCTGGACAAGTTCTGCTACGAAGTCGCTAAGTATGTTGGCTCCTACGCTGCCGCACTGAACGGTATCGATGTGCTGACCTTTACTGCCGGTGTGGGCGAGAACGGCCCCACCACTCGTGCTGCCATCTGTGAGTATCTGGGCTTCATGGGTGTGAAGCTGGATCCTGAGAAGAACAACGTCCGCGGCAAGGAGACCCTGATCTCCACGCCCGACTCCAAGGTTCAGGTTTGGGTCATCCCCACCAACGAAGAGCTGATGATCGCGCAGGATACCGCTGAACTGGTCAACGCTGCAAAGTAAGAAATACAACATGGGAGCCGCCGCAGTATGCGGCGGCTCTTTTGATGCAGAAGATAGGACGATCAATTGTTGTTTAGGGCACTAAGATACGCTGTCATTGCGAGCCAGTCCACACTGAATTTAGGTATGATTGCCACCGGCAATCATTAGGATTGCAATTCGCTGCGCGACGCACCGCTGGCGTGGCAATCCCCCCGGTTCTTCCGGCATTTTTGGTGGTTATCGTAACATTTGCGCACCGCCGTGGGGGATTGCCACGTCGCGTGTTTATATTGTGCGATTGCCACTGGCAATCGCTTGATTCAAAATTCGCTGC